>DATAUX010000166.1:0-30938 GCA_036268015.1 Solirubrobacteraceae bacterium | reverse complement strand
GTCGGCCAAGCTCGGCCGGGCGCCCACCGTCGAGGATCTCGGCGACGCGGCCGGTCTGAGCGCCGAGGCGGTCCTCGACGCGCTGGAGGCCCGGTCGGCTCACGACACCGAGTCGATCGACGCGGCGCTCGACGACGACGAGGCCGGCGTGCGGACCGACGTGCTCGGCGCCGACGACCAGCGGCTCGAGCTCGTGGACGTCCGGTCGGCGCTCTCGACCGCGATGGATCACCTGGCCGACCGGGATCGCCGGATCATCGAGCTGCGGTTCGTCGGCGGGCTGACCCAGACGCAGATCGCCGAGCAGGTCGGCGTCTCGCAGATGCAGGTCTCCCGGCTCCTGCGCAGCGCGCTGGCCGAACTTCGCGAGACGGTGGACATCGGCGCGCCCTGACCTCCGCCGGCGCCGGGCCGGCAGCCGCCGGGCCGGGCCGGCAGCGGCCGCCAGGCGGCAGGCGGCAGGCCGGCGGGCGCCCGGCGCTCAGCGGGAGTCGAGCAGGCGGAGCGTCAGAACATCCGCGTCGCCGAAGCTCTCGACGGTGACCTCGTCGGCGAGCGTCTCGATCAGGGGCTCGAGACCGGCGACGGCGGTGTCGCCGATCAGCTGGCTTGCCATCCCCGGGCGGAGCGGCCCGATTCGCAGCTCGAGGTCCCGGGTGGCGACGAGAACGCCGACCTGGAGGCGGCCGCCGCGTAGCGAGCGTCCGGCGTGGGCGGTGATCGCGTCGGTCACGAGCTGAAGATCGGAGAGGCGGTCGATCGAGAAGCGGGCTCGCGCGGCGAGCGCCGTCAGCGGACGGCTGAGCACGCTGCGTGCGAGGCTGATCGGCGCGACGATCAGCGTCGCCGCCTGCGCGGACCCGCTCGCGGCATCGACCACCGCCGGCGGCGGCCCGTCCTGCTGCTCGTCGGCCGCGGCCGGGTCGAGCTCGCGGGCGCCCGGCACGTCGAAGAACATCCGGACCTCGGTGCCCTCGCCGATCCCCCCGGTGAACTCGACGCGGTCGCTGAGGGCGTGGATCACCGGGATCCCGATCCCCTGCAGCTCGCCCTTCGTCCCCAGGCGGGGTCGGATCCCGCAACCGCTGTCGCGCACGGCGATCTCGAGCGTGCCGGCCGCGATCCGGATCTCGACATCCAGCGGGCCGGGAGCGCCGTCGTAGGCGTGCAGGACGACGTTGTTGCAGGCCTCGCTGACGACTGTCTTCACATCGTCGAGCAGGCCGTCGTCGAGCGGCACGGCGCCGGCCAGGCCGGCCAGGACCTCACGGACGAGCGACACGTTCTCGGGCAGGTTGACCAGACCCAGACGGACGTTCGGCGCCCGCGTCATCGTAGACGCGATCGCGATCTGCCCCGCGCGTCGGCTCGGAGTTCTGGGCTCGCCCGATCCACGGCCGGCTGCTACCCGACGGGGCCCGAGCGCAAACCCCGGCCGCCGCCCGGGCCTGACGGACAGTCGGCGGCTGGGCCTGACGGACCGCCGGCCGGCGGCGGGCACGCGCCGGTTCGGCGACTCAGGAGCGATCCGTCTCGGCTGGAGGCCATGCCGCCGCAGGATAGGCGCCGGCGACGCGGGACGACCGGCCGGCCCCAGAAAAGCGAAGAGCCCTGGCGTGGGGCGCGCCGGGCTCTTCGAACCATAAGTGCGGGGGAGGCACTCATGGGTACTGCTCTTACAGTGTATACCTCTCGGTCTGAGCGTGGGGGAAACGTTCGCCGGGAGACACCGCAAGCCTAAGTCGTCTTCTTGAACGCGTCCTTCGCACGGTCGATGACACGGCTGGCCACGTGCTTGACATGGGCCGCGGCCTGATCGGTCTCGCCCTGCCGCCTGAGCTTCTCATCGCCGGTGATCATCCCGGCGGCTGCCTTGACGCGGCCCTTTGCCTGGTCGAGGTAGCTGTCACTCATCTCTGGGCGCTCCTTAATCTCGGTGACATCTTTGCGTCGGATCCGTCGGATCCACCGGCAGACGGGGTCTACCCGGTCCGCGCGGCGGCCAAACGCGATCGCCGGCGGCCGGGCCCGGCCCCCGGCCGCCGGCAGGCGCGGGCGAGCGCGCCGACCGGGCCGGAAAGCGAACCGGGCGAGCCCCGAAGGACTCGCCCGTATCCGCGCGGTCATGGATCGCCTCTGAACTACAACGTCCCAGGACTGTGTGTCTTGCCTGGGCGGCTTGACACTCCCAACCACCGGGACTGGCCGGCGATCGCAAGATCGCCGCGTTGGCCGGCTGCGCGCACGAGGCGCGCTGGTCGAGTAGGCGGTCCGCCGTACAGACAGGTTACCGGTCGCCCGGATCGCCGGCGCGAGCTCGCGCGATCGGGCCGCCGGACCCGTGCCCGCGAGCGCGGGCCGGCGGCGGCCGGGAGGCGCGTCGGCGGGGTTTAGGACACTCTTAGGCCCGTGCTGCACCCTGCTTGGATGAAATCTCGCGCCGGCCTGATCGGGCTACTGCTCGCCCTAGCGGGCCCGACCGGCGTAGCCCAGGCGCTCCCCGCCGGCGCCACGACGCGAATCGTCGGCGGCGCGTCCGTCCCGTCGATCGCCGGCTTCCCCTACCAGGCGGCGCTCTTCGTCGAGACGCCGAGCCTTCCGCTCGGCCCGGCCTCCGGGTCGCTGGCCTTCTGCGGCGGCGTCGTGATCGACCCGACCCAGATCCTCACGGCCGCGCATTGCGTGACCGACGAGACGACCGGCCAGACGGTTCCCGCGAGCGAGGTCACGACGCTGACCGGCACGGCCACGCTGCCGCTCTCGGTACCGGCCGCCCCGGTCGCCGCCAGCATCGCCGTCGATCCGAGCTACAACCCGGTGACCGCCGACTACGACATCGCCGTGGTGACCCTCACGACGCCCCTGTACACCGGGTCGCCGCCGGACAACGGCACGACGAGCGTCGCGCCGATCGCGCTGATCTCGAGCGCCCTGGCCGCGACCTACGCGAATCCGAACGTGACGCCGGCCGAGCCGGTCACGATCAGCGGCTGGGGCGAGACGAGCGCGCTGGCCGTCGGCGCCCAGGATCAGAACGCCGACCTGCCGCAGCAGCTCCAGGCCGCCCAGACGCACCTCGTCAGCGACGCGACCTGCGCCGACGACTACGCCCCGCTCGGCCCGGTCGGCATTCCACCGCTGACGCCGCGGATGCTGTGCGCCGGAGAGCCGGCCGGCGGCGTCGACGCGTGTTCGGGTGACAGCGGCGGCCCGCTCGTCGTCGACGTGAACAACCCGGTGACCGCGCCCAGCGACTACGTCCTGGCCGGGCTCGTCGACTTCGGCGCCGGCTGCGCCCAGGCCGGCGACCCCGGCGTGTACGTGCGAATCTCCAACGACGACATCCAGAACTTCATCCGATCGGCTGCCCAGGCTGCCGGTCAGCAGCTGATCGCGCCACCGACGCCGAGCGGCGCGCCCGTGGCACACACGGCGCTGGCGACGACCAGCGGCCGGGCGAGGCTCACCAGCACGACGGCGAAGGTCCACAGCCGCGTGACCAAGGTCGGCGTGTCGTGCGCGACGCGAACCTGCACCGGGACCGTCAGCCTGCGGACGGACAAGACGGTCGGACTCGCACACTTCACGATCCTCGCCGGGGCGACGAAGAACCTCAGCGTGCGCCTGACGCCGACCGGCGAGCGTCAGTTGAAGACTCACCACGGGCGTCTGCGGACGACCGCGTCGCTGAAGACGACCGGCCTGAGCACGATCAAGCGCCGGATCACGCTCGTCGGCTGAGCCGCGGGCAGCCCGGGCTCGCCGCGCGGTCGGGCCGCGGCGTGCGAGAATCGCCCGGCATGGGCGCGATCGCCTTCACCACCGTCCTCGAGGCCCGCGGGCCGGCCGCGGCCGTCGTGCTCGACGACGATCAGGTGGCCGCGGTGGGGGAGGGAGCCAAGCGATTTCCTGTTCTCGGGACTGTCAATGCCCACTCCTGGCGGACGACGGTCACCCGCATGCGCGGAGAGTCTCTCGTCGGGTTGAGCCGGGCTGTCCGGGACGCGGCCGGCGTCGCGGCGGGAGACACGGTCGCCGTCGAGCTCGAGCTCGACACCGCGCCAGGCGAGGTCGACTCGCCGGAGGCGCTCACGACCGCCCTGGCCGGCGACCCGGTCGCGAGGGCGGCGTTCGACGGGCTGGCCTACACCCACCGCAGGAGTTCGCCCGGTGGATCGACGAGGCCAAGACCGACGCGACACGTCAACGTCGGGTGACACAGGCCGTCGCGATGCTCCACGAGGGCAGGACCCGCAGCTGAGCGGCGCCCGGCCCTGTCGCGACGGCGCCGACCGAACCCGCGTCTCGGCTACCAGACCTCGGCGCCCGGACCGTCCGCGGTCGGCGCCGCAACGCGGCGCCGCCGGCGGCGGACGACGATCGCCAGGCCGACCGCGGCGATCAGGATGACGACGAGGGCGGCGATCGCGCCGACCGGGGCCTTCGAGTTCTCCGGCGTCCAGAACAGCTCACCGTCGACGGTGCTCTTCTGCGGACCGACCGAGATCGGGACGGTCCAGTTGAAGATCTTCGTCAGCTTGCTCTTGTTCTTGACCTCCGGCGGCGTGACCGGCGACATCCAGTGGATCCGGTGATCGTGCCATTCGAACTGTCCGGTCTTGTCGACGACCTGCCAGTCCGGCGGGTCGGTCGCGCTGGCCGAGGCCGGGACGGTCACGTCGGCGTAGAAGTTCGTGTTCAGGTAGACCGCCGGCGAATGGACGTTCTGCTCGACCGTGCCGTTCGCGAGGATGCGGGCGTACGGCTCGCCCGAGTAGCCGTAGACCGTGACCGTCTTGCCGGTGTGGTTGATCAGCTGGAGACGGTCGGCGAACTCGAGAACCTGGATGGTCAGGCCGGGGACGCGCGGCGTGATGCTCGTGATGTTCGACCGGTAGTTGTAGTTCGAGCCCTGGTCGTTGATCGGGTTGCCGCTCTCGCTGGCCGGGCTCGGCGCCGTCGCGAGTGCCGCCGGAGCCGGGGCGAGCGCTCCGAGCACGACCAGGCTCAGCGCGGTCGCCAGCAGCCGGCGCCGGTTCTTTGTCGTCTTCTTGGCTGGCACGTCCACAGGAGTCGTCCTCTTCGGGGCAGGCACGTTCACAGGAGGGCTCGTAGATCGTAGGCGAGGTCCCCGGCGGGGACGGGGATGCCGGCGGTGATCAGGGCACGGCGGCGGCCGTGGCCGTCGACCAGCCAGATCGTCGCGCTGTGCGAGCTCTGCGGATCGCCGGGCGTCTGCGGCAGGGCGAAGTACGCCTTCCAGACCGGCGTCAGCGTGGCCGCCGTGCCGATCAGATAGTGGAAGTTCGCCGGTTCCCGGTGGACCTTCAGCCAGGCCCTGACGGCAGCCGGCGTGTCGCCGGTGGGGTCGACCGACACGCCGACGACCGCGACCTTCGACGCGAGCGGCCCGAGCTCGATGAGGGCCTGGCGGAGCTCGTTGCCGATCAGCGGGCAGACGTCGGGACACGACGTGTAGAGGAACGTCACGGCGTAAGGCCTGCCGGCGAGGCTCGCCGTGTCGAACGTCGCGCCGGTGTCGTCGCGCAGGCGGATCTCGGGGGCCGGACGGCCGACGAGGGCGGCCGGGAGGACCGACGCGTCCCGCAGCCCCGGCGCGGCCGGCCGGGCCGCCGGACTCGACGGCCGCAGGAGGGCGAGCCCGAGGATCGCCAGCAGGCTGACGACGGCGAGCCCGGCCAGCAGACGCAGGTTGACGCCCTTCATGTGCCGACGGCCGACAGCAGCCAGAGTCCGAAGCTCGTGAAGGCGACCATCACCGCGAGCATCCAGTACTGCGACCGGGTCGCTTCGGCGACGTCGGTGTAGAGCACGAGCGCGCGGTCGTGGGCCAGCGCCAGACCGCCGACGTGGCCGGCGACGAGCGTGGCGACCTGGACGTACCAGATCGCCGCGAACGAGACGATCGTGTAGTCGATCTGGGCACCGCCCGTGCCGAACAGGTTGGCGCCGTTGCCGAGCGGGTCGGAGATCAGGTAGCCGATCGCCTGGGACTGCCAGATCAGGTAGGAGAAGTAGTGAGCGAATACGTATGCGAATCCGATCGGCGCGAGCGTGTGCGCGAAGGTCCGGGTCAGCTCGGCCGTCCCGTACCGCGTGCTCACGCTGTGCATGCCGCGGACGCCGACCTGGTAGATCGCGGCGATCAGCACGATGCAGAAGGCCAGGCCCACGCTGTAGGCGAGCTCGATCGCCGGCGTCTGGCCGAAGCCGAGCGACTGCCACATGCTGACCAGGCTGGGCTCGACGTCACGCCAGTAGGCGCCGTTGCTCGCCCCGTCGAAGGTCGTCGTCCCGATGATCGCGCAGATCAGGCCGACCGTCCCGGCCCGCTGCTCGAGGTTGGCCAGGCCGCTGAGCGGCGTGCGCAGGTAGGCGACCCCGTCGCGCCAGGTCAACGCCGCGAGGCGCGAGAGGAGGTTGAAGTAGACGCTGAAGCCGTCTGCTCCGGATTCCCAGTCGTCGACGCCGAAGGCGAGCATCCCGAGGACCATCACGACGAAGTAGCCGATCGACAGCCAGGCGAGCGTCGACGGCCGCTCGCGGTCGGCCGGAACGTAGACGAGCTCGAGCCAGCCGAACCCGACCAGGACGGCGACGGCCGGCCAGACGCCGAACCGCGACGGATATGTCCGCCGGGACCGACCCAGGCGGCGATGCCAGATCAGGCCGACCAGCCTGGCGGTCGACCGCCAGGGGTTGAAGACCCGGAAGACATCGCCGAAGAGCACGCTGGCGACCGGCAGGCCGACCCAGAAGATCACGTAGATGAAGGTCACCGAGAAGTTCGCCGACGGGACCTGGGCGCCGGCCAGGCCGCTGTAGACGACGAGCGCGAAGAGGCCCAGGCCGATCGCGTTGCCGACCAGCTCGAGCCGCGGCGTGACGGCGAACAGACGCCGCGACCGGGCACCCTGGAGCCGGGGTGTCGTCCACAGCGTCGAGAGGGCGACGAACGACACGATCAGCACGACCACCGCGGTCCAGCTGAACAGCCAGGCCGGGATCGGCAGGTCGGCCCGGCCGACGATCCCGTGGGCCGACGCGCTCGCCGGGAAGGCGAAGGCCGCGACCAGCGCCGAGCCGCAGACGACCGCGCGTCGGAGCCTGCCGGTCACGGCGACGGCGTGCCGCGACCCGGCGTCCCGCGCGTCGCCCGGGCGGCCGTCACCGGCTCACCAGCAGCGGGGTGTCGTGGACGAGGTCGGCCGGCTTGAAGTCGGCCGGGTAGATCGTCGTGACGTCACCCGTCGCGCTGATCCCGTAGACCAGCGCGCTGTGATCGACGAGATCGGGTGAGCCCGCGTCGCGCTCGGAGCCGACGTTCCAGGCCGCCCAGACCCGTCCGAGCGCGGCCGCCGAGCCGACGAGGTACTGCATCCGGCCGACCAGCCTGTGAACACGCAGGAAGTCGCCGACCGTCGCCCGCGTGTCACCGGTCGGGTCGACCGAGATCGCGAGCATCTGGACCTTCGCGTTCTCGGCGCCGAGCGCGGCCTGGGTCGCGCGGAGGTTCGACGCGATCAGCGGGCAGACGTCCGGGCAGTGGGTGTAGAGGAAGGTCACGAAGACGGCCTTGCCCCGGTACTGGGAGAGCGAGACCTTCTCTCCGAGGTAGTTGCGCAGCGTGGTCGGCGGGGCCGGCTTGACCGGCGTCAGCGTCCCGCCGTCGAACGGACCGGGCGAGGCCGCCGCGACGACGCCGCCGGGGAGCGGCGTCCGGGACTTGCCGGGACGGCTCGCGAGCAGCGTGAAGCCGGCGAGCACGACGAGGATCACGAGCACGGGCGCCAGGACCCGCCAGGGCGGCCGGGGCCGCAGGGGTGCCGGCGTCGGCTCGCCGGCAGCTGGCGGGATCGGGTCCTCGTCGACGGTCGTGGGCGTGCGCTGATCGGTCATCCGGGCGGAGACTCTAGATACCGACGCGGGGGGCCGCGCCGGTGTCGGCGCCGTCCGCGCCGGACGCCGGGGGATCGTCCTCGTGGGCGGCACGGCGGACTGCCGCACCCTCCAGGCGCACGCGGAGCTCGGCGCCACGGCCGGCCGCGACCGCCCGCGTCGCACGCGCCTCGTCGAGCGTGTACGCGTTGGCCTGCGCGAAGTCGAGCAGTTCCTGGCGCTCCTCCGACTGGGCGGCCGTCCGCAGGAAGAGCCAGGCGAACAGGCCGAGCGTGAGGATGCTTCCCTCGACCATCATCACCGCGCCGGCGACGTTCTGATCACTCTGGGCCGAGATCCCGTAGGCCGAGTCGCGGCCTACGTAGTACGGATAGAAGACGGTGTGCGACCAGAGGAAGATGTTGCCCAGGACGGCGCCGGCCAGCCGGACGGCGCCGATGTACAGCAGTCGCGCGGCGTTGCCGAACCACGCCGGCTTGGGCAGCGGCCCGAGCAGGGCCATCCACATCGCGAAGCCGAACGAGAAGAAGCACGCATGCTGGAGGGCGTGGATCCCGTCGTGGCGGAGTGCCGCCTGGTAGAGGACCGGCAGGTGCCAGGCGTAGAAGTCGATCAGCCAGAGCGGCGCGGCGACGAGCGGGTGGACGAGGAACCGCAGGCGTCCGATCGCGCGGATCCGCAGGAGCGGGGCGATCATCGGCCCGGTCAGGCCGAGCACGATCATCAGTGCGGCGATGTCACCGATCAGCAGGTGCTCGATCATGTGGGCGATCAGGAGGTCGCCGCTGAGGCTGCCGAACGGCGACGAGAGGGCGATCAGGAGGACGACGACGCCGCCGCCGAACATCCACTCCCGCCACCGGCCGACCGGCCGACCGTTGGCCGCGAGCAGGCGGGCCCGGCGGTTGTACGGGCGCCAGTAGGCGTAGGCGAGCACGGGCAGCAGGACATCCTGCGCCAGCCCGGGGCCGCTGGCCGCGGCTTCGGCGAGCATCGGCAGGTCAGGCAGCCTTCAGCGCCGCGGTCAGCGACGCCTCGGTCTGCGGGCCGAGCAGCTTGCTGACGATCCGGCCGCGCGCGTCGACGACGTACGTCGTCGGCAGGTAGCTGAGCCGGTACTCGTTCGCGGTCGTGCTGTTCGAGTCGTTCAGGACGGAGAACCGCCAGTCGTATCGCGTGAGGAACCGCTTCGCGTCGGCGACGCTCGTGTCGCCCGTGTCGACGCCGATCAGGTGGCCCTGGCCGGCCGGGCTCGCGGCGAACCGGGCGAGTGCCGGCGCCTCCTTCTGGCAGGGGTCGCACCAGCTCGCGAAGAAGTTGATCAGGACGGGGTGGCCGCGGACCGACGCGAGCGACACGCTCGGGCCGTCGATCGCCCGGCTCGGCAGCGCCGGGGCCGGGGTCGGCTTCGGAGCCCGGCCGGAGATCACGAACGCCAGGAGGGTCACCGCGATGCCGATCGAGATCGCGATCTTGACGAGTCGCGGCATCAGCCGCGCGGCTTTCGGACGCCGGTCACCCGTCACAGGATAAGGCTCGAGCCGGCCCGCCTCGCCGGTCGGCGGACGGCCGGGTGGGTCGGTCGCGGCCGGCCGACCCACCCCGCGGCGGCCGCGCCCGAGTCTGACCGACCCGGCGACCGCGCGACCGGCGGTTGCCGCCGGTGTGTCGTGCGATCCGGCGGGGCGGCGCCCCTGACAGGTCAGCATGCCTCGCCCCGACACCGAAATGGTGCTGGCGGTGACGTGAAGTGCGTTGCCACTTCTTATTGGTAAAAATATCTTGAGCGGTGGAAATGTGTGATGATGAAACAAATGTGAGTCGCCGTCCGTTGCGTGTGATAGGTTCGTAAGCGCAGTGGGTAACGGTCAGCCGGTCAGAGGTTCTCTCAGCAGACACACACATAAACCTTCAAGGAGGAGGGCGAATGCCCGACGCAGGGACAATTCATCAGCAGGTACAGGCGCGCCTGCGGGAGCTCGAGGAGCTCATCGCTCCGCTTCGCGCCGAACTCGAGCAGTTGAACAGCGTGTCGGCCTTGTTCGACGGCAGTCCGGCGGCCGCGGCTCCGTCCGCGACGAAGACGACTCGGCGGGGTCCGCGGACTGCGGCCAAGCCGGCTGCCCGCGGCGGCGCGGCCAAGCGTCCGCGTCAGGGCGGCGGCGGCGGTCGGGCGCAGCTGACGGCGAAACTGATCGCCGAGCAGCCGGGCATCACGGCGTCCGAGCTGGCGAAGGCGATGTCGATCGCTCCGAACTACCTCTACCGAGTGCTGCCCCGGCTCGAGCGTGAGGGTCACATCGCCAAGCAGGGCAAGGGCTACCACACGACCGCGCCGGTGGCGGTCGCCGAGCCGGAGGCCGCGTAGAGCCGGCTGGGACCGGCGACGGCGCTCCGCGCCCGTCGGCGGTCCCGGCCCCTCCTGCGGGACCCGGCGCAGACGACGGAATGCACGTCCCCCGGCGGCGAGAAGGTGAGCCGCGCGGGCTGGTAGCCTGATCGATACGGACTCGCGGCGCTCGCGCGGGCCGGCGAGTGAGGGAACATGATCGTCTACCACGGAACAACCGTCGACTGCCGAGCCGGGATCGAGGCCGAGGGCCTGCGCCCGGGGTCGTACGTGTCGCCGAACCGTGACCTGGCGAGCGACTACGCATGGCACCGGGCGATGGACCTCGGCGCGGACTCGTGCGTTCTCTACGAGCTCGACATCCCGGACGCGGCGGTTGTCGAGGCGAACAGCTGGTGGTGGGCCCGCAACCAGATGCAACTGCCGTTCGGGTGCCCGCCGTCGTGCATCGTCTCGATCGACACCAGCGATCCGCGGCCGTTCTCGATCACCTGAGCGGCGCTCACCGGCGGGCGCGGTCCTCAGCGGAAGGCGTCGACCGCCCGCTGTGACGGGTGGCCGGCGACGGCCTCCCGCAGCCGGCTGGCGTTGGCATCCAGATACCGGCTGGTCGTCGCGAGCGACGAGTGGCCGAGCAGGTCACGGAGCTCGACGACGTCGGCCCCGTATTCGACGGCAAGCGACGCGAAGCTGTGGCGGAGGGCGTGGACGAGGGCTCCGCCGGGCACGGCGGACCTGATGCCCGCGCGCTTGTAGAGCTGCTCGACGACGTACTGGATCCGGGCCGGGGTCAGCCGGCTGCCGTCGTAGTGGACGAGCAGGGCGGCGGTGCAGTCGTCGATCGCGCCGGGCCCGTGGCGGTCCTCGCGGGTCGCCAGGTAGCGGTCGAGAATCGATTCGAGCCCGGGCTGGAGGGGGATTGCCCGGTCCTTCTTGCCCTTCCCGGTGACCTGGAGCCGGCGGGCGCCGGCCGGTCCGGTGATGCTGTTGAGGTTCAGCGAGACGGCCTCCGAGAGGCGGATGCCGGTGACGCAGAACGTCGCGACGAGGGCGACGTCCCGCTCGGGCCAGCGCTTCGTCGCCTTCGCCCGGGGATCGACCGACGCGGCGGTCGCCATCAGCAGGGCGGCCGGGTTCTCGTGGCGAATCGACCGCGGGGCGGTGCTCGGAAGCTTCGGCTTGGGAACGGACTTCATCGGGTTGCGAGTCAGCACGTCGTCGTCGACGAGATGGACGAAGAACCGGTTCCAGACGGTCCAGGCGCGGACGAGTGAGCCCTCCGCATGATCTGACGCCCACGAGCCGAAGCCGCGGCGAAGCGCGCGCGGGTCCAGTGAGTCGACCGCGAGTGCGCCGACGCGCTGGGCCACCGACCGGGCCAGCGGATCGGCGTCGCCGGCGACCACGCCGACCGGTGCGACGATCCGGCCGGCGACACCGTAGAGGTCGTTGCGGTAGCCGCTCAGCGTGTGCTCGGACCGCTTGGCCGCCCGCAGGGCGTCGAGGAAATCGTCGACCAGCTCGGGAAACAGCGCGACCACGCCAGGAGCGTAGACCAGGCGCTGGGCGACACTGCACGAGATCTGGCAGATCCGGCGGCGTGGCACACTCCGGACGATGAGCGACCGCCGGCCGGAGTTCGCCCGCGACCCGGCGACCGCCGCGTACTACGACCGGAGATCGGCCGAGTACGACGACTGGTACACCGGCCGCGGACGGTTCGCGAACCGGGACAGGCCGGGCTGGCGGGAAGCGGTCGACGGGCTGGTCGCGCTGATCGGAGGACTTCCGCCGGCCCGGACGCTGGACGTGGCGTGCGGCAGCGGGTTTCTCACCCGGCACCTTCGCGGCGCCGTCGTCGGCCTCGACCAGAGCAGACAGATGGTCGCCGAGGCCCAGCGCCGCCTGCCGGCCGGGCTTGCCCTGGTCGGGGATGCCCTGGCCCTGCCGTTCGCCGACGACGCGTTCGACCGCGTGCTCACGGGTCATTTCTACGGCCATCTGCCGGACGGCGAACGGGCCGTGTTCCTGGCCGAGGCGGCCCGTGTCGCCGGTGAGCTCGTCGTCGTCGACTCGGCCCTGCGTCCGGGTGTCGAGGCCGAGCAGTGGGAGCAGCGGATCCTCGACGACGGGTCTCGTCACCGGGTCTACAAACGCTACCTGCGCGCCGCCGAGCTGGCCCGGGAGATCGGCGGCGAGGTGCTGCTCGACGGCACCTGGTTCGTCGCCGCGCGCTGTGACCTTCGCCAGCGACGCTGACCGGGAGCGGGTGTCATCGTCCACCGATTATCCATCTGGCGCACGACGTCAGTGCCCATGCTCCAAATCGATGACAGCACGTCGGCCAGACGGAGTTGCACTGGAAACCTCACTTAGCTAAAACCTATTTAGCGCGCTCTCAGCGTTTCGGGACTTGGACGATCTTCTGGAGCGGTTTGCGGTTCTTGGCGGTGTCGGTCGCGATCACCTCGAGCGTTGCTCGGCCGGCGGCGACCGCGTGGGGGACCGTGATCTTGAGCGTGTGCGTGCCCGAAAGCAGCGCGGACCGCTTGGTCCGCAGCAGGGACCTCGTCCCGCGGAGCAGACGGACGTCGAGGGCGACGGTCTCCCGCGTCCTGATCCGGACGTGCATCACACGGCTGCCGAGCACGGTCCTCGAGAACCTGACGGTCTTCAGCGACGCGAGCACGACCGTATCGGTGACCGCGGTCGTCGTGGTCGTCGTCGGCGTCGTCGTCGTGCCCGTCGAGCCGGTCCCGGTGCCCGTCGTCGTCGTGCCCGTCGAGCCGGTGGCGGTCGTCGTGCCGTCGCTGTCGCCCTGGTTGGAGCTGCTCAGGCTGAACGTGAAGGCCGCGACGTAGCCGCCCGACCCGTCGGCGATCGGCGCGAGCTGGATCTCGGCGCCGTCGGTCCCGTAGACACGGTCGGCCGAGTCGAGCGTGTCGCGGTTGGGCCGTGAGCTGTACGGCGCCTGGGTGTAGACGGCGTCGGTCAGGGTGTCGTCGAAGAACAGCTGGGTGAGGAAGTCGTAGGTCGCCGTCGCGCCGCTGAAGATCCGGATCCGCGCGTGGATGTGGACCGCCCGACCGGAGTACCAGCCGGGATAGATCGTCTTGAACGAGGCCAGGCCGTTCGCGTCGCTGATCTGGTACCCGCGCAGGTACTTCTTGCCGGACGTGCCCTCGACCGCCTCGTCTGAGTAGAGGCCGGACGGCGCGGCGTGCCACAGGTCGATCTGGGCTCCCTCGAGCGGGAGGCAGCCGTCGTCGTCGTCGAGCAGGGTGAAGTTCAGGGCGAGCGGGACGCCGGCGACGGCAACGCCGGTGGTCGGGTCGGTCGTGATGTCCGACCGGTTGAGGCTCTCCTCGACGAAGTACGGGCCGACCTCCTTGGTCGGGGTCAGCGTCCCGCACGCGGTGGCCAGCGCCCGGCCGGGCGAGTGGACCATGCCGAACGCGAGGCCGGCGCCGGCGAGTCCGGCGCCGGTGCCGACGAGCTGGCGGCGGGTTAGCTGCGTCGTGTCTTCCATCGAGGTGACTCCTCCGGGTTCGATTGTCTGTTGACAAACTCGACCCCCCGGCCGAGAGCAGCCTCCGAGGAAGCTGAGCGTTGCCTGGGATGCGCGCGTGTCGGCCGGCGGGCGGCGGCCCGTGGGAGCCGTGGGTCAGGCGGCGGGCAGCGGCCGGTAGGCGAGCTGGACGACGCCGGTGGCGTAGGTCGTCGAGCTGACCAGTTCGAGCGCAACCGGATCGAGGTCCTGGAAGGCCCGGAGGCCGGCGCCCCAGGCGACGGGATTGACCCAGAAGCGGATCTCGTCGACGAGCCCGGCCAGGAGGAGGTCGTGGGCGAGTCCGCCGCACCCGTACGAGAGCAGGTGGCCGTCGGTCCGCTGTTTGATCGCTCCGACCGCCGCGAGCAGGTCCCCGTCGAGCTGGGTCGCGTTCCAGGTCAGCGATTCCAGGCGCCCGCGGGAGGCGACGAGCTTCGGTTTCGCGTTGAAATGGTCGGCGAAGCCGACCGCGTCGGTGATCTCCGGCCAGATCGCCGACAGCGCATCGTAGGTCCTGCGCCCGAGCAGAACAGCGTCGGCCGCGCGCAGCTGGTCGAACGCCGCCCGTCCGGCGGCGACGTCCCACGAATGCTCGCCACGGGTGTTGAACCACCCGCCGATCGAGTCCATCACGCCGTCGAGCGTGATCTGCGTCGAGACGATCAGGTTCCCCATCGGCACCTCCGGTCCGGCGGTCGGTGTGTATTGCGCACGGACTCCATCCCCTGCCCGGACTCATCGCTTCCTAGCCGGCGGAGGTCTATCCTGGGGCGCTGGCGGCGCGCGTGTGAACCTTCTGTGGGGGGAGAAGCCGCCGGCCCGAGCCGGCCACGGACCCCTCGCCAGCTGACAACCGAGAGGATGACGATGGGATTGCTCAACCGCAAGGGTGGGGACGCGCAGCAGGGTGGCGCGCAGGCTGAGGACGACGCGCCGGAGGCCTTCGCGCCGGAGGCGCCGGCCGAGGCGCCGGACGCGCCGAGCGAGTACCACGCCGGGTCGCTCGAGGGCGTTCCCGACGCCGGGCGGGGCCGGCTCGAGCAGAGCAAGAAGGGCCTCTTCACGTCGGACCTTTCGGTCAACGAGTTCCTCGTCGTCGGCGAGGCCGGCTTCGACCCGGTCGGCTTCGTGATCGGCAGCTCGATCTACCACGTCGGCCTGCAGGCGGCCGGCTACCGCCAGAGCATGGAGCTGACCGTTCTCTCGGCGGCGATGTACGAGGCCCGCAACCTGGCGATGACACGGATGGAGGAGGAGGCCGACCAGCTCGGGGCAGACGGGATCGTCGGTGTTCGCCTGACGATCAACCGGTACGCGTGGGGCGAGAACATGGCCGAGTTCATCGCCGTCGGCACGGCGATCAAGCACCGCGAGGGCAAGCTCCACCGGGCGCCGAACGGCCGGCCGTTCACGAGTGCCCTGTCCGGACAGGACTTCTGGACCCTGCTGCGAACCGGACACCGGCCGGTCGGCATGGTGATGGGCAGCTGCGTCTACCACGTCGCCCACCAGTCGATGCGCACAGCCTTCAAGAACACCGGCCGCAACGTCGAGATGCCGAACTTCACGCAGGCGATGTACGACGCCCGCGAGCTCGCGATGGGCCGGATGCAGGCCGAGGCCGAGGCGCTCGACGCCGAGGGCATCGTCGGCGTCCGACTCCAGGAGCAGAGCCACGGGTGGGGGAGCCACGTGATCGAGTTCTTCGGGATCGGCACGGCGATCGTCAAGTCCGAGGGCGCGGCCCCGGTGCCGACGCCGACCCCGGTGATGGACCTCAGCCGGTAGGCCCGGTGACGGACCTCAGCCGGTAGGCCGGGCCAACGACGGCCCGCCGGGTCCGGGACCCGGCAGGCCTGGCGGCCCGGCTCAGCGGGCAACCGTCTGGCGGAGCGATTCGGCCAGCCGCTCGAGCTCGGCGCCGTCGCCGGTCGTCCGGGCGGCGCGCTCGAGCCGGCTGGCCTCGGCCGCGACGGCGTGGGCGCCGACCGTCCGGCTGGCCCCGGCGATCTGATGGGCGTGACGGCGCAGGCGACCGACGTCGCCGTCGCGCAGCGCGTCCTGCAGGGCGTCGAGATCCTCGCCGAGCGACTCGAGGTACCGGGTCAGGATCTCCCGGCCGAGCTGCTCGTCGCCGCCGGTCAGCTCGTCGAGCGCCGACCGGTCGATCGCCGGGTCGCCGGCCTGCGACCGACCGTCGGCGGCCCGCCCCAGACCGACACCGGCCTGCTCCGCACCGTTGGCCGCCCGCCCCAGACCGACACCGGCCTGCCCCGCACCGTTGGCCGCCCGCCCCGGACCGACACCGGCCTGCCCCGCACCGTTGGCTGCCTGCGGCCGACCGTCAGCCGCCGGGTCCGGCCAGCTCGCGTCGGGCAGCCACCGGCGGAGCGCGTGCGCGAGCGTGGCGAGCGTCGCCGGCTTGACGACGAGATCGTCCATCCCGGCTTCGAGGCACCGGTCCCGCTCGCCGCGCAGGGCGCTCGCCGTGAGGGCGACGATCGGTGCCTGGCGGCGGCCGGCGGCCGCCTCGACCGCCCGCAACCGGCGGGCCAGCTGGTAGCCGTCGTCGCCGGGCAGCTGGATGTCGGTGAAGACGAGGCCGTACGGCGAGCGGCGGAACAGGTCGACCGCGGCGTCCGCGTCGGCCGCCGTGTCGGTCACGAAGCCGATCGCCGCGAACTGGCGGGCGAGCACCTCCCGGTTGACCGGATGATCCTCGACCAGCAGGACCAGGCTGCCCTCGCGCTCGGCGTCCCCCCGGTCCGGCAGGGCCCGCCGGGCGACATCCCCGACCGGGTCGCCGGCCGGGTCGCCGGCCGGCGCGTCCGGCGCGACCGTCAGGGGCAGCTCGACCCGCATCGTCGTGCCCTGCCCGAGCTGGCTGGTCATCTCGACCCGGCCGCCCATCGCGTCGACGAGCTGGCGGCAGATCACGAGGCCGAGACCCGTACCGCCGCCGTTGCGCGCGGAATCCGAGCTGGCCTGCTCGAACGGCTCGAACAGGCGCCGCTGGTCGGTCGCCGACACGCCGATCCCGGTGTCCTCGACGATCAGGCTGACGTCCTGGACGGTGCCGGGTTCGGCTTCGGCGGAGACCTCGACGAGCACCGAGACGCTGCCCTCCCGCGTGAACTTGAGGGCGTTGCCGACGAGGTTGCCGAGAACCTGCCGCAGGCGGACCGGGTCGACCTCGTGCCGGGGCGCCAGCCGCGGGTCGATCGACGCGCGGAGCTGGACGACGCCGTCCGGCGCGGCCAGCCGGTGCTGGGTCACGAAGTCCTCGACGAGCGGTCCGAGGCCGGTCGGGACGGGCGCGAGGTCGAGGTAGCCGGCCTCGATCTTCGAGAAGTCGAGCACGTCGCCGATCACGCCGAGCAGCGACCGGGCCGACCGGGTCGCGATGTCGACGAGGACCCGCTGGTCGGCGTCGAGGCTGCCGAGCGCGAGCACCTCGAGCGTGCCGGTCACGGCGACCAGCGGTGTCCGCAGCTCGTGGCTCATCATCGCCAGGAAGGCCGACTTCGCCCGGTCGGCGCTCTCGGCGGCCTCGCGCGCCTCGCGGGCCTCCCGCTCGGCCCGCCGCCGACCGGCGAGGTCGTGCTCGACGGCGTCGGCCATGTCGTTGAAGTCACGCGCCAGCTCCCGCAGCTCGGCGACGCCGTCGGCCGGCGCCCGCTGGGACCAGTCGCCGCCGGAGATCCGCCGGGTCACGCCGGTCAGGCGGGCGAGCGGCCGGGCGATGTGCCGGGCGGCGAGGGCGAGCGTGATGACGAGCGTCAGGCCGAGCAGGACGAGGATTCCCGTCTGCGAGACGAGCAGCTTCTCGGTCCGCGACTGGAGCGCCGTCTCGCGCGAGCTGGCGCTGTCGTCGACGAGCGTCGTGAAGCGGTCGATCGCCGCCATGATCCGGCCCTTCTGGCGGTTGTACGACTGGTTGACCAGCTCGTTGTAATCCGGCTCGACGTCGCCGAGGTACGACCGGTCGACGCCCTTGGCGATCCGCGGGGCGACCTTGTCCATGACACGCTCCTCGAGGCCGGCAAGGTCGTCCGAGGCCCGCAGCGACGCGTCGAGGGCGGTGAACTCGGCGCCCGAGAACCCGGCCTGGCGCATCAGCTCGGGCAGCGAGACGGCTGGCCCGGTCGGGACGTTCGCGTTGCCGTTGGCGAGCACCCGGTCCCAGAACGAGCTGTCGTAGACCACCGGCCGCCGGGCCCGTCCGCTGCGAATCGCGAGGATCTCGTTGTAGTAGTCGCGGTACCGGGCCTCGCCAGTCGTCACGTAGAGGCGGACCATCCTCGTCAGATCGTTCGAGCTCTGGCGCATCTGGTCTGAGAGCAGGAACGACGTGACCCGCTGGTGCTCGGCCGCCGTCCGCTGGGTCGCCGTGTCCCGCTGGAGGCTCGTCACCGCGAACAGGCCGGCCGCGAGCAGCATCACGAGCGCGAGCAGCGTGCCGAACAGGACGCGGATCGTCGGCGGCCGGTTGGGGATCACAGGACGACACCCCCGCCCCAGAGCCGCGACCACGAGGCGATATCCTGGGGCGCGAGCGGCGGCCCGACGAACGCGCCCTGGGCCCGGCGGGCCCCGGCCTGGAGGGCGAGCTCCCACTCGGCCTGGGAGTCGCACCCGTCGCAGACGACATCGAGTCCCTGGTCGCGCAGCGACTGGACGGTCGCCGCGAAGGCCTCGGCCCCGCGGACCGACCCGGTTGCCCGGCCGAGCGCGTCGGCGGCCGTCTTGACCTCGGTCAGCGGCAGCTGCCTGAGCTCCTGGAGCGTCGCCCGGGCCGTCCCGAACCCGTCGATTCCGAGCCCGAACCCGCGGACCCGCATGCGCGTGAGGACATCGAGCGGGGCCGCCGACGGGGTCGCGCCGCGGGCGTCGGGCAGGGCGACACAGACGCGGGCCAGCTCGACGCCGGCGGCGTTCGCGAGGGCGGCGAGCCGCTCGACGATCGTCGCGTCGCTCAGCGCGCCCGGCGGGAGGACGAGCGCGACATCGACCAGCTCGCCGGCGTCGCCGAGCTGGCGCTGGGCGCTCAGCCCGGCCCGGGCGACGCCGTCGGCGACCGACATCGCCACGGCACCCGCGGTCGGTCCCAGTGGATCGGTGGCCGCGTCGACGTCCACCGCTCCGAAGCCCCCTCCCAAACCGCCCGCGGCCGCATGCTCGACGCGGTGGGCGCGCGCCTCGATCGCACCCAGGCGGCCCGAGGCCAGCTCGACGCGCGGGCGGATCCGCACGCGGACGCGGTCCTCGGCGAGCGCCGCGACCCACGGATCGTCGCCGGTCGGCGCCGCCGGCTCGGGGGCCGGGGCGGACGCCGGCCTGTGGAGGCCGACCGCCGCGAGCAGCAGGCGGGCGGTCAGCGGTTTGCGGATCGCGCCGAGAACCTCCAGGCCGTAGGACCGGGCCGTCGCCTCGGCCGACCGGACGACGCTGTCGTCGAGGCCGCTGGCGATCACGATCGCCGTGCCGGCGCCCCGCTCGGACACCTTGCGCAGGAACTCGACCCCGTCCATCCCGGGCATGTCGAGGTCGCAGACGACGATGTCCGGCCGGGGCTCGTTCCCCAGCAGCAGCAGCGCGCCCTCCCCGTCGGCGGCCTCGACGAGGGCGCCGGCCCCGAGGTTGGCGAGGATCTGGAGCGTCGTTCGCCGCTGGAACTCGTGGTCCTCGACGACCATCACCGTGCAGTCGGCGAGCGTCATGCCTCCTCCTTCTCGTCGTCGTCGGCGTGTTGGCGGGCGACCGGTCGCCCGAGCAGGCCGAGCTCGCGGCCGCGCCGGACGGCCTCCTCGCGTGTGCCGACGCCGAGCTTCGCGTACAGGGCCCGCGTGTGGGTCTTGATCGTGTTGCGCGAGATGTAGAGGACGTCGGCGACCTCCCGCAGGCTGCCGGGCCCGGCGATCCGCCGGAGCACCTCGATCTCGCGGGCGCTCAGCTCGTCGAAGCCGCGGGCCGGGCGCGAACCGGTCGGCGCGCCGGCCGGGCGGGGTCGGTCGGCCGGCTGGGGCAGCTCGAACGCGCCGAGCTCGGCGGCGAGCACGCCGGCGTCCCGCGCGCCCGACAGCCTGGCCCGGCCGGCCCGCGCGGCGGCGTCGGCCTCCGTGGTCGCTCCGAGCGCCGCCTGGGCCCGGGCGAGCTCGAGCAGGGCGGCGGGCACCATCAGGGAAGAGTCGCGCCAGTCGCGGGCCAGCTCGAGGCCGGCCTGGCAGCGGGCGACGGCTTCGGCCGGCTCGCCGCGGAGCGTCAGCAGGCGGGCGGCGGCACACGTCACCGGCAGGGAGTGGGGCGCGCCGCGCAGCGGGCCGGAGTCGCGGGCGGCGACGGCGTCCGCGCTGAAGTGGGTCGCCGTCGCGACGTCGCCCCGGGCGCACGCGGCGAGCGCGAGCACGGCGACCGGGAGGTATGCGACCAGCGGCAGTCCGGCCGACGGGAGGTGGACCTGGCCGGCGAGCGCCTGGTGGGCGAGCTGCTCGGATTCGCCGGTCAGGCCGAGCAGGTGGGCGTGCCAGGCGCTCAGCGCCTGCACGGCCGACCGGGCGGGCGACCCGGCCGGGAGGACGTCGAGCGCCTCGGCCGCCGCCCGCATCGCCCCGCCGAGGTCGTCGAAGCAGATCATCGCCGTCAGGCACAGGCCGGCCAGCCGCAGCGACGCCGTCCCGTCGGGCATCGGCCCGTCCCAGCCGGCCCGCTCGCCGTCGGCCAGCCAGGCGTCCCGGCGGGGCCGGTCGCCGTCGAGGGCGGCGAGCAGGGCGCTGACGTAGCAGAGCCTCGCGTCGCCGCGGATCACCGGCGCCGGGAACCGACCGAGCCAGTCGCGGGCCCGGCCGCCGAGCGCGCCCGACTGGACGAGGCGGATGCTGTGGCGGGTCAGGAGCTCGGCCGCGAGATCCCACTCCTCGGCGGCGAGGTAGTGGTGCATCGCCTCGTGGAGCTCGGTCTCCCCGCCCTCGCTCTCGAACCACGCGCCCGCCCGGACGTGGAGCTCCCGCGTCCGCTTCGGGTGATCCTCGGCCAGGCGGTTGTAGAGGACCTCGCGGAGCAGGTGGTGGCAGCGAAACCACGTCCGGCCGCGGTCGAGCGGGCTGAGCAGGAGCGACGTCCGCGTCAGCCGGCGGAACGCCGTCCGGGTCGTCGCGTCGTCGCCGAGCACGCGGACGCAGAGGTCGGCGTTGAACCTGTCGAGGACGGCCGTCTCGAGGATGAAGCGCCGCTCGTGCTCGGGTGAGGACCGGAGCACCTCGTCGGTCAGGGCGCCGAACAGGTCCTCGCCGCGGGCGGCCAGCTGCTCGGTGACCTCGCCGATCTCGTCGCCCAGGCGGAGGCGGAGCGCCGCGAGGTAGAGGGCGGCCGGCCAGCCCTCGGTCCGGGCCTCGAGCGCGGCGACGTCGTCCGCGTCGAGCTCGAGGCCGAGCCGGTCGCGCAGGAAGCGGAGCGCCTCGTCGTCGGCGAAGCGGAGGTCGTCGGCCCGCAGGTCGAGCACATCGCCCTGGATCCGCAGGCGACCGAGCGCGTCGAGGCCGAGATCCCTCCGACTCGCCAGGAACACGCGGTGGGCGCTCGGCAGGCGGGCGAGCACCCAGTCGAGGCTGTCGCGGGTCGCGTCGTCCTGGAGGGCGAGATGCAGGTCGTCGAGGATCAGCGTGATCGGGTCCGTGGTCGTCGCGAGCGCGTCGAGCAGGGCGATCAGGACGCCGGTCCGAAGGTCGGCATCCGGGGCCTCGGCCGCGTCGAGCGCCGGATCGAGTCCGGGGCCGAGCAGGTCGCGCAGGCCGGTCAGGACGGCCGACCACAGCCGGGGTCCGGTGTCGTCGGCGTCGAGCGAGACCCAGACGACCCGGTCGGGCTCGGCCGACCGGGCCGTCCACTGGGCGAGCAGGGTGCTCTTGCCGAAGCCGGGCGGCGCCGTCACCACGACGATCCGCGCCCGGCTGGCCTCGATCGCGTCGAGCAGGACCGACCGCTCGACATGCTCGTCGCGAACCGACGGCCGGTGGAACTTCGTCTGGGGAAAGACGGCGAGATCGCCATGCGCCGTGGTGGTGGCGGCCACCGCTCAGATGGTCGTGGACGTGAGCGGTCCAGGCAATGGCCGGAAGGCCAAATCACCCGGGGTTAAATTCTCACGGGGGGATGCGCAGTCACCCCGGTCGGCCGGAGGGTGCTGGCAGGCAGGCACCCGAATTCCAGAGGAGACGGTCGTGAAACCGGACACTTTCGAAGTCCTTCAGGTCGACGCAGGGACCACGCCGGGCGCAGGTGCGGCCGAGCCCGGCGGGCCGACGGACGCCCGGAGCAAGGCGAACAGCGAGATGCTCGAGGACTACTCGCTGCGATACGCGCCACGCAGCTATCGCAAATGGACGGAGTTCGCCGTCGCGAACACCGCCCTCGGCGGGATCGCCTACCTCGCGGACTTCGCGATCGGCGGGTCGCTGGCCGTCACGTTCGGCTTCAGGAACGCCCTGTTCGCCGTCCTGCTGGCGGCGACCGTGATCTTCCTGACGTCCTTCCCGATCGCCTACTACGCCGCGAAGTACAACATCGACATGGACCTGATCACCCGCGGGGCCGGCTTCGGCTACCTCGGGGGGACCGTGACGTCGCTGATCTACGCGAGCTTCACGTTCATCTTCTTCGCGCTTGAGGGATCGATCATGGCCCAGGGGCTCAATCTCGGTCTGGGGATACCCCTATGGCTCGGGTACGGGGCCTCGGCGTTGATGATCCCGCCGCTCGTGATCTTCGGGATGACGCTGCTCTCGAAGGTCCAGCTGTGGACCCAGCCGCTCTGGCTGGTCGGGATGTTCCTGCCGTTCATCGTGATCGCCGTCGAGGATCCGAGCGCGTACTCGCGTTGGACCCACTACGGCGGGGCGACCGGCGGTCACGTCGCGTTCAGCCTGATCTCACTCGGTGCCGGGGCCGGCATCGCGCTTTCGCTGATCGCTCAGATCGGCGAGCAGGTCGACTACCTCCGCTTCATGCCGACGAAGACGCCCGAGTCCAGCAAGCGCTGGTGGTTCGCGGTCGTCGCCGCCGGCCCCGGCTGGGTCGTGCTCGGCGCGCTGAAGCAGCTCGGCGGCGCGTTCCTGGCCTTCTACATCGTCGGCAAGGTCGGCTCGGCGGTGGCCACCCAGCCGGTCCACCAGTTCCTCGCCGGCTTCGACAAGTTCCTGCCATACGGCCTGGCGCTCGGGATCGCGGTCTTCTTCGTGGTCCTCTCGCAGGTCAAGATCAACGTGACGAACGCCTACTCGGGCTCGCTGCGGTGGACGAACTTCTTCTCGACCGCGTTCAAGTGGTACCCCGGACGCGTGTACTTCGTCTTCTTCAACGTGGGGATCTCCCTCGTCCTGATGGAGGCGAACATGTTCAGCTTCCTCAACAACATCCTCGGCTTCTACTCGAACGTCGCGATCGCCTGGATCGGCGCGGTCGTCGCCGACCTCGTGATCAACAAGCCGCTGCTGAAGACGAGCCCGTCGTTCATCGAGTTCAAGCGGGCCCACCTGCCGATGTTCAACCCGATCGGCTTCGGCTCGATGGTGATCGCGTCGGCCGTGTCGATCGCCGCGTACTACAGCGCGTTCGGATCGTTCCTGAAGGCCTGGTCGCCGTTCCTGGCGATCACGATCGCGATGATCCTCTCACCGATCCTCTCGCTCCTGTTGCGCAACCGCAACCTCTACGTCGCCCGCGAGCCGACGGTGCCGGCGGCCGAGCGCTCGACCCAGCAGGTCGAGTGCAGCGTATGCCACGAGGAGTTCGAGATGCCGGATGTCGCGCTCTGCCCGTTCCACGCGGGAGCGATCTGCTCGCTCTGCTGCACGCTCGAGAGCTCTTGCAAGGATGTCTGCAAGACCGACGGGCCGGGATCGGACATGAAGGGGATCGCCCTGCCGATGGCCGGCGTGGCCGGCTGAGCCCGGGGCCGACCGTCCGGCCATCGCCGGACGGCCGATCACGACTGGCATGGAGGGCGGTCGATCAGGACATGGATGGCGGGCGGGCGGCGCGACGGATCGCGCCGCCCGCCTCGCCGGTCACCGCCTCACCGATCGCGCCGGCGACTCGGGTACCGAGTCCCCTCACCGGCCGGGATCGGGCAAGGCCCACGTTCTACCGACAGCGCCCGATCGCCGCGCGGTGTGCCGTGGGGCTCGGCGGACGGACACGCCGGAGGCGTTGGCCTGCTTCGACCGACGCGGCGGGGAACTTCGCGCGCGGCACCGACCGTGGACGGCGGTCAGGTGCGGGGGACGCGAATGTACTGTGAGGGCGCGGTCACGATGCCGCCACGCGTGTAGCCGATCAGTTCGCAGGAGAGCAGGTCGCCGCGAGCGCCGGACGGGATCGTGTAAGTCGACGAAGCGCCGCCCTGCACGACTCGGGGATGCGCATTCGACGTGCGGCGTTCCAGCAGCCAGCGGATCTCGGTGTGATCGGGGGCGCGGGTCCAATGCAGCGGCGTCGAGCAGGTGGCTGTGGCGCCGGCCGCGATGGTCCCGGCGATCCTCGTGGTGTCGGTTCCCGGGGCCAGGGCGGGCCCCCACGCCGGGTTCGGGTCGAAGATGAAGGTGCGCAGTGCTGCCGCGCTCGCCGCGACAGTGGGATCGCCGTCGGCACCGCAGCGCTCGCCCCAGCTGACCACGCCGGCCAGCACCCACGACCCGGCCTGCTTGACCAGCATTGGGCCGCCGCTGTCGCCCAGGCACGCTGAGTGCAGCTTGCCCTTGGGTGTCGGGTTGCCGGCGCACCACATCGCTCCAGGCTTGAACGCAGTCGGGTAGTAGCGGTCCTCCGTAGCGCCGTGCCAGTAGCGTTCGCAGTGCCCATCGTCCCAGGTTTTGAGGTCGACGGCCCGCAACGGGTTGGGGGGAGGCGACCGGGTGACACTCGCTTCGGCCTCGGGAGGCGAGGCAGGCCCGACGAGCGTCGAGGACGCCGGGGGCGGCTTGGTCTGGCCATGGCCCAACACGCGCACGGCGGCGCCGGGCCGCGGGGCCAGCATGCTCACCGCGACGGGAGTGACGTTCGCCAACGGCCGGTCGAGCTGGAGGATCGCGATGTCGTCGGCCTCCCCCTCGGGGTTGTAGCGGCCATCGAGTCGATTGTGCACGTACTGCGGATGCTGCGCAAACGCCACGACACGTCGAGTCTGGCCGCCGACATGAACCGCCCAGCCGCTGAATCCGCGGGGAGGCACGCAGTGCGCCGCGGTGACCACGCGCGTCGCGGAGACCAGGCTCCCGCCGCATAGGACGTCGACGAACCACGGATACGCCGACGACTTGACGACCGCGCCGCCCACGATCGCGACCGCCGGTGGGGCCGAGCCGGCGAGCAACGCCACGCTCGCGACGAGACAGAAAATGCTCCCGACTACGCCAGATCGGCTCCCACGCGACGGGCCTGCGTCGTCCCCGGACCCTACACGCTTGGCCACCGATTCAGGAAACCGCACTCGCCCGAGCCTACTCCGCGTCGCGGTCTCTGATCGGAACCGTGCAAGTCGTCCCAGGGGCGCCATTAAGGCATGTCGATCCAGCCGCCACCGCCAGGTCGCGCGGGTCGACTTTCCAGCACGCGGGCTCGTCACAGGCGTCGCGTGGGCGCCGGCGGGCGTGGCCCGCCGCTCGAGCGCCAGGGTAGGCTGCGTGGAGCAGGACTCCCGCCCCACTGACGACTGCGTGGAGCAGGACTCCGGCCCCACTGACGAGAGAGGACGGCGATGGCGAACTGGCAGATCGTAGAGAGCGGCTCGACGGGCGAGAACGTCCGCACCGCGCAGTACCTCCTGCACCAGCACGGCGCGAGCCTGGCCGTCGACGGCGACTTCGGCCCGGCGACGAAGGCCGCCGTTGACGCGTTCCAGACTGCGCACGGCCTCACCACGGACGGGGTCGTCGGCAACGAGACGTGGCCGGCGCTGATCGTGACCGTCCGCCCGGGCGCTACGGGCGACGCGGTGAAGGCGGCCCAGAGCCAGATCGTCGCGCGCGCGCCGGGGCTCCTGGCCGTCGACGGCATCTACGGCCCCGAGACCGAGGCGGCCGTCAACGCGTTCAAGACGGCGGTCGGCCTGCCGCCGAACGGCGCTGTGGGCCCGAACCCGTGGAACGCGTTCGTCGACGGCTTCCTGAGCGCCGCGAGCGCGGACGAGGCCAACGAGGCCGTGTTCGCTGCCTGGAGGAACGCCGACCCCGACGCCGCCAAGCGCAACGCGACCCCCGCCGCGGTGGAGGAGCTGTTCGCGCAGACCTGGCACCCGGACGTGTGGACGTTCGTCGGGTCCGGGGCGGCGGCCGGCAGCGTCTACTCGACCTGGAAGAGCGCCGCCACCGAGCTCGTGCTGCGCGCGAACGACGGCACCGGGACGCCGTTCAACTACACGACGAGCGCGACCTTCTGAACGCCGGGCCGCCCAGCCTCCCACCTGGAAGGGGGCCCCCAGGTCGCCGCTCGGACCCTGTAGACGGCGACCGCGTCCCAGGTCACATCGCCGACGACCGGTGGCCGGCCGAGCTCGACGCGAAGCGCGTCGGCGAAGCGCGTGTAGATAGAGCGGTATCGCCGGGCGCTCGAAGCGCAGGCGGGGCGGCAGGCAATCAGCTCGCAGACCGCGGCGAGGTTGGCCTTGAGCAGCTGCTCGCCGGCGGGGAGCGTGGGGAAACCAGGGCGAGCGTCGCCGCGGGGACGAGCTCGGCGATCTGGGCGAGCGCGGGGCTTTCTGCGATCGTGGCCATCTTGGATGAAGGAAAACCAGGTGGCCGCGGACGGCACGAGATCAGCGGTCCCGCGGCCTCGAGATCACCGGTACCCCCGGGACGAGCCGATCTGCGCATAAGTCGGGACGTTGGCCGGTGGTTGAGCGTCTGATTCGTATGTGGTCAAACCTCTGGGTGTGGCGCTAGGCGGATCGAGACGCGTTCCTCTGCGCACGCCGTTGCTCAGGAGTGCGGCGGTCGCCTGCCTGTGCGGCCTGATTGTGGCTCCCGGAGCTGGCGCTCGGGAGCACCCAGCCCGGGCCTCGCCGGCGATCGTGAGCGGCGTCGGAGACACGCTCGTCGTGCGAGGGACCCGGGGTTCCGGGGACGCGAGACGCGGCTGCCCGGTGGGTGCTGGTGGGCCGGTCGTTGCGGATCGAGTTCGGCGGTGAGCTTGATCCCATCCACCCGCGGGCGCGCGTTCCGGTCCTCGTCTCATGCGGTGACGACGCCCTCGTCGGGGGAGGCCTGCCCGCCGTGTTCGCCGAGAGCGTCAACGCGCGGTTGCGTGTGCCGGCGACCGCGAATGGAGCTCGAGTTCATTTCGATCGGGACGTCGCATCGCGAGTTGATACCTGCGAGTTGACGCCGCACCCAGGCGACCCGAACGGGACAATCACAACTGTCGCGCAGATGAAGCTGCGACGCGGCGTCGCCCGAGTTGCGTCCCGGCCTACCTCATCGCGCGAGCTCGTGCCACGGCTCCTTCCGACCGCCCGACGGAAACCACCCGCTGATGTCGCGCGGAGTGATCGAGCCTGCCATGATCGCCAGCCCCGACCGTCGCGCCCGGCGGGCGTGGTCGATGACTTTCACCAAGCCGTTTCGCGTCGTCTTGTGTCCCGCGACATCGCAACTCAGCCGCAGCCGCCGCGTTCTATAGGCAGCCCAACGACGGAGCCATGGAGTCGCAATCAGACAATTAGGGTTAGGTCGGACCCATCGAACGATTCTCGTCGGCGTGCTGGTCGCGACCGGTCTGATCGCTGCTCCCGTCGCGCTCGGCACGACACCGGCCAGCTCCAGGCCGACTCGAAGCTCGCCGGAAGTCTCTGCGGGCACGGTCGCGCTCCAGGCGCGACGCGAGTCGAGCAACCGAATCGCGATCACGGTGCGTTACACGGCAACCGTACTGAGCACCACCGAGATCCAGATCAACTACGACGCGTGCCCCGGCACACGGGCGGACCCGCGCTGCGGAAACCGAGGCGGGCACGGCTCCTTCGGTCCGATGCTCGTCCATCCCGGGCACCGGGTTCTGTCCGTCCCGCGCGTCGTGAGCCATCCCAAGGCGGCGCACACGAGCTGCGTGACCGTCGAACTACTCGACGTGTACCCAGGCCACCACGACGCCCACATCCTCGGCCCGACGATCCCACCGGTCATGGTCTGTCCGTGATCCAACGCTCGGCCAAGTTGCGGCACGCCCAGGCGGGCGCGGGCTTGTCACCATCGCAACTTTCTCTCCCGGTGGGCGTTCCGAAGGGCATGAGAACCCCCGTCCTGCTCCTCACGACGTTCGCCCTCGCCGCCGCGCCGGCCGCCGCGGCTCCATGGTCCTCGCCGGCCCCGATTCCCGGCGCACCCGACGCCTCGCCGGTGCTCGCCGAGTCGGCCGGCGGGCCGCAGGCCGTGTATTGGGGCACGTTCGATCCGACGAAACTCCAATCGCCGATCACGGCGTTCGTCAGCGTGCTCGGACCGGGGCTGACGCCCACGTCGGCAGTCAAGCTGTCGCCGTCGCTCAACGTCTCACAGGCCGCGCTCTACGGCCACAGGCACGTCGCGCTGGCGACTTTCGGCAATGCGACGGTGAGGGTCCCGGGTTCGCTGGTCGGCGTGGCGACCGGTCCGCTGAAGGGGCCGATGAGGACGCACGCCCTTCCCGCCGAGGTCCGCTCGCTCGCGGGAAACGCGGCCGGCGACCTGGCCGTGCTCATCGAGCATTGCGCGACGAACGTCGCCGGCTGCCATCCGTCTGCCCCAGTCGTCGTCCTCGATCGCCCCGGACGCGGGTTCGGCAATCCAATCACGCTCGATCGCAAGGAGCACTCGTTCGGCGGTTCGCTGGCGATCGACGCGGACGGCCGGGTGCTCGCCGTGTGGGATCGCGCCGGGGTTGCCTATGCCCGCTTCGTGTCGATCAAGGGGAGGCTCTCGCCGACTCAGCGGCTCGGCCCAGATACCGGCGGCGCTTTCAATGTCGTCCTCAGCGGCGACGGGAGGGCCGCCGTCGGCTGGAGCACACAGACGTTCTCGACAGCCACGACGCCGGCCGTGTTCACAGCCAGGCTCGCCGTCGCCGGCGCGAGCGGCCACTTCGAAGCGACCCGGACGCTGGAGAGCGGCCCGCTGACCGGCACCGACAGCTCGATCCCCGATCAGGGCGTCGTCGTCAAGCTCCCGGCCGGCGAGCCGGGCCTCGCGGCATGGACGGGCTACGACGGAGCCCACTTCACCGTGCGCGCGGCACCGATCGACGGCACGACCGTAGGCGCACCGCAAACCGTCTCGACACCCGGGACCGACACGATTCTCGCCGACGCCGCCGAGGGGTCCCGCGGACAGGCAGTCATTCTGCTGTTGCCCGGGCAAGCCGGCGCCGACGCGACCGGTGCCATGACGCCGGCCGGCCTGGTCGCCGTCACGCACCCCGCCGGCACGCAGACGTTCGGACCACTGGAGGAGATCCTCCCAGCGCCGGCCTACGTCGCCAGCGCAGCAGTCTCGATCGTCGCAGCCAGCGGCAGCGTGTTCGCGACCTGGCGAGACGTCGGCAGCCCGGCCGGCTGGGCGGTCCGCGCGCCACTCGGGTAAAGAGCACCTACTTGGCGGCTCGCGCCACGTTCCCTAGTCCTAGTTGTCGAACAGCGACGCGCGAAGCCGCCGCTGCCCGACGACAACGCCAGCACACCGAGGCCGCACCACCATGCCCGCGGTCGCATCGACCGTCTCCCATTTTGAATCCCCCACACGACCCACCGTTGTGGGAACCAGGTGAATACTGAGCTGAGCGCCGCGAGCGACGCTGCCAGGGACCCAGACCGCGCGCCTGAGGTCCGCTTCTTTACGGTCATCGCCTCGGCGTGAATGACTCGGTCGTGACGATCGCGGTGCGACCGGTCGGTTTGAAGGTGGCCTTCGCGGTGAACTTGAGCAGCTTGGCGTGGCCGGACCTCTCGCTCTTGAGGAGCTTCTTCCCGGCCGCAGTGAGCTTGATCTTGAGCTTGCCAGTGTCGGCCGCAGAGAACGTGAGGCGGCCGCTGGCGAGCAGCTGCGCCTTCGACTTCACCTTGGCGATGTGCGGGCCGGCGGGGACGTAGTACCAGTCGACTACCACGGAGCCGGCGCTCAACGACTTGAACGAGATCGTGTCGCCGCCCGCCTTCAGCAGAGCGGCGATCGTCGCGGCTTTGACGGTCGGCGTGATCTCCTTCAGCAGGAGCGTCTTGATCTGGGCCGGGGTCGGAGCGGCCGGAGCGATCGCCGCGATCGCCGCTGAGCTCGCCGAGGCGGCCGACGCGCTACCGGCGGTGTTGGTCGCCGTGGTGACGACGCGGACGTGAGAGCCCACGTCCGCGGCGATCACCGTGTACGAGACAGCTGTCGCGCCCGCGATGTTCGCGCAGCCTGGGTTGCAGCGCTGCCATTGATAGGCGAAGGAGATCGGCGAGGTGCCCGACCACGTCCCCGCCGACGCCGACAAGGTCGACCCGACCGCCGCGCTGCCGGCGATCGTCGGCCCCGACTGGTCAGCCGGCGCAGTCGCGGGCGAGGCGGTCACCGGTAGCGCTCGCACGACCCCGCTCTGCGCGGAACTGGACGGGGTGCTCGAACCTCCAGCGTTCGACGCGGTCTCCGTCACGCGAATCGTGTAGCCGACATCGCTCGCAACGAGCGCGTAGGTCTGGCTCGTTGCGATCCACGATCGCGGAGCACGCGTGCCCTGAACCGTCGCAGTCCTGCCACTGGTAGGCCTAACTCGTGGGGCTGTCTGACCAGGAGCCGTGGGATTCGGTCAGCGTCTGTCCCTGCGAGACCGGCCCGTGAGGAACATCCGTACGAAAAGTCCCGGTAAGCCTCCGGCCCGCCCGGTGCGGATCGCGGACTGGGACCGCAGTTCAGCGGTCTTAGGCTCGTCCGCGTGGCAGAACGCGCTGCACGACGATCAGCTTCGCCTCGACATCACGCGTGAAGCGCACGCGCCAGTCGCCGACGCGAACACGGAGCTCCGCGCTCCCGGTCAGACGGCGAACGTCGAGCGCCTGATCCCTGGCCGCAACTCGATCGATGACGCTCAGCACGCGATCCCTGATCTGCGGGTCGAGGTCGC
>DATAUX010000165.1:0-12624 GCA_036268015.1 Solirubrobacteraceae bacterium | reverse complement strand
GACGAGCACCACCGGCGGACCGGATCGACCGTCGCCGCCGGCCTCCTGGCCGACTGGGACGCGGCGCTCGAGCGCTTCGTCAAGGTGATGCCCAACGACTACCGGCGCGTGCTCGACGCCCGCAGCGCAAAGGCCCTCCTGGCCGAGGCCGCCGCCTGATGGGCGAGCTCGGCGCCTTCCTCAAGATCGAGCGCTCGCCCGGCAGCGAGCGCGATCCGGCAGAGCGCACCCACGACTACCACGAGTTCACGCTCCCCCGCCCGGTCCCCGAGCTGCGCGAGCAGGGCGCCCGCTGTATGGAGTGCGGCGTCCCCTTCTGCCACAGCGGTTGCCCGCTGGGCAACCTGATCCCCGACTGGAACGACCTCGTCTATCGCGACCGCTGGGAGGACGCGCTCCGCCAGCTCCACGCGACGAACAACTTTCCCGAGTTCACCGGCCGCCTCTGCCCGGCCCCGTGCGAGGCCGCCTGCGTGCTCGAGATCCGCGAAGGCGACTCGGTCACGATCAAGCAGATCGAGAACTCGATCATCGATCGCGGCTTCAAGGAGGGCTGGATCGTCCCGCTCCCGCCGGCGATCGAGACCGGTCGCACGGTCGCCGTGGTCGGCGCCGGACCCGCCGGCATGGCTGCCGCCCAGCAGCTCCGCCGGGCCGGCCACCGGGTCATCCTCTACGAGCGCGACGAGGCCGCCGGCGGGCTGATCCGCTTCGGCGTGCCCGACTTCAAGATCGAGAAGTCGGTCGTCGAGCGACGCGTCGACCAGCTCGTCGCCGAGGGCGTCGAGCTCCGGCTCGGCGTCGACGTCGGCCGCGACATCTCGACCGACGAGCTCCGCCGCACCCACGACGCCGTCGTCCTCGCGATCGGCTCGCGCGTCCCCCGCGACCTGCCCGTTCCCGGGCGAGAGCTCGACGGGATCCACTTCGCGATGGACTACCTCTACGTCCGCAACCGCTGGGTCGCCGCGACCCAGGACGACCAGCCCGCGCCCGCGCTCGCCCCGCCGACCGGGCCCGCGATCACCGCCGCCGGCAAGCACGTCATCGTGATCGGCGGCGGAGACACCGGCGCCGACTGCGTCGGCAACTCGTTGCGCGAGGGCGCGCTGTCGATCGTCCAGCTCGAGCTGCTCCCCGAGCCGCCGGCCCACCGTCCCGACGCCCGGACCCCGTGGCCGACCTGGCCGAACAAGATGCGCCTCTCGTATGCGATGAAAGAGGCCGAGGGCGCCGGCGTCGGCGAGCGTGCCTACTCCGTCGTCACGACCCACTTCTCCGGCGACGGCGGCCGCGTCGCCGGGCTCCACCTGGCCGAGGCCCAGGACGCTCCTCCGTTCCACCCGATCCCCGGCACCGAGCGCGACCTCCCGGCCGACCTCGTGCTGCTCGCGATGGGCTTCCTCCACCCCGAGCACCCAGGCCTCGTCGACGAGCTCGGCGTGGATCTCGATCCGCGCGGCAACGTCAAGGGAGGCGCGTACGCGACCTCGGCCGAGGGCGTCTTCGCGGCCGGCGACGCCCGCCGCGGCCAGTCGCTGATCGTCTGGGCGATCAACGAGGGCCGCCAGTGCGCCCGCGTCGTCGACCGGTACCTGCGGACGCCCGCGACCAACGGGCACGTCTAGGGCGGGGCGGGCCGGCGGGCCTGGCGGGGCCTGGCCTGGCGGGCTGGCGGGGTCTGGCCTGGCGGGGGTCTGGCCTGGCGGGCTGGCGGGGCCCGGCCTGGCGGGGCCTGGCGGGGCGGGGGCGTCGTCGGGCGGGGGCTGGGCACCTGGAGGGCAGAGGTGCGTTGTGGTGTCTCTGCAGGAATTCGTACAAAACGCGACAGTTTGTCGTCGTTCGTACCGAACTCGCAAAACTACTGTCAGCATCCCCGGAGGATCGCGCTTGTGCGACCGCTGTCCCGGCCGCCGGCCATCGCGGATTCGATGCGATCGCCGGATGGTGGAGCGCAACATTCGTCGAACTGACATGTTGGGTAGGTAGCGGAACGCTACGCTTTCGGCGGTCTGCGTCGAACGCGACGAATCAAAACGAATCGGAAGGAAACAACTTTGCGCTTGCGTCATGCTGCACTAGCGACCACACTCGCGCTCGGCATGTCGGCCGGCGCCGTGCCGGCCGCGAGCCAGGCCGCCACCTACAAGACGGGTGTCGGCGACCAGAGCGCCGCGATGTTCGCGAGCCCGTACTACAAGGCTCTGAAGACTCGGATCACGCGCTACATCGCGCCGTACAACCTCGTCACCACGCCGAGCGACCTCGCGGCCTTCAAGGTCTGGCTGGCGGGTGCCAACGCGGATCACGTCCAGCCGCTGATCGCCTTCTACCACTCGCGGGTCGGCGGCACGAAGATGCCCAGCGTGTCGACGTACACGAAGGACATCAAGAAGTTCATGCAGGACTTCCCCTCGATCAAGAACTACACGCCGTGGAACGAGGCGAACCGGGGGAACGTCACGATCAGCGGCGGCGCGTCCTTCCACAGCCCGAGCGCCAAGCAGGCCGCCCAGTACTACCTGGCGATGAAGAAGATCTGCAAGGGCTGCACGATCGTCGGCCTCGAGGTCCTCGACGGGGCCAATCCCAAGCCGACGATCACGTACATCAAGTCGTTCCAGAAGGACGTCAAGAAGGCGCACGGCAGCCTGCCGACCGTCTGGGGCCTGCACAACTACTCGGACACCAACCGCTTCCGCGACGCCGGTACCAAGGACGTCCTCAAGGCCGTCAAGGGCCAGGTCTGGCTGACCGAGACCGGCGGGCTGGTCAACTTCGGTGGAGCCTTCCCGAACGTCAACGGGTCGGGCCTGGTGCGGGCCAACAAGGCGGTCGCGTACGCCTTCAAGCTGGCCAAGTCGAACAAGCGGATCACCCGCCTCTACCTCTACAACTGGTACGGCGAGTCCGCGACGGCTCGGTTCGACGCCGGCCTGACCGACGTCAACGGGGTACCGCGGCCGGCGTACTTCACGGTGCTCAAGCAGCTCACCGGCGTGTAGGCAGGTCAGCCGGGAAGGGTCCGGCGCAGGAAATGACCGATCGCTCCTCGCGGGGTCTCCGTCTCCATGACGGGGGCCCCGCTTCTTCGTACCGGCGGTCTGAGGATGGCGTCCGCCGGGCCCCCTACAGTGAGATGCGAACCCGTCCCTCAGGCTGCTGGGAGCGCCTCGATGCCGCTGTGCTTCATCGAACCGCAGGACGCGATCCGCGTGATCGCGGAATCGATCGGCCGCGAGGCACGTCGACAGCTCGTCAGCGAGGTGCTCCACGCGTGGGTCGACGACCTCCCCGAGCGGGAGCTGGTCGCCCACTACGCGAAGGCGATCGCCGAGCTCGACGAGCAGGACCTGTCGATGCTCGCCGCGTGGCACGCGTCGCTCGAGACGATCGGCCAGCCGATCGCGAACACCGACTTCCTCGTCAGCGTCTTCCCTTCGCTCGGCGAGCACCGGCGCGAGGCGCTGAAGATCGCGGCGAGCTTCCGCGGCGAGGAGGCCTTCGACGCGGGAGTCGCCGAGGAGCAGGCGCTGCGGACGGTGCTGCCGCGGCTCTCGCGCAGCCGGGCGGAGAAGCTCGCCGCCGAGTGCATCGAGCTCTACGTCTGGGACCGGCTCGGCTCCGACAACTGACGCCGCCCGGGGCTCGCCTGTTCGACCCGAGCGCGGTCGGACCGGCGGCGGGTCAGCGCGGCGGCGCGAGCTCGATGTCGTAGCGCCCGGTCCCGACCAGGCCGTCGTGGCGCCAGAGCAGGAAGACGCTGCGGAGCCACGCGCCGTCCGGGAGGGCGAGCTCGCCCTCGCCGATCGTCTCGCCGGCGAGCCGCAGGGCGTGGTCGGACTCGTCGGTCTCCCAGAGCTCGAGCCCGGCCCGCCGGTGGTGCCCGCCTTCGGCATAGGCGGTCGAGAGCCTGGGGTCGTCGACCGCGACCGGTTCGGGGGGTGCGCCGCGGAGGACGATCGCCTCCAGCGCCTCCGCGTCGTGGGCGTCCGCCCGGGCCGGCCGGCGGGCGTGGACGGCGAAGCCGAGATCGGCGTCGAACCAGGCCGTGATCTCCCGCAGCAGAGCCGTCTTTCGCCAATCGGGCGGCGGATCGCCGCCGAGGACAACCTGTCCGAGGCAGTCGATCTGGCCGCCGTCGACCGCGCCCGAGACCCGGCACAGCCACTCGCGCGAGCCGTCGGCGAACGTCGCGGGCGCGCCGAGCGGGTCGAGGACGATCTCGAACGCGCCGCCCACGCCCGCCCGCCAACGGCGATCGTGCTCGCTCCACTCGACGACTGGCGGGGCGAGCGTCGCCGTCTCGCCGCCGCGGCAGACGAGGCTTCCGGCTCCGACGCGCGCCATCGCGCTGACCGCGCCGTCGCCGAATCCGAGCGTGATCGGCCCGGTCATCGGGGAAGCTCTCCGGCGTCGATGTCGACCGCCGTGCCGTCGATGTCGGGCGGCTGGCCGGGGTGCCCCTGACCCGGCCCGGTCCGGGTGACGTAGCCGATCAGGCGCCCGGAGTAGTGGCGGACGATCAGCAGGCGGACGATCGCCCGGGTCGGTGGGATCAGCAGGATCGCGCCGATCACGTCGGTGATGAATCCCGGGGCGATCAGCAGGGCGCCGCCGACGAAGACCAGGGCGCCGTCGAGCGCCTCCCGGGCGGGCGGCCGGCCGGCGGCGATCGCGGACTGGAAGTTACGCAGAACGGCCCGGCCCTGCGAGCGGACGAGCCGGACGCCGATCATCGAGCTGGCGATCAGGAGCACGACCGTCCAGAGCAGGCCGATCGCCTCGCCGACGAGGACGATCACATAGATCTCGAGGACCGGAAGGCCGACGAGGACGGCTAGGAAGAGCAGGAACATCAGGCTCTAAGGCTACGCAACCGGCGCCCGCCGGCCAAGGCCGGCAGGATTTGTCGCGCTCGGGCCGCGGCCCGGGGTAGACTTGCCAGATGGCTACGGTTGAAGATGTCGAGGAAGCCCTGACCAACGTGATCGATCCCGAGCTCGGGCTGGACTTCGTCGAGCTGGGTCTGATCTACGGGATCGAGGTCGACGACGGCAAGGTCCACGTGACCTTCTCACTGACGTCGCCCGGATGCCCGATCGGACCGCAGGTGAGCGAGCAGATCGACGAGTTCGTCAGTGAGCTGGACGGGGTCGAGTCGGTCGACTCGTCGATGGTGTTCACGCCGCCGTGGACGCCCGAGCGGATGAGCGAAGACGCGAAGTTCGCGCTCGGCTTCTAGCCGGCGCGTCCTCAAAGCCAGCGGCGTGGCTGTCTCCGGCCGCCGGGGCGATCTCACAGCCGGCGGCGTGGCTGACGCCGGCCGCCTGGCAGAACCGCGCGCGGTCTCCGTCTGCGGCGCGATTCTCGGCCTGGTTGCCCTGGTCGGCGTCCATCTCGCCGAGCGCGGGTCCTACTGGGACTACAGTGAGGGCGTCTACGCCCTGACGGCCCAGCTCTGGCTGCACGGCGCCGAGCTCTACGGCCACGTCGTCGCGGCTCAGCCGCCGGGGGTCTTCGTCGTCGGAACCGGCCTGCTGGCCGTCCACGACAACCTCGAATGGCTGCGGCTCGGCGTCGGCGCGCTCCAGCTCGGCGGCGGACTGATCGCCGCGAGCGTCGTCTGGCGCCTGACCGAGAGCAGGCTGGCCGGGCTGGTCGCGCCGGCGGCGATGCTCCTCACGCCGTGGGCGGTCCGCGAGCACGGCGCCCTGCTTCCCGAGCTGGTCGCCCTGCCCTTGCTGCTCGGCGGCCTGCGCTGGAGCGTCGAGCCGCGACGGGCGGTCGCCTTCGGCGTGGTCTGCGGCCTGCTGCCCGTCGTCAAGGTTCCGCTCCTGCTCCCGGCCGTCGTCCTCCTCGGCCTGTCGGTCGACCGCCGCCGGAGCGCCGTCGCGGCGCTGGTCACGCTGGTCGCCGGGATCCTCGGCAGCGCGCTGCTCGGCGGTGCGGCCGTCTGGCGGGAGGTCGTCTACGCGCAGACCCAGTCCGGCCACCGAACGATCTCCGCGTTGGCCGGCTTCTGGGCCCAGGGTGGTTGGAACCTGCTCGGCCTGCTGATCCCCGCAGCGTTCGCCGTCGCGCTCCGGGCGCGGGCCCGCGACCCGCGGCTGCTGCGGGTCGGCGGATTCCTCGGGTTGGCGATGCTCGCGACGTTCGCGACCAATTTCAAGGACGGGACCAGCCTGAACATCGTCGTCCCGGTCGAGGCCTGCCTCCTACCGCTGGCTCTGGCCGGCACCGCCCTTGCCGCGCAGTCCGGCGTTCGCCTGGCCAACCGGCGCCTGCTCGCCTGTCTCGCCGGTCTCGTCCTCACGCTGGTCCAGACCGCTTCGCTGCTCGGCTCGCCGACTCACCCCGTGCCCTTCCTGAGACCCGGTTCCCGGCCGGCCTGGGCGGTCACCGAGACGCCGGCCCGGCTGCGGGCCACCGTCGCCGCGGCTCGCGCCTGCCGTCCGGATCTCGCGTACGCCGGTCCACCGATCGTGGCGATGCTCGCCGGCCGGAGGATGCCCGACGATCAGCCCGACCAGTTCATCACCCGCACGCCGGCCCTCGCCGCCGTCCGGTCGGAGATCGCTGCGGCCCCGCGCTGCGGCTGATCGGGGCCGTCACGTGCCGGGAGCACTCGCCTCGTCGTCGGCGGCCGGCGCCGCCGGTGTCGGCTTGCGCGGGCGCCGCGGTTTCGTGGTCGCGGCCGGCTCCGGCTCCGGCGTCGGCTTCGACGTCCGCTTCGGCTTCGGCTTCGGCCTCGACTCGGACGCCGGCTCGGCGGCGACGGTCGTCCGCGGTTTCGCGCGCCGGGTCGGCTTGGCTCGCCGGACCGGCGCGGCTTCGGCCGCTGCGGCTCCGGCGGCCGTCGCCTGGGCCGCGGCACCGACCGCGAGCACGAGGAGAGCGGCCAGCTCCCGCTCGAGCGACTCGGCGATCCGATCGATGTCAGGCAGGGCGTCGTAGTCGCCGAGCAGGCCGAAGTTGATCGCTCCGTTGTAGGACATGATCGCGACGGCGAGGGCATGCTTGCGGGGGAGGAAGGCGACCGGGAAGACCTCTTCGAGCTCGTGGCCGAGCACGTAGAGCGGGAACTGGGGCCCGGGGATGTTGGTGACGAGGAGGTTGAACAGGCGAGTCGAGAAGTTGATCCGCGAGGCCTGGGCGAGGATCGTCGGCGGGGCGAAGTTCTGGACGCCGGAGATCACCTCGGCGCCGAGCGCCTGCTTTGACTCCTTGAGGCCGTCCATCGCCTGGCGGACGACATCGAGGCGGGTGACCGGATCTTCGACGTAGACGGGGAGCGCGGCCCGCATCGCGGCGATCCGGTTGCCGAACTGGTTGCGCTCGTCCTTCGTGCGGACGGAGACGGGCACCAGCGCCCGGAGCTCGAGTTCCTCGGTCCGGACGCCGCGGTCCTCGAGGAAGGAGCGCAGAGCGCCGGAGACGACGCTGAGGACGACGTCGTTGACGGTCCCGCCGAAGGTGTTCTTGATCAGCTTGAAGTCGTCGAGCCGGCAGGCGACGCCGACGAAGCGCCGGTGCGGTCCGATCTGGACGTTGAGCGGCGTCTCCGGAGCCGGGTTCAGCGCGGCCCAGGCGACCTCGCCGATTCCCTCGGTGGCCTCGCGGACGCGGGCGAACGCCCGCTCGGGGTGGGTGGCCGCGTCGACCGCGTGGGTCGCGATCTCGATCGCCGCGTTCATCGCACCGAGGACGCCCGCCGCCAGCAGGCTGGCCGTGCCGGGCTCGGGCTGCGGCTGCCACGGGGTTCCCGAGTTCTCGACGGCCGGCGGGGCCGGGCTGAGGTCGAACAGGACGGTGGCCAGGTCGACGCCGGCGATCCCGTCGATCAGGGCGTGGTGGGTCTTCCAGATCAGCGCGAACCGCCCGTCCTCGAGTCCCTCGACGAACCACGTCTCCCAGAGCGGCTTCGACCTGTCGAGCTGCTGGGAGTTGATCCTCGCCGTCAGGCGCAGCAGCTGCGCGCGGTCGCCGGGCGGCGGCAGCGCCGTGTGCCGGAAGTGGTACTCGAGGTTGAAGTTCGGGTCGTCGACCCAGACCGGTCGGCCACTGTCGAGCGGCGTGTGTGCGAGGCGCTGACGGTAGCGGGGGACGAGGTGCAGGCGGCCTCGGACCTGCTCGATGACCTCCTCCATCCGGGGCGGGGGTCCGGCGAAGATCGCCAGCCCGCCGACGTGCATGTGGGAGGTCGGCCCCTCCTGGTGGAGGAAGGACGCGTCGATTGCGCTGAGGCGGTCGAGGTGCTGCTGGGCCATCCGAAGCTCCGTCGTCTTCTGCGGCTCGCGGGGTCCTAGCGTAGCTGGGTAGAATCCAGCGTGGTGACCACAGCGACGAACACGATCGAGAAGCTGCTGCTCGCTGCTCCCCGCGGCTACTGCGCCGGGGTCGACCGGGCGGTTCAGACGGTCGAGCTGGCGCTCGAGCGATACGGGTCGCCGGTCTACGTCCGCAAGGAGATCGTCCACAACAAGCACGTCGTCGAGGACCTTCGTGCGCGGGGTGCGATCTTCGTCGATGAGGAGACCGACGTCCCGGCGGGATCGGTCACCGTGTTCTCCGCGCATGGCGTCGCTCCGAGTGTGCACGCGAACGCGGCAGCCCGCCAGCTGCGCACGATCGACGCGACCTGTCCGCTGGTCACGAAGGTCCACGTCGAGGCGAAGAAGTTCGCGGCCGACGGGTACACGATCATCCTGATCGGGCACGACGGCCACGAGGAGGTCGAGGGCACGATGGGCGAGGCTCCGGAGAGCATCGTCCTCGTCCAGACCGAAGCCGAGGTCGACCTGCTGGAGATCGGCAACCCGGAGAAGCTGGCCTTCATCAGCCAGACGACGCTGTCGGTCGACGAGACCAGCGCGATCATCGCCCGCCTGCGCGAGCGGTTCCCGCAGATCACGGGGCCGCGGACCGACGACATCTGTTACGCGACGACGAATCGCCAGGCCGCCGTCAAGCAGATGGCCGGGCACTGCGATCTTCTGCTCGTCGTCGGGTCGCGCAACTCGTCGAACTCGAAGCGGCTGGTCGACGTGTCCCGGGACCTCGGGACCGAGGCGCACCTGATCGACAACGAGATCGATGTCGACGAGGCCTGGCTGGAGGGCAGGCGGGTCGTCGGGATCAGCTCGGGAGCCAGCGCACCCGAAGAGCTCGTCCAGCGGCTGGTCGGCTTCTTCCGCGACCGCGGCGTCGACGAGGTCGAGGAGTTCGCGGTGCTGCGCGAGGACGTTCGGTTCATGCTGCCGAAGACGATCCGCCCGGATCGCGCGGACGCCTCACCGAGCTGACCGGCGCCGGCGTTTGCGGACGCTGATCGTCTCAGACCTGCATCTGGGCACGCACATTCAGGCCGACGTGCTACGTCGAGCGGATATTCAGGAGGTTCTGCTGCGGGCGCTCGGGACCCGCGGCGACGCGGAGGCGGTCGACCGCCTCGTCCTGCTGGGTGATGTGATCGAGCTCCGCGGCGGGCCGGTGCGTGACGCGCTGGCGGCCGCTCGCGGCTGCTTCGAGGCGATCGGCGAGGCGCTCGACGGTCGCGAGGTCCTCCTCCTGGCCGGCAATCACGATCATGCGCTGGTCGCCCCGTGGCTGGAGCGCCACGACGCCGAGCTCTCGCTGGACCAGCGGTTCGAACCGGCCGACGCGTCGTACATCGCGGCGGCCCTCGACGAATTCCTGGGTCCTCGCACCCGGCTCGAGGTCGCCCACCCTGGGGCCTGGCTGCGGGAGGACGTCTACGCGATGCACGGCAACTACCTCGACCGGCATGTCACCGTCCCGAGCCTCGAGCGGATCGGGATCGGGGCGATGTCGCGGCTGATCGGCGCGAAGTCCGGAGCCGAGTCGAGTCTGGCCGACTACGAGGCCGTGACGGCGCCGATCTACGCCTGGATCCAGGCGGTCGCCCAGAGCGGGCCTGACGGGGGCGGCCTGCTCGACGGAGGCGCGTCGGCGTCGGTGCGGGCCCGCCGGGCACTGATCGGAGCCGGCGGAGGGCTCGACGGGGTCCGCGCCCGGGCCCTCGCCGCGGCCTTCCCGGTCGTGATCGCCGCGCTCAACCGGGCCGGGCTCGGGCCGCTGCGCACCGACATCTCCGGGGACGCGGTCCGCGCGTCCAGCCTGGGCGCGATGCGCGAGGTCGTCGGACGGCTGGGGATCGGAGCGCGGCACGTCATCTTCGGGCACACCCACCGGGCGGGTCCACTGCCGGGGGATGCGCTGGCCGAGTGGACGACGCCGGGCGGCATCAGCCTCCACAACTGCGGCTGCTGGGTCTTCGAGACGTACCTGATGACCAGCGTCGACAGTCGGAGCCCGTACTGGCCGGGGACCTGCGTGGTGCTCGACGATCACGGGCCGCCGCGGCTCGAGCACCTCCTGAGCGACCGGCGGGCGGACGAGCTCATGCCGGCCTGAGCAGCCGGCGGCTGCCGGGCAGCCCTTCGGTCGGGTCGGTGAGCTGGCCGTGGGCCTCGGTCGGCTCGAAGGCGCCCAGGAGGACGCTGAGGTGGAGGCCGTCCCTGAGCCGGTCGGGGTCTGACCGGCGGGGTCTCAGGCGGTCGGGTTCATCGTCAGGGCGTCGGCGCGGATCGTCGCGAACGCCTGGGTGCGCAGGTCCTGGCGGAAGTCGTCGAGCCTGCGCTCGGGACCCGTGACCGTGAAGGAGATCTGGGTCGTGAGCAGGTGCGGATGCTCGGCGATGTCGCACCGGATCCCGTGGATCCGCGCCGACTCGAGCATCGTCCGCTCGATCTGGGCACGGACGAGCTTGCCTGCGACGCAGACGAAGGTCTGCGTGACGACGCGCCCGGCCTCCCGGGCGACCTCGGCTTCGAGCGCGGCCGACGGCGGCGGGTCGACCTGGCGCCAGCCCTCGAGCGCGCGGTCCCAGTGGCTCACGAGCACGCCGGCGTCGATCCGGTCGCGTCGGAGTAGGACGTCGATCGCGTCGCGGGCGGCGTCGACCGTCGACTGGTTCGCGCCGTACGCGAACAGGACTGGTCCGTCCATCGTCACGACGACATCGGGGCCGACGGCGGCTCGTGCGTCGTCGGCGACGTGCGTCAAGCGTGAGCCCGGCTTCGCGCGCACGCGGGCCTCGAGCCTCCAGTCCTGCTGGTCGGCCGACGACGCCATCAGTGTGGGTCGACGGACGGCAGTGGAGCGAGCGGCCCGGCAGATGGCCGCTCGCCCTGACTGCCGAGGGACGTCAGCCGATCGAGCCGACCATCTCGTGCTGGATCAGGCGGTTCAGCTCGATCGCGTACTCCATCGGCAGTTCCTTGGTCACCGGCTCGATGAAGCCGTTGACGATCATCGCGGCCGCCTCGCCCTCGGTGAAGCCACGCGAACCCATGTAGAAGAGCTGCTCGTCGGAGATCCGGCCGACCGTCGCCTCGTGGGCAACGGTGACGTTCGGGTTCTGGATCTGGATGTCGGGCCACGTGTCCGAACGGGAGATCCCGTCCATCATCAGCCCGTCGCACTGGACGTGCGACTTCGATCCCTGGGAGTTCTTGCCCATCCGGACGAGACCGCGGTAGCCCATGATCCCGCCGTCCTTGGAGATCGACTTGGCGAGGATGTTGGAGGTCGTGTTCGGCGCCATGTGGACGACCTTGGCGCCGGTGTCCTTGTGGACGCCCTTGCCGGCGACGCCGACGTTCAGGTGGTCGGCGCGGGCGCCCTCACCGAGCAGGAAGGAGCCCGGGTAGAGCATCACGGCCTTCGCGCCCATCGAACCGCCGACCCACTCGACCGTGCCCTCGGCCTGGACGACCGCGCGCTTGGTGTTGAGGTTGTAGACGTCCTTGGACCAGTTCTGAACCGTCGTGTAGCGGACCTTGGCGCCTTCCATGACGAAGATCTCGACGACTGCCGAGTGCATCGAGTTGACGCTGTAGGTCTGGGCCGTGCAGCCCTCGATGTAGTTCACCTCGGCGCCCTCGTCGGCGATGATCAGGGTGTGCTCGAAGGTGCCCTCGCCGGCGCCCTCCATCCGGAAGTACGCCTGCAGCGGCAGGTCGCACTTGACGCCCTTGGGGATGTAGACGAACGACCCGCCCGACCAGACGGCGCCGTGCAGCGCCGAGAACTTGTTGTCCTGAGCGGGGACGCACTTCGTCATGAAGTACTGCTTGACGATGTCCGGGTACTCGCGGACGGCCGTGTCCATCGAGCAGAAGAGGATCCCCTGCTTGGCGTACTCCTCCTTGAGACCCTCGTAGACCGGCTCCTGGCGCCAGACGCCGACGACGCCGGCGAGGTGCTCACGCTCGGCCTGGGGGATGCCCAGTTTCTCGTAGGTGTCCTTCATGTCCTTGGGCACGTCGTCCCACGAGTCGAAACGACCGGTCGTGGGCGGTGAGTAGAGGACGAGGTCGTCGAAGTTGAGACCGGAAAGATCGCAGCCCCAGGTCGGGACGGTCTTGCGCTCGAAGATCTCGAAGGACTTCATGCGCTGATCGGCCATCCAGGTCGGATCGCCCTTGATCTTCGACAGCTCGCGGATCACTTCACGCGAGACTCCCTTTGGCGAGACGAGCTCGCCGTTGTCGGACTCTACGATCGGACTCGGCTTCGGAATTCGGGTGATATCTGTGG
>DATAUX010000164.1:0-26100 GCA_036268015.1 Solirubrobacteraceae bacterium | reverse complement strand
GCGATCGAAGCCCGATGTGGTCCCGAGCGCAGATCAGGCGCCGGCGCCGGCCGTCCCACAGCGCAAAGGCAAACGCGCCGAGGAGCCGCTGCACGCAATCCTCGCCCCAGCGAAGGTAGGCCCGCAGAACCAGCTGCTGGTCGTCCAGCACGCGGGCGTCGACCTCGTCGAGGCCGAGCTGACCGATGAGATCGGCGCGATCGGCGAGCCGGACGTCGGCGACCAGGACGACCCCCCGGGCACCCGCCTCCACAACCGACCCGCGCCGCGCGAACTCTGCCGCAGCGCCACGATCTGCGATCCGGCCGAGGCCGATCGAGTCCTCACGCCACATCCCATCGCCGGCAGCCCCCCACATCGAGAGGGCATCGCCCATGCGTCGGAGGTCCTCGGCCGCGACGCGCCGTCCGGTGGGATGAAGGACGCCGAAGACCGCGCTCACCGCGTTGTCGTGATCGCATCGACCACCGGGGACGGGTCGTCTCCCGGCCCAGGGTCCAACCCAAAATGGGATGACCGGGGCGGCGGCGACCCGACGAACCGTGCGTAGTGGACAGCCCGTCGGACCGGATGTTGGATCGTCAGCAGGTACAGCATCGGACCTGCGTCACAACCATAGGTGGCCGCGACGTGCCCGGTCGGCACGAACACGCGCCGACGCAGGAACGACCGGATCGTCCCGCGCGAGCTGAACAGCCCGTCCACGAGGGTGCTCGCACGTCGCCGTGGCGGCTGATCCAGGAACGGGTCTGCGAGCCGGGTTGCAAGCCTGGCACGCGGAGCCTTGGCCGGCCCAAGGTCGATCAGTCGTGCGGCCGGAAGCCCGACGAGGCGACCGCAGATAAGTGCGGCGGTCGCGAGTGGCGTCGCCAGCGGCGGGTCCGCTTCGACGATCTCCTGTAGCGCGCCGTCGCCCACGTCCGGGCCGTGACGATCCCACCAGGCCGCAAGGTCGGCCGGCAGCCGCAGGCCGACGAGCTCGTCCCGGGCGTACACGAGCAGTAGCAGCGCGAGCTCGTCGGCCGGCCGGAATCGCCGCCCCTGACCACCAGGATCCGGGTGGCTCCGTTCGAGCGCGGCGCCGGCGAAACCGCCGCATTCCGGCCGCGACGAGTACCACTCGGCCCGCCAGTGGACCTCGACCCGGGGCATTGCCGGAGACGGATGCTCGAGCCGACGATGCAGCTCGGTGAGCCACGGCCGGCCGGTCGACGGGACGTCGCGGTAACCCAGCGTCTCCACGACCGCGACCGCGTCGGAGAGCCGGTCGGAGTCGACGAGAACGTCGACGTCGCCGGACAGGCGCAGGCCGGGGTCGGCGTGGATCCGTCGCGCGAGGTCTGGGCCCTTGAGTGGAGCCGCGGCAACGCCGGCCTGGGTCATGCGAGCGAGGATCCCAAGCTGGAGGATCTCGTGCGCCGCGTTCCGTCGCCGTGTCGCCGCGGCGACGCCGCCTGCGACGAGCGCGAGCCGCGGGAATGCCCCCGGCCCGGCGACGGCGACGATGCGCCGGCCGACAAGCGCCGTCAGCCGCGTTCGGCGGAGCAACTCGAGGACGTGATCCTCGTCGCAGGCGGTCACGAGACTCTCGACCCGCGCCGCCAGTGCCCGACGGCGGGGAGCGCACCCGGCGAGCAGCACGATCGCTTCGCGCTCGATCGGTCGCACGGCGGGGACCGGCGGCGGCGACATCCAACCACGATAGCGCCGGCCTCGAAATACAGCGAACACAAGCGGGTTTCTGGTATTTTGATCGCCTCACTGCGCCCGACGGCGTAGGAGTGCATCGATGATTCGCATAAATTCCGTACAGAAAGTGGACATGAAACACAAGCGCTCCGTCCCGTTGGTCGTCCTCGCCTCGGCGCTAGCCATCTCCGCCTGCGGGTCGTCGTCGTCCGGGGGGAGCTCCAAGAAGGTCAGCCTCGTCGCGTACTCGACGCCCCAGGCCGCCTACGCCGCCCTGATCCCGGCCTTCGAGAAGACGCCGGCCGGCAAGGGCGTCAGCTTCACCCAGTCGTTCGGTCCGTCGGGTGACCAGAGCCGGGCGGTTCTGGCCGGCCAGCCGGCCAGCGTCGTCAACATGTCGCTCCAGCCCGACGTCGACAAGCTCGCGACGGCCGGCCTCGTCCCGGCGACCTGGAACCAGAACGCGACGAAGGGGTTCGTCACCGACTCGGTCGCCGTGATCATCGTCCGCAAGGGCAACCCCAAGCACATCACCGGTTGGGACGATCTCGTCAAGCCGGGCGTCCAGGTCCTCACGCCGAACCCGTTCAGCTCGGGCAGCGCGAAGTGGAACGTGGCGGCCGCATATGGCTCGGAGCTCAAGGAGGGCAAGACGCCGGCTCAGGCCGACGCGTACCTGACCGCCCTCTTCCATAACGTCGTCAGCCAGGACAGCTCGGCCCGCAACGCGCTGCAGACGTTCCTCGCCGGGAAGGGCGACGCCCTGATCGACTACGAGAGCGAGGCGATCGCCGACCAGAAGTCCGGGTCGCCGATCTCGTACGTGATCCCGAAGCAGACGATCCTGATCCAGAACCCGATCGCGATCACGACGAAGGGCGACTCGCCGGCGGCCAAGGCCTTCGTCAGCTACCTCCTGTCGCCGGCCGGACAGACGATCTGGGCGGCGAACGGCTACCGTCCCGTGACTCCCGGGGTCGCCGCGTCCAGCCATTTCCCGACACCTCCCGGCATCTTCACGATCGACTCACTCGGCGGATGGACCAAGGTCAACACCCAGTTCTTCGACCCGACCTCGGGCGTCGTGACGAAGATCGAACAGGGTCTTGGCGTCTCCACGAGCAAGTAGCGGCACCCCGCTCTTGACGCCTCGGCGTCGACCGCGTCCGAGCATCCCCGGGGCGCCGCGCATCGGTGCCGCGGGGATCGGTCGCGGACTGATCACGCTCTACCTGTCGATCATCGTGCTCCTGCCGCTGGCCGCCGTGGTCGCCCGGTCGACGGACGGCGGGCTCGGCGCGTTCTGGAACGAGGTCTCGGCGCCCGAGGCGGTCGCCGCGATCCGCCTGACGGTCGTCCTGTCGGTGATCGTCGTCGCGATCAACGCGTTCTTCGGGACGGTGGTCGCCTGGATCCTCGTCCGCGACGAGTTTCCCGGCCGGCGGTTCGTCAACGCGGTGATCGACCTGCCGTTCGCCCTGCCGACGATCGTCGCGGGCGTCGTCCTGCTGGCGCTCTACGGAAAGGGCGGGCCGGTCGGGATCGACGTCAGCTTCACGCGGGCGTCGATCGTCCTCGCCCTGCTCTTCGTGACTCTCCCGTTCGTCGTCCGGTCGGTCCAGCCGGTCCTGATCGAGCTCGACCAGTCGATGGAGGAGGCGGCCGCGTCGCTCGGGGCCGGCCCGTTCACCGTCTTCCGGCGGATCGTCCTGCCGAACCTCGCGCCGGCGATCATCTCCGGCGCGGCGCTCGCGTTCGCCCGGGCGATCGGCGAGTTCGGCTCGGTCGTCCTGATCTCCGGGAACACGCCGTTCAAGACGGAGGTCGGGCCGGTCTACGTCTTCAGCCAGATCGAGAACGACAACGTCCCGGCGGCGGCCGCCGTCTCGATCGTCCTGCTGGCCGCCGCGCTCGTCGTCGTCGGCCTGCTCAACCTGCTCGGCCGGCGGAGGTTCAGCTATGCCCGCTGACGCCGGCCCGGCCCCGCCGGCGAGCACGGCCGACCGGTCGCCCCGGGCCGCCCGCCTCGGCGTGCGGATCATCGGCCTCGGCTATCTCGCCCTGCTGCTGCTCGCGCCGCTCGCGATGATCTTCTACCGGACCTTCGAGCACGGGCTCGGGCCGGTCTGGACGGCCGTCACCCAACCGAACGCGATCCACGCGTTCTGGCTGTCGATCGAGCTCGTCGCGATCACCGTCCCCCTGAACACGGTCTTCGGCGTGGCGATCGCGATCACCCTCGAGCGTCACCGGTTCCGCGGTCGGGCGGCGCTCGGCCTGCTGCTCGACCTGCCGTTCGCGATCTCGCCGGTCGTCGTCGGTCTGGCGCTGCTGCTCGTCTACGGGACCAACGGGTGGTTCGGTACGTGGCTGACCGATCACGGGATCACGGTGATCTTCTCGATCCCGGGGATGGTCCTCGCGACCGCGTTCGTCTCGCTGCCGTTCGTCGCCCGCGAGACGATCCCCGTCCTGCGCGAGCTGGGAACCAGCCCGGAGCAGGCGGCATCGACGCTCGGCGCGACCGGCTGGCAGACGTTCTGGCGGATCACGCTGCCGGCGATCCGCTGGGCCGTCGTCTACGGCGTCGTGCTCACGACGGCCCGCGCGCTCGGCGAGTTCGGGGCCGTCAGCATCGTCTCCGGGCGGATCGAGGGCGTCACGCAGACGCTGCCGCTCTACGTCCAGGATCGGTTCGAGAACTTCGACACGACGGGAACGTATGCCGCCGCCGTGGTCCTCGCCCTGCTGGCGCTGGCGACGCTTGTGCTGATGAACGTACTCACCCGAAGAACCAGGAGGGCCGGCTGATGGCAATCGAGGTCCGCAACGTGAACAAGCGGTTCGGTGACTTCGTCGCACTCGGCGACGTCTCGCTGACCGTCGACGACGGGTCCCTGACCGCGCTGCTGGGTCCGAGTGGGAGCGGCAAGTCGACGCTCCTGCGGATCATCGCCGGCCTCGAGACGCCGGACGACGGGGAGGTCCTGATCGCCGGCGAGGACGTGACCCGCGTGCCGTCCCGGGAGCGGGGGGTCGGCTTCGTCTTCCAGCACTACGCGCCGTTCAAGCACATGACCGTCCGTGACAACGTCGGCTTCGGCCTGACCGTCCGCAAGCGGCCGAAGGCCGAGATCGCCAAGCGGGTCAAGGAGCTGCTCGGCCTCGTCCGCCTCGACGGGCTCGCCGATCGGTACCCGTCGCAGCTCTCGGGTGGCCAGCTCCAGCGGATGGCGCTGGCCCGGGCGCTCGCGCCCGAGCCGGAGGTCCTCCTGCTCGACGAGCCGTTCGGCGCGCTCGACGCCCAGGTTCGCGGCGAGCTGCGCGAGTGGCTGCGCCGCCTGCACGAGAAGATCCACGTGACGACGATCTTCGTCACCCACGACCAGGAGGAGGCGATGGACGTCGCCCAGCAGATCGTCGTGATGAACGCGGGTCGGACCGAGCAGGTCGGGACGGCCGAGGACCTCTACGAGCATCCGGCCAACGAGTTCGTGATGTCGTTCATCGGCCCGGTCAACCGCCTCGGCGACTCGTTCCTGCGGCCGCACGACATCCGCATCCTCCCGCACGACGACGACTCCGGGTCAGAGGCCCTGACCGAGCGGATCGTCTACCTCGGCTTCGAGGTGCGGGTCGAGCTCAAGCTGTCGGACGGACGTCAGATCTGGGCGCAGATGACCCGTGAGCGGGCGGCCGAGCTCGAGCTCGAGGAGGGTCAGATCGTCTCGGTCCGGCTGGGGGCGGCCCGCGTCTTCGCCTGACCGACCGCGCGTGCGACGCGCGTTGTTCTCGGGTTTCGGTACGAAACGCTACAGACTGTCGATTTTCGTGCAAATGGCTGCGGAAGAGGCGGGCATTCGTACCTGGCCTGTTTCGTGGAGCGCGCCCTGGACGGCGCCGGCGTCACGCGTCGCATCGGTCAGGCGGGCGTCGGCCGGGACCCGGGCTCGACCGCCGCGGCGAGGAGGGGCCCTGCTGCTGGGCCTCGAGGACTCGCGGACGCCGACCGGCTCAGCGGATGGCTCCGCGGTCGGCCGCCCACACGCTGCGGAATTCGAGGTCGGTCCGGTCGGCGAGCAGGTCATAGCCGGCGTCGTAGTGGACGACCGCCGCCGCGTACCGTTCGGCGACGGCGGCGACGAGTAGGTCGATCGGCCTGACGCGGTGCGAGACGGCCGGATCGGCGGCCAGTTGCGCCTGGGCTTCGAGCGCCCGCGTGGTCGCCGCGTGGTCGAGCGCCAGCAGCGGGAGGGCGTCGAGCTCCTCGGCGAGCAGCCGGAAGTCCCGGGCGTCGCGTGCCGAATACCGCATCTCCAGCAGCAGTGGCTGGGTCACCGCGAGCTCGCCGCGTTCGAGGCGCTCGAGCAGTGCTTCGGCGGCCGGTCCGGCGATCCGTCCGTCCCGCAGGCGAGCCCACACCGACGTGTCGAGCAGGGCGAGCTCGCTCAAGCCCGGGTCCGCCTGCTCAGGCCCGGGTCCAGCCGCGCTCACGCACCTCGTCGAGCGCATCGACGTCGAATGCGTCGCCCTCGCGCAGACGCCGCGAGAGCCGGTGGCGGAGCGCGATCCGCCGCTCCTCGGCGGCGGCGGAAGCCTCGACCTCAGCCAGCAGTGCTCGGGCACCGGCCAGCGCCAACTCTCCCACGTTCGCCTCGACGCCCCGCTGTCGCAGCAGCTCGCGCGCCTCGCGCAGCGGCGGCGCAAGGGTAACGGACACGCGGGGGTGGCGAGTCGGCGCGATCGTCAGTGTAGCACCGGGTACAGCACCGCCTGGGAGCGGCAGGTCGCCGGATTCGGCCGAGCTTCGCAGCCGACGCCCGGCTGGCCGCTCCTGGCCGGCAGCTGTGCGCCGCAGCCGTCACGTCCCGCCACGGCCGGGACGTGACGGGACTGTTAAATGCCATGCCGTGGGGGCCCGGCGGCCGTCGGATCTGCTGAAATACGAACGCACGCTCGGTAGACGATGAGTTTTCCGAGCCTGGCGCGTCTGTAGCTCGAAGGCCGCCAACGGCCGGCCGCCGGCCCCGACATACGAACCAGAGAGAACCCTTCATGCGCAGACTTGCCCGCTGGTGCGTCGACCATCGTCGAATCGTCGTCGCCGGCTGGGTCATCGCCCTGATCGCCCTGACGGCGATCAAGTCGTCGATCGGCAGCGACTACCGCGACAGCTTCAACCTCTCCGGAACGCCCAGCTTCGACGCCCAGAACCTCCTCCAGGCGTCGGCCCCGTCGGCGGCCGGCGACTCCGAGCAGATCGTCTTCGCCGCCAAACAGGGGACCGTTCGCAGCCCGGCCGTCCGCGCGACGATCGACCCGATGCTCGCCCGCATGGCCAGGTTCCCCGACGTCGCGAGCGTCGGCTCGCCCTACGCGCCGGCCGGCGCCGGCCAGATCTCCAAGGACGGCAAGGTCGCCTTCGCCAAGCTCAACCTGACCAAGGACTCCGTCCACATCCTCGTGCCCGAGGCCAAGCGGATCGTCGCCGCCGCCCAGAGCGGGGCCGGTCCGGCCGTCGAGGTCGAGGTCGCCGGCCAGGTCGCCGAGCAGGCCAACCCGATGGCCGAGGACGGGACCGGGATCGGCGCGCTCGCCGCCCTCGTGATCCTCTTCGTCGTCTTCGGCTCCGCCCTCGCCGCCGCGATGCCCCTCGTCACGACCGGCATCGCCCTCGGCGTCGGCTCGGCCGTCGTCGGCCTGCTCTCCCACCTGATCAACATGGCGTCCTTCTCGTCCGAGCTGTCCCTCCTGATCGGGCTCGGCGTCGGCGTCGACTACGCCCTCTTCATCGTCACTCGCGCCCGCCAGGGGATCCAGCGCGGTCGGAGCGTCCCCGACGCGATCGTCGACTCGCTCGACACGTCCGGCCGGGCCGTGATGTTCGCCGGGATCACCGTCTGCATCGCCCTGCTCGGGATGTTCGCCCTCGGCGTCAGCTTCCTCTACGGCGTGGCGATCGCCGCGAGCATCACGGTCGCCTTCACCGTGCTGGCCGCGCTGACCCTGCTTCCGGCCCTGCTCGGCTTCGTCAAGCTCAAGGTCCTGCCCCGCCGCCAGCGCAAGGCCCACGCCGGCGGCGCCCTCCAGGCTCCCGACCCCCGCGGCTTCTGGTTTCGCTGGAGCGGCGCGATCAACCGGCGGCCGGTCGTCTTCGCCACCGTCGCCGGCCTGCTGATCCTCGCGATCGCCGTCCCCTTCCTGTCGATGCGCCTCGGCTCGTCCGACGCCGGCAGCGACCCCGGAAGCACGACGACCCGCAAGGCCTACGACCTCCTCGCGAAGGGCTTCGGACCCGGCTACAACGGACCGCTCCTGCTCGTCGCGAAGGTCGACGGCCCGGCCCAGAAGGCCGGCTTCGAGGCGGTCCTCGCGGCCGTCGCCAAGGCCCCCGACGTCGTCACCGCCAGCCCGGCCGCCTACATCCCGTCGAAGGTCGGCGGCGGGTCCGTCGCGCTCGCCAGCGTCTATCCGAAGGGCTCGCCCCAGGACGTCTCGACGACCACCCTGCTCAACCAGCTGCGCGATCACACCGTCCCCGACGCGACCGGCGCGTCCGGCGTCAACGTTCTGATCGGCGGCCAGACGGCGATCTTCGAGGACTTCAGCAACGTCCTCGGCAGCAAGCTGCCGCTCTTCATCGGCGTCGTCGTCCTGCTCAGCTTCCTCCTCCTGACGGCCGTCTTCCGGAGCATCGTGATCCCGGCGATGGCCGCCGTCATGAACCTCCTGTCCGCGGCCGCCGCCTTCGGCGTGATCACCGCCGTCTTCCAGGACGGCTTCGCCGCCGGCGTGTTCGGAATCGACAAGACCGGCCCGATCGAGGCCTTCGTCCCAGTCCTGATGTTCGCGATCCTGTTCGGCCTGTCGATGGACTACGAGGTCTTCCTCGTCACCCGGATCTACGAGGAGTGGCACCGCAGTGGCGACAACCGTCTGGCGATCACCCGCGGCCTGGCCGCGACCGGCCGGACGATCACCGCGGCCGCGCTGATCATGATCCTCGTCTTCGGCGCCTTCATCCTCGGCGGCGAGCGGATCATCGAGCTGTTCGGTCTCGGCCTGGCCAGCGCGGTCGCGCTCGACGCGCTGATCGTCCGCTCGACGCTCGTCCCCGCCCTGATGACCCTGACCGGCGACTGGAACTGGAAGCTGCCGAGGTTCCTCGACCGCATCCTGCCCCGCCTCAACGTCGAGGGCAGCGTCGTCTACGCCGACGACGCTCCCGGCCTGCCGGTCGACGATTTCGAGCCCGAGCCGAGCCCGGCCTGACGCCGGGCGCCCGCCAGGGGCGGCCGGCCCGGGGTCGCTAGTCTGGAGTGATGTCCGACGACCAGGCGCCAGTCAACTTCGAGTTCGTGAAGAAGGTCCAGCAGGCGATGTGGTCGACCGGGGACTTCGCCGTCCTGGCGACCGGCATCGTGATCACCGGCGAGCTGCTCTGCGAGTCGCTCGACGTCTCGCCCGGCCAGAAGGTCCTGGACGTGGCCTGCGGGAGCGGGAACGCGGCGATCTCCGCGGCCCGGCGGGCGGCCGTCGTGACCGGCGTCGACTACGTCCCCGAGCTGCTCGCCCGCGGCCGCGAGCGGGCCGCCGCCGAACGGATGGAGATCGCCTTCGTCGAGGGCGACGCCGAGGCCCTCCCGTTCGAGGACGGTTCCTTCGATGTCGTGCTCTCCACGTTCGGCTCGATGTTCGCGCCCGACCAGCAGCAGGCCGCCGACGAGCTGACCCGGGTCTGCCGGCCCGGCGGACGGATCGGCATGGCCAACTGGACGCCGGCCGGCTTCATCGGCCAGATGTTCATCACGATCTTCAAGCACGCGCCCCCGCCCGTCCCGATCGACCCGCCCCTCTTCTGGGGTCTCGAGCCGAAGGTTCGCGACCTGTTCGGCGACCGGGTCTCGTCGATCGAGCTCGTCCCCCGCGACGTGATCCTCCGCTTCCAGTCGCCCGAGCACTGGCTGGCTGTCTTTCGCGAGTACTTCGGCCCGTTGAGCGTGGCCATGACGAGGCTTGGCGAAGCCGGCGCTCCCGCGCTCGAGAATGACCTGCTGGAGCTGGCCCGCCGGGAGAACCTCGCCGGCGACGGTGCCCTGCGGGTCGCCGCTTCGTACGTCGAGGTTCTGGCGACGAGGGCCTAGATGGCTGACGCGGAGCTCGACCTGGACGCTGACGAGACCGTCGATCCGCTCCAGATCTTCCTCAACGACATGGGTCGGACGCCGGTCCTCACCGGGTCCGAGCAGGCCGACCTGGCCAAGCGGATCGAACGCGGCGACCTGGCGGCCAAGTCGCGGATGATCGAGTCGAACCTGCGGCTCGTCGTCTCCCTCGCCCGGCCGTTTCGCAACCAGGGGATTCCCTACCTCGACCTGATCCAGGAGGGGACGATCGGCCTCGTCCGGGCGGTCGAGAAGTTCGACTACCGCAAGGGTTTCAAGTTCTCGACCTTCGCGACGCCCCTGATCCGCAAGTCGATGGCCCGGGCGGTCGCCGAGAAGTCGCGGACCGTTCGCCTGTCCGCCGGCGTCCTCGACAAGCTCAACCGGATCCACGAGGCCGAGCGCAGGCTGGCGACCGATCTCCGGCGGGATCCGACGGCGCAGGAGATCGCCGCCGCGACCGGGATGAAGCTGGCCGAGGTCGAGTCGATCAAGGTCTGGGGCCAGGCCCCCGTCTCGGTCGACCGGCAGCTGGCCGAGGACGACGACGAGCGCAAGGCCGACGAGCTGGCGGCCGAGGACCGGGCCGACGCCGACATCAGCCGGACCGACCCGGCCGAGTCGTCGACGCTCGGTCTCCTGACCGACATCGAGCGGCGGGTGCTCGAGCTCCGCCACGGTGTCGGCGGCGGTCACCCGCTGGGTGTCAGGGAGATCGGCCGGATGCTCGACCTCAGCACGGACGAGATCCGTCAGATCGAGGCCGACGGTCTCGTCAAGCTCGAGGTCCACCGGGCCACCGGCTAGGACTCCGCCCGGCCGGGGCCGTCAGACCTCAGATGGATCCGCCGCCCTCGAAGTCCATCCTCCCGACGCATGGATATGTGCTCGGCGGTCGTCGACAATCCACGACATGATCGAAGTCAGCCATGTGACCAAGCGCTACGGCGACAAGCTCGCCGTCGACGACCTGACGTTCACCGTGAAGCCCGGAATCGTGACCGGCTTTCTCGGGCCCAACGGGGCCGGCAAGTCGACGACGATGCGCGTCATCCTCGGGCTCGACGCCCCGACGTCCGGCAGCGTGCGCGTCAACGGAAAGGTCTACCGCGACCTGCCGGCCCCGCTGCAGGAGATCGGCGCGATGCTCGAGGCCCGCGCGATCCACACCGGCCGGTCCGCGTTCAACCACCTGCTCGCGATGGCCAGGACCCACGGGATCCCCCGGTCGCGCGTCGACGACGTGATCGAGATCGTCGGCCTCGGCGATGTCGCCCACCGGCGGGTCGGCGGGTTCTCGCTCGGCATGGGCCAGCGCCTCGGCATCGCGTCAGCCCTGCTCGGCGACCCGGAGATCCTGATCCTCGACGAGCCGGCCAACGGCCTCGACCCGGAGGGCATCCTCTGGATCCGCAACCTCCTCACCGGCCTGGCGGCCGACGGCCGCACGGTCTTCCTGTCATCCCACCTGATGAGCGAGATCGCCCTGACCGCCGAGCATCTCGTCGTCGTCGGCCGCGGCCGCCTGATCGCCGACACCACGGTCGCGGAGATCGTCGCCCAGGCGTCGGAGAACAGCGCCGTCCGCGTCCGCGCGCCCGACGCCGCCCGCCTGCGCGACCTGCTCGCGGCCGACGGCGTGACGATCGTCAGCGACACGCCCGACGTCCTCGACGTCCACGGACTCGACAGCCGGCGGATCGGCACCCTGGCAGCGGCTGCCGGGATCGTCCTCTACGAGCTGACGCCCCAGACCGCGTCGCTCGAGGCCGCCTTCATGCGCCTGACCGGCGAGGCCGTCGAGTACCACGCCGGTGCCCGTGCTACGGCTCCGGCCACGCCGATCGCCGAACTGGAGCGAGCCGCATGAGCACGGCTGCCGCCGTCGACCCCGGCCTCCGCGCCGGCGGCCGCGGCCGCGTCACCCAGGTCAACGTGATCCGGTCGGAGTGGGTCAAGCTCTGGACGCTCCGGTCGACTCGCTGGTCGCTCCTCGCGGCCGTCGTCGCGATGACCGGGCTCGGCATCCTCGTCGCCGTCGTCCAGATGAACCGCTGGACCCAGCTCGCGCCGGGCGACCGGCTGCGCTACGACTCGATCGACACCGGCGTCGGCGGCTACCACCTCGCCCAGTTGGCGATCGGCGTGCTCGGTGTGATGGTCATCTCCGGCGAGTACTCGACCGGGATGATCCGCTCGAGCATGATGGCGGTTCCCCGCCGCCTGCCGGTCCTCTGGGCCAAGCTCGGCGTCTTCTCGGCCGTCACGTTCGTCCTCATGCTCGTCTCGTCGTTCGTCTCGTTCTTCGTCGTCCAGGCGATCGTCACCCAGCACCGGGTCCAGCACACGCTCGGAGATCCACACGCCCTGCGGGTCGTCCTCGGCACGAGCCTCTTCCTGACCGTGCTCGGGATCCTCGCGATCGGGATCGGCGGCCTGATTCGCAACACCGCCGGCGGGATCTCCCTGCTTGTGTTCCTGCTCTTCGTCCTACCCGGGATCACCGACATCCTGCCGGCGTCGCTGGCGAACTCGATCAGCCCGTACCTGCCGCTCAACGCCGGCTTCACGGTTGCGACCAGCACGTTCGACCCCGGCAGCCACCACCTCTCGCCGTGGGGCGGGTTCGCCCTGTTCTGCGGGTATGCCGCGCTCGCCGTGATCGCCGCCGCGGTCGGCCTGCTGCGCCGGGACGCATAGCCGCGGTTCGCGCGTGACGCGGCCGGCCTCCTGCCCGGGGACGCACAGCTACGGTTCAGGCGTGACGAGCACTCCGGCCGTACGCCCCGCGCTCCACCGCGTCCTGTCGGGCCTCGGCCTGCGCCCGGCGTGGGCGATCGACGCGCTGATCGTTGCCGCGATCGTGATCGGCGGCCTGCTCCACGGACCCGACGCGACGGCCGGGCCCTACGGCTGGCTGTGGAGCGTCGGCCTCGCCCTTCCCCTGCTCGTCCGCCGCCGCTGGCCGGTCGTCGTGTTCGCCGTCGTCGCCGCGATCGCCCTCGTCCAGTGGAGCACGGGCGACCGGGCGTTCGGCGACGCCGCCCTCCTCGTCGCGCTCTACGCCGTGGCCGCCAGCCAGCCGCTCGTGATCACGGCGATCGCCGCCGCCGTGCTCGAGGCCGGGATCGCACTCGCCGTCGGACGCTGGGCCAGCCATGCCGTGCTCAACGCCTTCATCGCCCTCTCGGCGCTCGCGACCGCCGCCGGCGCGATCGGGATCAACGCGCGCCACAGGCGGGCTCTCGTCGCCTCGCTCCACGAGCGGGCCGCCCGGCTCGAGCACGAGCGCGACCAGCACGGCCGCCTGTCGGCCGCGGCCGAGCGGTCGCGGATCGCTCGCGAGATGCACGACATCGTCGCCCACAACCTGTCGGTGATGATCGCCCTGGCCGACGGGGCGACCTACGCCGTCCACGACGACCCGCACCGCGCCGCGGCGGCGATGCGCACGGCGTCGCGGACCGGACGCCAGGCCCTCACCGAGATGCGCCGGCTGCTCGGCGTCCTCCGCGAGGAACCGCCCGGCGACAGCCTCGCTCCGCAGCCCGGGCTGATCCAGATCGGCGACCTCGTCGACCAGGTCCGGTCGGCCGGGCTGCCGGTCTCCTACGCCCGGTCCGGCTCCCCCGACGGCGACGTCCCCGCCGGGCTCGAGCTCGCGGCCTACCGGATCGTCCAGGAAGCCCTGACCAACACGCTCAAGCACGCCGGCGCCGGCGCCGCGGCCGTCGTCTCGCTGGTCTGGGAGCCCGACCGCCTGTGCGTCGAGGTCCGCGACACCGGCCGGCCGTCGGCCGGGCCGTCGGCCGACGGCGGCGGACTGCGTGGCATGCGCGAGCGGGCCGCCGTCTACGACGGGACGCTCGAGGCCGGCCCGTCGCCGGACGGCGGCTGGCGCGTCCACACCGACCTCGTGCTCGCGACGGTCGAAGTCGAGACGCCCGCGTGACCACGTCGATCCTGCTCGTCGACGACCAGGAGCTCCTGCGGATGGGCTTTCGGATGGTGCTCGACTCCCAGCCCGACCTCGAGGTCGTCGGCGAGGCGTCCGACGGCGCGGCCGCCGTCTCGCTCGTCGGCGAGCTCGACCCGGAGATCGTCCTGATGGACGTCCGGATGCCCGTCATGGACGGTGTCGAGGCGACCCGCCGGGTCGTCGCCGCCGGCAGCCGTTCCCGCGTGATCATCCTCACGACCTTCGACCTCGACGAGTACGCGTACGCCGCCCTCCGGGCCGGCGCCAGCGGTTTCCTCCTCAAGGACGCCCCGCCCGCCGACCTCCTCTCGGCGATCCGGGCGGTCGCCAGCGGGGACGCCGTCGTCGCGCCGAGCACGACCCGCCGGCTGCTCGAGAAGATCGTCCATCGCCTCCCGTACTCGGCCGCCGACCGGACGTCTGACCCCCGGCAGGCCGAGCTGACGCCCCGCGAGCGCGAAGTCCTCCTGTCGGTCGCCCGCGGCCTCTCGAACGCCGAGGTCGCCGACCTGCTCGTGCTCTCGGAGGCGACCGTAAAGACCCACGTCGGCCGGATCCTCAGCAAGCTGGAGCTCCGCGATCGCGTCCAGATCGTCGTCTACGCCTACGAGCGCGGCCTCGTCCATCCAGGCTGAACGGCTCGTCCGGGATCCCTCAGAGTTGACGAGCACCACCCACAACGCGATCACGGTGTTGGCCGCCGCGCATCCGATCACCTGGTTCCAGGCGATCGTCCTCGGGCTGCTCCAGGGCGTCTCCGAGCTGTTCCCGGTTTCGAGCCTCGGACATACGGTGCTCTTCCCGACCCTGTTCGGCTGGAACCCGCTGGTCCGCTTCCAGTCGCGGCCGGAGTCGCCGTGGCTCGCGTTCGTCGTGATGCTCCACGTCGGCAGCGCGATCGGACTGCTGATCTACTTCTGGCGCGACTGGATCAAGATCATCAGGGCGTTCTTCGCGACGCTCGGAAAGCGCCGCATCGAGACGCCGAACGAGCGCCTCGCCTGGCTGATCGTCACCGCGAGCATTCCGACCGGGATCCTCGGCCTCGCGCTCGAGCATCCGATCCGCGTGGCCCTGGCCAAGCCGATCAGCGCGGCCGTCTTCCTGATGCTCAACGGCGTCATCCTGATCCTGGCCGAGCGGCTTCGCCGGCGGGCGGCCGCGCAGGCGGCGGCGCAGGCGGCGGCCGTCCACGACGGGGTGCCCGGCCGGGCGCGCAGTCTCGACGGGCTCGACTTCCGCGAGGCGGCGCTGATGGGTCTGGCCCAGTCGGGCGGCCTGGTCCCGGGCATCAGCCGGGACGGCATGGTGATGAGCGCGGGTCTGCTGCGCGGGCTCGACAACGAGGACTCCGCCCGCTTCTCCTTCCTGCTCGCGACGCCGATCATCCTCGCCGCCGGCGTCTTCAAGGTGTCGGACCTGACCGGCCCGCTCGGCGACGGCATCCGTGGCCAGGCTGTCGCCGCGGCCGTCTGCGCGGCTTTCGCCGGGATCCTCTCGGTCCGCTACCTGCTGCGCTACTTCGAGTCGCGGAACCTGATCCCATTCGGGATCTACTGCCTGATCTTCGGCGGCGCGATGGTGCTCTACACGGCGCTCACCTGACCCGACCCGACCTGACCCGCCGCGCCGGGCTCGACGCGGAATCGAGACCGTTCGGGTGGCGGTCAGGCGGCCGGCCTCACGCCGACCCGCAGGACGTCACCGAGCCGGCCGGGCGGGACGGGCGACGACGCGGACGCGTCACGCCGATCTGAGTCGTGCTAGGCCGGTTCGCTGGCGAGCTCGGCGTGGGCGCCGGCCGGGACCTGGATGTCGCGCTTGGTCCTGGCGACATAGGCGACGAGCCCGACGAAGACGATCAGGGCGAGTCCGCTGACGGTCCCGTCGCCGAGTCCGAGGCCGCTCTGCGGAGGCGGCTTGCTGAACCAGTCGGCAAACGACGCGCCGAGCGGGCGGGTCACGACGTAGGCCGCCCAGAACGCCGTGATCGGGTTGAGGCCGCCGCGCCACCAGGCGAGCGCGGGGATCGCGATGATCGCCGCGAACAGGACGACCGAGTCGAAGAACCCGATGTCGAGCTGGATCGCCGTCAGGTCGCCGGCCGCCGTGCCGAGGGCAAAGGTCCCGAGCACGGCTGCCCAGTAGAACTTCTCGCGGCGCAGGGTCGTGATGCTGTGGATCGAGAGCGTTCCCTCGCTGCGGTGCCAGAAGAAGAAGATCGCGGCGACGACGGCCGCGAACAGGGGCGTCGTCACCGAGTAGGGGATGCCCGCCCCGTCGTGGATCCCGTCGGCGGCCATCGTCCCGAAGACGGCGACCATCATCACCGCGAACCAGTAGACCGGCGCCCGGTACTCGGGCGTGCGCAGCTGGAGGCGGAGCGCGAACCACAGACCGAAGACCCCGATCGCCGCCGCCAGGGGGACGCTGTTCTGGCCGAGGAAGTCGGACATCGACTCGCCCATCCCGGTCGTGAGGACCTTGATCGCCCAGAACAGGACGGTGATCTCGGGGACCTTCGCGGCGAGCGGCTGCCGGCGGCCGGGCTGTGATCTGGGCGGGCGGGGCATGAAACTCGTACACCGGACGGTAGGCGACCCGGCCCGATCGGCGCAAGGCTCTGGAGGATGATCTTGGGCGCGCTCGATGTCATCCTCAGGTTTGATGCCCGGCCCGCCCCGGGCCGGCCCGCCGGCTCCAGCGTCAGCGGGCCAGCCAGGCGTCCTCGTCGCGGGTCAGGGCGAGGACCAGATCCGGTAGCTCGCCGCTCGCGACGTCGGCGACGGTGACGTGTTCGAGGACGGCGCGCAGGTTGGCCCGGAGGGCGATCCAGACCTTGGCGAGCGGCTCGGCGGCCCCGACGTAGGCGACCTCCTCCGGGCGCTGCCCGCGGACGCCGACGAGTGGGCCGTCGACCGCGCGGATGATCGCCGCGAGCGTCGTCTCCGCCGCCGGCCTGGCCAGCCAGTAGCCGCCCTCGGGTCCCCGCTGACTGCGGACGATCCCGGAGCTCTTCAGCTGGGTGAGGATGTTCTCGAGGAAGGAGATCGGGATCTCCTGGGCCTTCGCGACGTCGTCCATCTTGCGCGGCGAGCCCTGCTCGGCGTGGGCCAGCTCGATCGCCGCCCGGACCGCGTAGTCGGCTTTCGCGGTGACCCTCACCGTCGGCCTCGATCGACGCCCTCGACGAGCCCTGCGCGAAACCACGGACTCTCGGCCGGCGGGGCGCCGGCCGGCGGCGCTGCCTGGGCACGCCAGGTCGCCTCGAGCGCGCCGACGATCGCCGCGGTTTCCTCTGGGGATGCGCCCGGCGTTGTGAGTTGCAGCTCGGGCCCGGGGTCCACGACCTGGGATGATCGCACGCCCGGTAGGCTGCCGCGTCCACGGCGGGTGCCGGCCGGCGGACGAGCTTTTGATTGCGGTCATCAACCACGACGCCGTGCTCGACGCGGTCAGCCCTGCGGCGGCGATCGACCTCGTCGGCGATGCGTTCCTGCGCCACCAGCACGGCGACTGGCAGATGCCGGCCAAGGTGTACCTCCAGAGTCCGCCGCACGGCGACTTCCGGGCGATGCCGGCCCGCGGGGACGGGATCGCGCTGCTCAAGTGGGTCAGCTCGTTCCCGGCCAACGCCGGCATCGGCGTGCCGACCGTCAGCGGGGTCGTGGTCCTCTCGGACGCGACCACCGGCGCCCCGCTCGCGCTGATCGACGCCCGGTCGGTGACCGCCCTGCGGACCGGGGCGGCCGCCGCCGTCGCCAGCCGGGCGCTCGCCCGACCGGACGCGACGACCGTCGGCCTGATCGGGTGCGGACTCAACGGGGCGGCGACCGCCCGCTGCATGGCGGCCGCCGGGTACGGCCGCGGCATCTGCGCCGACCCGCGGGCGCAGGCTGCGGGCGAGCTCGCGCAGGAGCTGGGGTGGGAGGTCGGGTCGACGGCCGACGCGCTGCGCTGCGACATCGTCTGCTGCGTCACGCCGGGCGCCGAGCCCGTGCTCGAAGTCGGGGCGCTCCGGCCGGGGACGCACTTCAACATGCTCGGGGCCGACGGGTCGGGCAAGGCCGAGGCGACGATCGACGCCGTGGTCGGGTGTGACCTGTTCTGCGACCAGTGGGAGCAGGCGTCGCACGGCGGCGAGCTCGCGGGCGCGGTCGCGGTCGGGCGTGTCGCCCGGTCGCAGGTCACCTCGCTCGGGGCCGTGCTCGCCGGCGAGGCGCCAGGACGGGGCCGGTCGGAGGCGATCACCCTGTTCGACTCGACCGGCCTGGCGATCCAGGATCTGGCGATCGGAATCGGCGTTCTGGCGGCCTGGCGTGCCGGGCGTGTCGCGGCCGAGATGGTCTCGCTCTGAGTGCCCGGCCCTTCGGGCGGGCGGGATCGCACAACCTCACTCCCAGCCGCAACTTTGACTGCCGGCGCTGGGTTATGGGTGCATGATTCGCATACGCACGATCACTCCACTGCTCGTCCTCGCACTCTCCGCGCCGATCGCCGTCGCCGCGCCGGCCCAGGCGGCTGACACCGTGCTCGCGCCGGCGCCGGCCACCGCCGGCATCACGGCCTACGGCGGCCAGGTCGTGCTCAGTCAAATCGATCCGACCACGGGCAAGTGGGCGCTGATGCGCCTCCAGAGCGGAGTGCTCAGCCCGCTGCCCGTCGCCGAGCAGTCGGTCCCCTTCGATGCCGACGCCGGACCCGACGCGGCCGGCAAGCCCGTCGTCGTCTACTCGCGCTGCTCGGTCGCGCCATCCGGCGAGACGGGGACGCTGTCGCCGTCTGTGGACTGGGAGACCGCGAGCGGCTGCCAGATCTACGAGCTGACGCTGACCGGAACGCCGGCCGAGCACGAGCTCACGGCGGCCAGCACACCCGGCAAGTCGGAGACGACACCGTCGATCTGGAAGGGCAACCTCGCGTTCGTCCGGCACTCGGCCGGCGCGCCGATCCCGACGATCGAGTACCTCCCCGTCAACTCCAACAAGCCACGGCACCTCGGAGGCGGCTCGGTCCAGCTCTGCACGCAGGACGACACCCACAACGTCGACTGCGGCTTCAAGGCCGTCCACGACACGGTCGACCAGCTCGACCTCGGCCCGTCCGGGGTCGGCTATGTGTGGAACATGACCGGCGGCTCCGTGTACGGCGTCGGGATCGCCTGGGAACTGCGCTCGGCGACGCTGACCGGCACGCCGTCGGCCCTGCTCGATACGGGCCTGATCAGTGGTACCTGCGGCTTCAGCCTGCCGAGCGCGCCGACCGTGACGACGGGCTCGATCTCCTACCTCGAGGCGAGCGCGCCGTGTGACAACACGGTGACCCAGTTCGCGACGGCCAACCCGGTCACCGGGATCCGCGCGCTGGCGCCGGCAACCGCCGGTCTGGCTGCCGGGGCGGTCCGCGACGGCGACACGATCTACTGGTTGCGCGCCAGCGGCTCGGCGACCGACGTACCGGTTCCGGCGAGCAGCTCGTGCACGGTCGCCGACGCCGGCTGCCAGCTGGTGGCGACCCCGGTGCCCGGGTACACGACCCAGCCGGTCCGCCAGCAGTTCCCGCTGGCCGATGTCGACCTGGCCAACTCGGGCCTCGGCTACAAGTGGGTCACCGAGTCCGGCGGCGTCCGCGTCCTGCGGCCGCCGGCGACGCTCCCGTGTTCGCCGTCGGCCGTGCCCGCCGAGGCCTACGTCTCCGCGCAATGGAGCCACGGCAAGCACACGGTCCGCGTCTCGCGAAAGGATCCCGGCAAGGCCGCAAGGGCCGTGACGACGATCAAGCGGAGCCTCCCGCCCGAGGTCATCGCCGCCGGGCCCAAGCTGGTGGCCTGCGGCGACTCGACGAAGCTGACGTACGCGGTGACCACCGGGGGCAGGACCCAGCGGGTCAGCTTCACCGTCGCCCGGACGCGCGCCGCAAAGTCGGCCTAGACGAATCACGCAGCGGCCGTTCGGCCGAGGCCCTGGTCGCAGGGGTCTCGGCCGGGGGCGTCGATGTGTTCCCTGCAGAACGCCCCCAGTACTGGACCGTCCAGTACTGGGGGTCTGGCGAGAAGGGAACGAACGAACCCACCGCCGGCTGCGGCCGTGGCCCGCCCGGAAGACGAGCTCGACCCTGACCGTACAATCGACCGCCGGATGTCCACGAAACCGGATTCCCGCCGGCCGCCCGGCCGCCCACGGCGTCCGATGATCACGACGGGCCGGGCGGCGGCGGGCGCTGTGGCGGCCGTCGTGCTGCTCGTGTCCGGCTGCGGCGACAAGTCGCCGGTCGCGCCGGCGCAGACGCAGGCGACTCCGCCGGTCAGCGCGACCCCAGCCGCCGGCGCTACCGGCCCCACCGACTCCACATCCCCCACCGGCGCCACCGGCCGCCCGCCGGCCGCCAAGCGCCACGATCGCCCCGGAAAGAGCACGAGTACCCGTCAGACCGGGGCGCAGGGTGCGACCACTCAGGGAATGAGCTTCTGAGCCAGGCCGCGGGACGTTCTCTCTACAGGGGGATGTTCCCGTGCTTGCGCCGGGGCCCGACCTCGCGCTTGGTCGCGAGCATGTGGAGCGCGGCGATCAGCTTGGGCCGGGTCTCGTGGGGGATGATCACGTCGTCGATGTAGCCGCGCTCGGCGGCCGAGTAGGGGTTGGCCGAGCGGGCCCGGTAGTCGTCCATCAGCTTGTCGCGGCGCTGGTCGGGTGTCGGACTGGCGGCGATGTCGCGGCGATAGATCACGTTGACGGCGCCTTCGGGTCCCATCACGGCGACCTCGGCCGTCGGCCAGACGTAGTTGAGGTCGGCGCCGAGGTGCTTCGACGACATCACGACGTACGCGCCGCCGAACGCCTTGCGCGTGATCACGGTGATCTTGGGCACCGTGGCCTCGGCGAACGCGTAGAGCAGCTTCGCCCCGTGGCGGATGATCCCCCGCCACTCCTGGTCGGTTCCGGGGAGGAAGCCGGGGACGTCGCAGAAGGTGATCAGAGGGATGTTGAACGCGTCGCATGTGCGGACGAAGCGGGCGGCCTTCAGCGACGCGTCGATGTCGATCACCCCGGCGAGGGACTGTGGTTGGTTGCCGACGATCCCGACGGCGAACCCGTCGAGCCGGGCGAACCCGCAGACGATGTTCGTGGCGTGGTGCTCGTGGACCTCGAAGAAGTCACCGTCGTCGACGACTAGCTCGAAGACGCGGCGCATGTCATACGGCTTGTTCGGGTTCTCCGGGACGATCGTGTCCAGGTCCGCCTCGGATCGATCGGGACTTTCGGTCGGCACCGTGCGCGGCGGGGTTTCGAGGTTGTTCTGGGGGAGGAAGGACAGCAGGTAGCGGGCGTCCTCGAGGCAGGCGTCCTCGTCGTCGGCGGCGAACTGGGCGACCCCGGATCTGGTGTTGTGTGTGATCGCTCCACCGAGCTCCTCGAAGCCGACATCCTCGCCGGTGACGGTCTTGACGACGTCGGGCCCGGTGATGAACATGTGCGACGTCTCCTTGACCATGAAGACGAAGTCGGTGATCGCCGGCGAGTAGACGGCGCCGCCGGCGCATGGGCCCATGATCAGCGAGATCTGGGGGATCACGCCCGAGCAGCGGACGTTGCGCTGGAAGATCTCGCCGTAGGCGGCGAGCGAGACGACGCCCTCCTGGATCCGGGCGCCGCCGGAGTCGTTGATGCCCACGACCGGGCAGCCGGTCTTCTCGGCGAGGTCCATGACCTTGCCGATCTTCTCGCCCATGACCTCGCCGAGCGACCCGCCGAAGCGGGTGAAGTCCTGGCTGAAGACGCAGACGCGGCGACCGTCGATCGTTCCGTGCCCGGTGATCACGGCGTCGGCGAGCGGCCGGGTCTTCTGCATCTGGAAGTCGTGGGTCCGGTGGCGGGCGAACGCGTCGAGCTCGTGGAAGCTTCCCGGGTCGAGCAGCTTGTCGATCCGCTCGCGGGCGGTGTACTTGCCCTTGCCGTGCTGCTTGTCGACGTCCGGGCCGGCGGCGTGGAGCGACTCCTTGCGCAGCGCCTCGAGCTGGGCGAGACGCTCGGCGTAGGTCTGGGGAGCCCTTCGACGCATCGGGCCTGCGAATGCTATGGCCTGCCGGCGGGGGGGCCGCGAAATGCAACGCGGCTGGCGGCGGGCTACTCGCGCGAGAACGGGCGGTGGTGCGCGGATCCGAGGTCGTCGAGCACGCTCGAGAGGACGGCGAGCGTCTGCTCGTCGTCGAGCACGGGCTTCGACGGGGTTCTTGCGGAGCGCGGTCGGCGAGCGGCGGTGATCGTCTCGGCGCCGGGCCGGTCGAACTCGGCCGCCGCCGTGCTCAGCGGCGGGGCTTCGGCGGCGGGCGCGGTCGTGCTCGCCGGGAGGGCTCCGGCACCGGGGTTGGCGCGGGCGAAGGCGAGTGCCGAGAGCCGGACGGGTGGACGTTGGGCGGCCGGGTCCGGGCGGGCGGGGATCGTCGGGCCGTGGTGGGCCGGGGTGGATGCCGGCCTCGCGACAGCCGGGGTCTTCAAGGCCGGGCGGGCAGGATCGACGGAGCCCGCAGTTCGTGGGTCCGATCCGGCGTCGTGGCGGGGACCGGGCGTGGCCGTCGGCGCCCGCACGGCGGCGGGCTGCGGCGCCGCGGCCGGGGCGTGCCTGCGTCGCTTGCGAAAGCGTGCGAGGAACCCGCGAGCTTCGGCCGGCGCGTCGACATCCGTGGCGCTCGCGGCGGCGGGGAGTGCCGGCCGGGCCGCCAGGGCGACTTCACGGTCGTGTTCGGCTTCGACCGCGGCCGTCCGCCGGCGGCGGTCGGCCTCGAGCGCGGTTTCGGCCTCGAGCGCGGCTTCGGCCTCGATCTCGGCGCGGAGTGCGGCTTCGATCGCCGCCTCGCGTTCGATCTCTTCGCGCAGCGCGGCTTCGATCGCCGCCTCGCGTTCGAGCTCGGCTGCGAGTGCCGCTGCGCGCGCCAGCTCGGCCTTCAATGCCGCCTCGCGCTCCGGCTCGATCTCGGCGGCCGCCCCGCGGCCGGGCTCGATCTCCGCGACAGCGTCGCGCAGCGCCTGAGCCTCGGGCCGGCCGTCGCGCTCCAGCTGGGCGTCGACCGCGTACGGCGTCGCGCTGAGCCGGACCTTCGTCCCCCAGCCCGACGACTCGATCTCGACCGTGCCGCTTGCGCGTTCGCCCTCCCAGACGACGGTCTTCTCGGGTACCAGTCGGGTGATGCGGATCTCCCCGAACTCGCCGAGGCGCCGCGCGAGCGACTCGGGGTTGCTGAGCTCGGCCCACAGCTCGGGCGGCGACTTGACCAGCGTGCGCTGAACCTGCTTCGGATCGGTGGGCCTCGGATCTGCCATTGGCACGGATTTCGTCCACGACGGCCCTAATCCTTCTGCGGGGACGCGACTGGCGGGCAGGACGTCGCCGGAAGCGGTGGCTACGCGGCTTTGCAGGCGGCGAGCGCCTGGGACTTCGCGGTCCCGGCGGGAAGTTGCGAGCCGTTGACGAGCTCCTCGCAGATCTCTGCCGCGGCCTCCCGCACCTGGACCGGGTTCTCGGTGGCCGCCTTCTCGCAGAGCGTGTCGATCTTCGTCTTCTCGCTGGCCGTCAGGCCCGGACTGGACGCGATCACCCGGTGGCAGGTCGCCACGGACTCGGCTTTCGAGTGCGTCGTCGTGCCGGTAGCGGGCGTTGTCGGGGTCGTGCCGGGGCCGGCTGCAGTGCTGGCGGTCCCGCAGCCGGCGATCAGGAGGGCGGTCGCCAGGACGGCTGCCCAAGGGGTCAGTGGTCTTGCGGTCGGTGTCATCTCGGGCTGGTCGCCAGGATGCCACAGATCCCGCCGTCCTGCGGGGCCTCAGGCTCGCCGCAGCCGGAGGGCCGGCCGCTCGACGAGGATGTAGCTCGCCGTCGCGGCGAGGCTGGCGAGGCCGAGCGCGACCGCCGAGAGCTCGGTCGTGCTGAGCGTCCCGGAGTCGCCGAGGCCGTGGTCGTGGAGCGTCTGGATGATCGGGTAGTGCCAGAGGTAGACGCCGTAGCTGATGACGCCGATCAGCTTCAGCGGGCGGAGCGCGAGCACGCGGGCGGGGAGGCCGCCGCGGCCGATCACGCCGGCGGCCGGGGCGACGAAGACCGTGGCGATCGCGATGTAGGCGAGGTTCTCGAAGGCGAAGCGGACGACCGGCTCGTTCGGTGGGAAGAGCTGTCTCGGGAGCAGGTAGGCGAGGCCGACCGCCGACAGCCCGGCCGCGACCCAGCACAGCGTGGCCGCGAGCCCACCGCCCGGGCCGGCGTCTGCCGGCCGGCCGCGGGCCTGGCGGTGAACGCTGAGCGTCGCCAACACCATGCCGCCGGCGAACCAGCCGATCAGGGCGGGCGGCCAGACCGTCAGCGTCGAGTCGGGAGCGGCGCGCATCGCCCAGACGCGAAAGGCCGTCGAGGCGAGGATCAGGACGCCCAGCCCCAGGAGGTGCGCTCGTCCGGCCGACATTCCACCCGGCGATCGTCCGGCGTCGGGGCGACCGAGCGGCCGGCGGGCGGCGAGCAGGGCGAGCAGGGGCACGGCGGCGTAGAAGACGACCTCGACGCCGAGCGTCCAGGCGGGCGGCAGGCCGAGCGGCTCGGTGCGCAGCCGGTAGATCTGGAGGAACCCGTAGTAGCGCCAGCCGTCGGCGCTGAAGGGACCGTCGAGGCCGGGGTAGATCGCCAGCAGGGTCATCGCGACCCAGTAGGCGGGGACGATCCGCAGGACCCGTCCGCGGGCGTAGCGACGCAGGTTCGGCCGCGGCGCGAGTCCGGCGTGGCCGGCCAGGAACGGGCGGTAGAGGAGGAAGCCGGAGACGACGAAGAAGACGGGGACGCTGATCGCCAGGCGGTCGGCGAGGGGCCCCCACCAGCGGGCTCGCTCGGCGCCGGAGAACTCGCTGGCGTGGAAGGACAGGACGGCGATCGCGGCGAGCGCGCGGACTCCGTCGAGGGCCGGGAAGCGCGGGTGACCGGGGGGCGGCTCGAACGCCGCCGGGGTCTGGTCGACCGGGTTCTCCCGGCTCAGGAGGTCTGAGCCGCCATCAGGAAGATCGTCACGAGGACGAGCAGGCAGGCGACCCCGCCGACGATGTCCACCTGCCGGCTCAGCGCGACGTACTCGGGGCCGAGCTTCCCGCCGGCGCCGTCCGGGCCGGAGCCGACGTCGCGCGCGGCGAGCGTCGCGAGCTTGGCCTCTCGCGGAGCGAAGTAGCCGCCGCTCAGACCGCCGAGGACGATCGCCGCGCCGATCCCCCATTGGACGTAGAAGTCGCTGAACGAGTGGAGCTTGCTGGCGAGGTAGAGGCCGGCGAGGAAGACGACCAGGAGGCCCGGCGCGACCAGCGTCCGGCCGATCTTGCCCTGCATCCGGTGATACCAGGCAAGCCCGCTCGGATCCATGCGCCGGCCGAGGAAGGAGATCAGCGGGTAGGCGAAGATCACGCCGAAGGCGACGACGACGGCCATGATGTGGACGGCGAGGACGACGGTGAAACCGGTCAGCGCAAGGATCATGCGCGAAGCCTATTCACCGGCGGCTACTGGCCGCGGCGGGCGATCACGACGGGCACCGTGCGCAGCATGATCTTGACGTCGTTCCAGAGCGACCAGTTGGCCACGTACAGGCAGTCCATCTTGACCATCTCTGTGAGCGGAACCCTCGTCGGGCCGCCGAGGATCTGCCAGGGGCCGGTCATTCCGGGCGTCAGGTACGCGCGGCGCTGGTCGGAAGCGTCGATCAGCTCGTCCTCGGCGCCGATCAGCGGGCGCGGGCCGACGAGGCTCATCTCGCCACGCAGGACGTTGAAGAGCTGTGGCAGCTCGTCGAGGCTGGTGCGCCGCAGCCAGCGCCCGGCGCGCGTGATCCGCGGGTCGTCGCCGATCTTGAACATCTCCGCGCCGGCCTCGTTGAGATCGGCGAGGCCGGCCTTCATCGCGTCGGCCCCGTCGACCATCGTGCGGAGCTTGAAGATCAGGAATCGCTCCCGCCCGCGACCGACGCGGATCTGACGGAAGAAGACCGGTCCGGGCGTGTCGAGCTTGATCATGATCGCGGCGACCACGATCACGGGCGTCGCGGCGAGCAGGAGGGGGATCGTCGCGACGAGGTCGAACGCGCGCTTGACGGCGGCCGACGACCGGGTCAGCCCGAAGCGGGGGACGCCGAGCAGGAGGAGGCCGTCGAGATCGTCGAAGACGACGGAGCCCTCGACCGACTCGAGGATCCCGGGGAGCACGCTGACGCGGAGGCCGGCGGACTTGGCGCTGCGGACGGCCGCGAGAATC
>DATAUX010000163.1:0-27365 GCA_036268015.1 Solirubrobacteraceae bacterium | reverse complement strand
GACCCGGCGGCGCTGGAGATCATCCCGGAGCCGTTGATGCGCGCGCTCGACGCCGTGCCTTTCGCGCTCGACTCGGAGAAGCTGTATCTGGCGGTCGCCGACCGGCTCGGCGACGACGAGATCCGGGAGCTGGCGGAGTTCACGGCGCTCGAGCTCGTCCCCTTCCTGACCAGCCCCCGGCAGGTCGAGGAGTTCCTGCGGGTCACCTATCGCCAGAGGTACATCGCGATGGCGACGACCGATCTGGTGACGAGGTTCCCGGAGGAGGCCGCCAACCGCGTGATCTCCGACGCCCAGAAGGCGTTCCTCTCGCTGCTGGTCGTCGTTCTCGTCGCCGCTCTGATCATCGCCCCGCTGGTCACGCTGATCGTCCTCGTCAGCCTGGCCGACGCGTTCTATCTCGTGACGTCGGCCTACAAGTTCAAGCTGACATACGACTCGCTCGGTTACGGGCACGAGATCGGCATCAGCGATGAGATGGTCGCCGCGCTCGACGAGCGCGATCTCCCGGTCTTCACGATTCTCGTTCCCCTCTACCGCGAGGCGGCCGTCGTCGGCGCTCTGGTCGAGGGGATCGGTGGCCTCGACTATCCGCAGGCCAAGCTCGATGTCCGCCTGCTCTGCGAGGAGGATGACGACGAGACGGTCGACGCGGTCAACGCGATGGACCTGCCGGGCCAGTTCACGGTCGTCGTCGTCCCCGACGCGCAGCCGAAGACGAAGCCGAAGGCGTGCAACTACGGGCTGATCCAGGCCCGTGGCGAGTACCTGGTGATCTTCGACGCGGAGGACCGGCCGGAGCCCGACCAGCTGAAGAAGGTCGTGATCGCCTACGGCCATGCGGCGCCCGAGGTCGTCTGCATCCAGGCCAAGCTGAACTACTTCAACGCCGAGCAGAACCTGCTGACGCGTTGGTTCTGCACCGAGTACTCGATGTGGTTCGACCTCCTGCTGCCGGGTCTCGACCACCAGAACGCGCCGATCCCGCTCGGCGGTACGTCGTGCCACTTCAGGACCGAGGCGCTCTACGAGTTGGGCGCGTGGGATCCGTTCAACGTGACGGAGGATGCCGATCTCGGGATCCGCCTGTTCAAGCTGGGCATGCGGACGGCGATGATCGACTCGACGACGTTCGAGGAGGCCAACTCCGAGCTCAACAACTGGATCCGCCAGCGATCGCGCTGGATCAAGGGGTACATCCAGACCTGGCTGGTCCACATGCGCCATCCGCTGCGCCTCTTCCGCCAGCTCGGCTTCAAGAACTTCGTCTCGTTCCAACTGCTCGTTGGCGGGACGTTCATCTTCCTGCTCAACCCGATTTTCTGGGCCCTGACGACACTGTTCTTCATCACGCAGGCCGGATTCATCCGCGAGCTGTTCCCGAGCTTCGTCTTCTACGCGGCCGCCTTCCAGCTGTTCCTGGCGAACTTCCTCTTCATGTACTTCAACGTCGCCGGCTCGGTTCAGCGGGGGTATTTCGGGCTCGCGAAGTACGCCCTGTTCACGCCGATCTACTGGGGTCTGATGTCGGTCGCCGCGTGGAAGGGCTTTCTCCAGCTGTTCTTCAATCCGTTCTACTGGGAGAAGACGGTCCACGGACTCGACCAGAAGGGCGGCGGGTAGGCGATGGCCACGGCGCCACCGCCCGTACCGCACGCCGCGCAGGACCGTCCGGACCCAAGACTTCCCGCCACGCACCTCGATCCGGTCGAGCCGGGGCCGGCGCTCGCGCTCCCGGGTCGACTGGTTGCCTTCGGGACGTTCGTCGTCGCGATGGCCGTCTACGCGCTGATCGGCTACCACGTGACGGTCGACCAGCACGTCGTCGTGTTCGACGCGCTCGATCGGCTGACACGGGCCTACCAGGTCTGGTACGACGATCCGCCGAAGCTCGCGGCGATCGGCTTCAGCTTCCCGCCGATCACGACGCTCGTCCTGCTGCCGCTCGCGTTGATCAAGCCGCTCGCGAGCGGGCTGGTCGCGCTGCCGTTGACGTCGGCCTTCTTCGCCGGGATCACGGTGGTCCTGCTGGACCGGACGCTCGCCCGCTGCGAGATGCCGGCGTTCCTGCGGATTCCGGTGATCCTGCTGTACGCGGCGAATCCGATGACCGTCTTCTACGCGGGCAACGGGATGAGCGAATCCGTCTATCTGGCGCTCCTGGCGTTCAGCCTGTACTGCGCGGTCTCGTGGTACGAGACGACCGAGCCGCGCTACCTGTTCGGCGGGGGCTTCGGCTTCGCGCTGCTCCTGCTGACCAGATACGGGTTCATCCTCTGGGCGGTCCTGCTCGTCCTCCTGATCGGCTTCGCCCTGCTCGGCCGGCGGGCTCACCGGGTCGAGGTCGAGGGGTCGATCGTCGCGTTTGCGGCGCCGGCCGTCTACGCGTTGGTCCTCTGGTGCCTGTTCAACGCCCTGATCGTCGGCGACCCGTTCGGCTGGCTGGCGACCAACGCGAACCAGGGGGTCGACGCGGCCGGTATCTCGAGTGCCGGAAACCTCGGGGTCCTGCATGTCATCGGCCGTCTGATCCGGCTCACGGCGGACGTCTTCCCGCTCGGGTTCGCGGCCGTCCCGGCGTCGCTGATCGTGTTCTTCAGGCGCCGTGACGCGATGGGCCTGTGGCTGGCGACGCTCGTGATCCTCGGTCTGGCGATCATGGGCGTCCACGCGGAGACCGCTCAGCGGGAGGGACTCCTGACGCTGCGTGACGCGATGCCGATGGCGTTGACGTCGATCGTCGCGGCCGCGTGGGTCTACCGGAGCTTCACCGGCTTGCGCACCGCCGTCTGGGGCGTGACCGCCGTGCTGTTGGTGGTCGGCCTGTTCACCGCCTGGAGGTCGATGGAGAGCTACCCGTTCCAGTCCCTCGAGCAGGCGTTCATCCGGGCGGTGCGGACCGGTGATGACCAGGAGAACACGAACTCGATCGGCGGCTTCACGGTCGGGATCCGGCCGGAGGCGCAGATGGCGGCGTTCATCAACCGCAACGTCACCGCCCGTCACGCGATCCTGACCGACAACTCGCAGACCTTCGGTGTGATCCTCCTCAGCGGCCGTCCGCGGCTGTTCTTCGATCGGGTGATCAAGGGCGACGGGACGTGGCAGTCGGTGCTCGCCGATCCGTATGGCGTGGTCCAGTACCTGCTCGTCGCCTACAACCCGCGCGGCGGCGACCTGATCCGAGCCCACTTCCCAGGTCTCCTCGGCGGTATCCCGAAGGGCTTCAAGGTCGTCTTCGAGACGGCCCGGTACGTGCTCGTCAAGGTCCCGGTCCTCAACCCGAACCCGGTCAGGCCGCCGAGTCCGGCGAAGTCGGCGAAGCCGGCCGGGAAGTCCTCGACGAAGACCTCGACCGTGTCATCGGGCGGATGACCCAGCCGCCCCAGGCCAGGCCACAGCCGCCGGCGCCCCGTCAGCCGCCGCGGCAGGCGGCTGCCGCCGGCCAGACGCCGGCGTTCGTGGCGAGCGAGCTGACCGACTCGGTCGCCGCCCGCGTCCAGGAGATCCTCACATCGGCCCATGAGACGGCCGAGACCGTCCGCGAGCAGTCGGCCGCGGCCACCCGGGAAATGCTCGCCCAGGCTCAGGCGACGGTCGATCGGGACACCGAGCGGATCAGGCGCGACGTCGAGGCCCGGGCCGCCCAGTACCTGGCCGAGTGTCACCGGCGGGTCGACGCGTTCGCCGATGCGCGCGTCCGCCGGCTGCGCGAGCTGTCGGATTCGCTGATCGAGCAGACCGACGCCCTGAACGGGCGCTTCGACCAGGTCGTTCGCCTCAAGGAGCAGCTCGATTCCCTGATCCGGGCGCTCGGAGGCGCCGCCGAGGAGACGGCCCGGGAGGTCAAGCGGCCGGCGATCACCCTGCCGACGGTCGCCCAGTTCCATGGCGAGACCGGCGGGTCGCCGGGCGATCAGCCGGCCGCGTCGGACCCGGATCAGATTGGCGGGCAGCCGGCGACCGACACGTCGGGCCGGGCCCGGGTCGGCGAGCCGGCGGGTGAAGCCGGCTCCGGGTCGGCGACCGCGACGCCGGTTCCGGTCGCCGAGCGGTCCGAACCGCCGGCGGCCGCCGAGACGGCCGATCCGGAGTTGCCCGACGGCGCCGGCGACCCGGCGAAATGAGCCGCTGTGGGCCGGCCGTGGGCCGGCTAGTGCTTCGTGGTCAGCGTGCCGCGGGTCGCGTTCCACTCGCGGAGCGTCTGCTCGGCGAGCTTGCCGCGCGGCGAGTAGGCGTCGGTGCCCTGGTTGGCGTCGGTCGGCCAGTCCCACCAGTAGATCCCGCGGACGTACGGGGTGCGCGACCAGACGCGCAGTGCGGCGACGTAGGCGTCCTGTTGGGCGTGCTCGGTCGCGACGGATCGGGCACCCGACGGGCACACGGGCGCGACGTCGTAGGGGTCGGCGGCCGTGCACGAGGCTGCGACGTAACCGAGCTCGGTGAAGACGACCGGACGACGCTCGTCGTGTTCGAGCCGCGCGATCCGGTTGACCCAGTTGACAGGCCCGCCGACGACATACGAACGATGCCAGGCGGAGACGAGCTGGGCGATCGTCGGCTGGGACTGGCGACCGTGGGGGATCAGCGGGAAGTACGCGTCGACACCGATGTAGTCGAGCGACCGCCAGAAGCCGACGAGGCCCAGCTGGTCCCAGTTCGCCGCGTAGGTCAGCTGACCCCGGTAGCCGACGTTGCGAACACTGCGGATCATGCTCCGCCAGAGCACGGTGTCGCGGGGTCCGCTGACCATCGAGCCGAGCTCGACGCCGACGACGAGTCCGGCGGCCTTCGACTGGAGCGCGAGCGTCGCGTAGTGGAGCAGCATCGCCCGGTAGCTGGCGAACCAGGCCGGCCGGTTGGCGGGCGCGATCAGGCCGCGGTAGGTGCCGTCGAGGACGTCGACCTGGGGTTTGAGCAGGACCTTGAGGCCGAGCGACTCGGCTGTCGCGACCGCGTGCGCCACGGCGGCGTCAGTCGGCGTCCGCACCGGGTCGGCCGCCACCGAGCTGGCGGTGGCGTCGGTCATGTACCAGGTCGCCACGATCTCGACGCTCGTGCTTCCGTCGGCCCTCGCGGCCTGCAGGGCGTCGTCGGATCCGGGCGCGAGGAAGTCGGTGGCGGCGTCGGCGGTCAGGTTCACGCCGGCCTGCCAGTCGGCCCGCAGAGCCGGACGGTCCGGCGGGACCGGCCCGGTCTTGGCCTTGGTCTTGGCTGGGGTCGCCGTCGCGGCCGGGACGAGTCTCGTCTCCTGTGCGGCGATGTCGTCGTCGGCGATCGCCGGGGTCTCGGCACGAGCGACGACGAACGGCGTGGTCTGCGCGGCGAGCCGGCCGGCGGCCGCGGCCTGCGCGCCGCACCCGGTGCCGGCGACGGCGATCACGCCAACGCTCAGAAGTGCCCCGAACGCGGCCAGCGGGCGACGGGCTGCCACGGTTGCAGCGGACAGGCGTCGCCGTGGCACCCGGCGAAGGCTAGAGCAATGCCGGGCGCCGGCAAAATCGCGGGACTCGCGCGATGAGGCGAGGGATCGTCGTCGCCGGCCTGATGCTCGCTCTGGCGGTCGTGATCGCCGTGCCGACGTGGACGGGCGGGACCGGCTCGGCGGTGGCGGCCGGCTGCTCGAAGAAGCTCGGGGTCAGCGTGTCGCTGACGAGCAACTTCGCGGCCTCGTATCCGTCGAAGGTGTCGGTGAACGTGTCGACGAAGATTGGCCCGATCAGCAACCTGACGGCCCAGATCTACACGTTCAGCGGTGACAGGATCGCGGCTGGAAGTCGCAAGGCAACGCTGAAGTCGTCGGGGACGCTCAGGCTCAAGCTGGCCTACGGGGCCCTCCAGGTTGGCTCGTACACGCTGGTCGTCACGGGCACCCCTGCGTCGAACCCGGGCTGTGGGCTCGAGAAGTTCACGAAGGTGGAGGCCTTCAAGGGCTGCGTGGAGACGCTGCCGCTGACGTTCGTGAACCCGCCTGGCGGGACGGCCAGCGACTATGGCGGATACCTGTCGGTTCCGGTGAAGACGAACGGTCCGCTGATCCGCGAGGTCGAGGGGGCGGTCTACGCGGCCGACGGGACGTTGTTCGGCGACGGGACGCTCAGCGCGCTGTATGGGCAGGCGACGTTGGGCTTGAAGCTCAACCAGGCGCTGGTCGCCGGCAGCTACACGCTCGTCGTGGCCGGGCTGATCTCGCAGCCGGCGGCGTGTGGCCCGAAGACGGCGCAGATCACCCTGGAGTTCAATTGACGTGGTCTGCGGGTACTGGTCGTGGCGGGCGAGCGCGAATCGCGGGCGCCGCCGTGGTCGTGGCCGTCGTCTGCGGGTCGGGGACCAGCGTCCTGGCCAAGGCGGTCAGTCCAAGTCACAAGAAGGCCCGACATCCGGCGCATGCCGCGGTGGACGGCATCCGTGGCGGGGTCGGGCCGAGGGGGCCTCAGGGGCCGGCTGGCCGGCGCGGGCCGGCCGGTCCGGCAGGACCGGCGGCCGACGATATCGAGCAACAGGCGGTGACGGTGAATTGGCAGAACGACCAGTTTCAGGGGCGGGATACGGCGACCTTCGACGCGCCGGGGATCGGGACCGGGCAGATCGTCTGCAGCCCGGACACGCAGTGGCTGCGGTTCTTTCCGGCGGATGCGAACGCGGATACGGCGATGACCTGGATCGAGTCCGAACCTGGCAGCCGGATCGGCGTGAACACGGCCGTGCGGACGCAGTACACGGGCCCGGACTTCTATGCCGGCTTCAACGACTCGCTCGGCCAGCAGACCGGGGCCGGTTCGCTGGAGGGAATCATCAGCTCGAGGCTCGATCGGACCGTGGTCGGCGGTCCGGGACCGGCGCCGACGACCTTCCGGGTGACGTGGCACTGGAACTTCGGGGACGGGTCGCCGCGCTGCTACGTGGCGGCCGAGTTCGTCTCGGCCGGGAGTGCGTCGTGAGTCGCCGGCCGGAGCGCCGGCCATGAGGTGGCGTTCGCGTTCGCTGTGCTTGCCGGTGCTCGCGGCCGCCGGCCTGGGCTGCGTGACCGGACTCGCGATCTCCGGCGCCGGCCCCGACGAGATCGGCGTGCGGGCGGCTGCCGGGACCCAGACGCTGCCGTTCCCGCTGCCGACGCCGTCGTCATCGGCGAAGCCGGCGACCACCGTCACGACGTCGAAGTCGACGTCGACATCGAAGTCGACGACGCCCAAGAAGACATCGGGGACGAAGGCCAAGGCCAAGGGCAAGGGCTATCCGCTGCCGAAGCCGAAGTCGACCGGCAAGGGCTCGACGTCGAAGTCGACCGGTTCGAGCTCGAAGTCCGGCTTCGACCTGGAGGGGCCGCGCGGTGCTGCGGGCGCGGCCGGCGCGGCCGGGCCGGCCGGCCCGGCGGGTCCGGCAGGACCGGTCGGTCCGGTCAGCAACTTCGTGCGATCGCTGACGATCAACTGGCGCGACGGGGTTGCCGCGGTCGATCCGGTCGCGACGGTGGGCCTGCCGGGCCTCGGGACGGCGACGCTGACGTGTACGGCCGGGACGCAGTCGCTGACGATCACTCCGGCGAGCGGTGGGTCACGGACGGTGCTCGACACCGACACGGCACAGGGCGCCGGTACGCAGGGGGCGACGTCGTTCGCGTCGGCGACGAGTCAGGGCGGACCACTGACGGTTGCGATTCCGAACAACGGGATGATCTTCGCGACGATCAGCATCGAGCCGGTCAGCGGGAGCGGCGGGCCGGGTCCGGATCCGGCGACGATGACCCTGTCGTCGGAGTGGAAGCTGAACGACCCGAGCCCGGTGAACAACTTCTGCTTCATGGCCGCCCAGTTCGTCGGCAAGCCCTGATCGCGGGCCGGGCGGGCGAGGTCACGCCGGCCGGGGGATCCGCGGCGGTGGGGGAAGCGACGCGGTCAGGGAGGCGGCGATCGTGGCGGTGACGGTGTTGGTCGGATCGGGGTCGAGGCTGTTCGGGCCGACGTCGTACAGACCGTTGTCGAGGTTGTAGGTCGAGTTCGAGGCGTCCTGCTGCTTCTCCCAGAGCAGGTAACCGGAGACGCCGGCGTTGAAGGCGGCGGTGATCTTCGCGTCGAAGAAGTTGGCGCGGACCTGAAGTGACGTCGCATTCACCACGCCGGTCGACTGGCCGGCGGCGCCGATGTCCGCGCCGATCGCCGCCTCGCCGATGAACAGTGGCTTGTCGAGCGTCTGGCACTGGGTGATGCGTTGGGCGAGTCGGTTGAAGCCGTCGTCGGGGATCGGGTGGGTCGGGTCGCCGTAGTCGTGGTACTCACAAAGGTCGACGTTGCCGGCGTGCACATACCGGTAGTCGGTTCCCGACAGGCCGCACTGGCCACTGCCAATCGTGCCGAGGGAGACGAGATGGTGGGAGTCGGCGGTCTTGATCGTCGTGGTCATGTCGTCGGCGAACGCGCGCAGCGCGCCGGCTCCGGCGGTCTCGGCCGACGTGTCGCAGCCGGATGGGGTGTTGTTCTCGAGCTCGTTGCCAATCTGCCAGAAGGCGATCGTCGGGTTCGCGGCGTAGTGGGCGGCGACCGTCGTCGCGTAGACCTTGAACGACAGGGGGTAGCCGTAGCCGGGCGACTCGTAGCCGGTCTGGTAGAAGCCGAGGTTCTTGTTGACCGATGCGGGTTCGCAGTCCTGCCACTCGTTGACGAGCACGGGAATGACCTTGAGGCCGTGGGCGGCGGCCGTCGTGAGGATGCGGTCGAACGCCGACCAGTTGGGGGAGGTCTGCTGGCCGTGGGCGTCGAGGTCGTAGTAGCTCTGGAAGAACCATGTGCGAATCACCGTGGCGCCGGCGCTCTTCGCGTCCTCGAGGATCGAGTTCAGCGTGGCGGAGTCGACTGGTCGGCCGCAGGTGAATCCGCCGGGCTCGGACGTCAGCTGGTAGTCGTTGAATCCGACGAACCGCCAGGGCCGCCCGTTGAGTGTGAGTGCGCTGCCGGTTCGGTGGACGAAGGCACTCGCGGGGACGACGGGCGTCGCGGCCGCCGCGACGAACGCGCCGCGGGTGTTGGTCGCGGGCGTGGCGGCAAGCGCGATCACGGCAGTGATGGCGGCGGTCGTGATGGCGAGCGCCGTCTTCACATGGGCGATTCTCCTACGTGGATCGGCCACGGCGCGCGTCACTCCCCGGCATGGATCTGGTTGACGGGTGTGTCATCGGCTGGGACCTGCCGCCGGCAGATAGGTCTTTCGTCGAATCCGGCGGGGGGTCGCGTGTCGACGGGCGGCGGCGCCGGCGCCGTCCCGGGAGTGCCGGCCGACCTGCTGAAATAGAGCTGATGACTCTGGCCAGGACAGACCCGACGGCCAAGCTGGAGGCGGGCGGCCCGGACGCGGCCGCGGTCGTGTCCGGTGGCGAGGGTCGGGTGCTCCGGCCGGCCGGCCTCGAGATCGTCGAGCTGGACGTCAGCGGGATGACCTGCGCGTCGTGCGTCTCGCGTGTCCAGCGGGCGCTCGGTCGAGAGCCGGGCGTCGCCGAGGCGATCGTCAACCTGGTGACCGGGCGGGCGACCGTGGACGTCGCGACCGGCGCGGTCGAGCCGGACCGGCTGGTGGCGGTCGTCGAGCGGCTCGGATACGGAGCCCGGGCCGTCGGTGGGGGTCCGGCGGCGACGCCGGCGGCGGCGGTCGCCGAGATCGAGGCATCCGAGGGTCGCGAGCGGGCGGGATGGCTGCGTCGGATCGGCGTCGCGATCCCGCTGAGCGTCGTGGTCGCCGTGCTCAGCTACAGCGATCCGGACGGCACGACGGCCCGCTGGGTCGCCGGGATCGTCTGCGCGCCGGTCCAGTTCTGGTGCGGCTGGCCGTTCCTTCGGGCGGCGTGGGTGTCGGCGCGGGCCCGGACGACGAACATGGACACGCTGATCGCGGTCGGCACGCTGACCGCGTTCGTCTACTCGACGGTCGAGTTGCTGACCGTCACCGGCGTCCACGATCACAATGGACCGGGCGGCGAGTTCAGCGGCCATCTGCACTACGACATGGCGGCCGGGATCATCACCTTCCTGCTGATCGGCCGCTGGGCCGAGTCGAGCGCGAGGAGTCGGGCGGGTCGGGCGGTCCGCGAGCTGACGAGGCTCGGGGCAGTCCAGGCGCGCCTGATCGATCCGGGCGACCCGGACGCGCCGGAGCGGCTGGTCGGGGTCGAGGACGTGCGCCGGGGAGACCGCTTCGCAGTGCGCCCGGGCGACAAGGTGCCGGTCGACGGGATCGTCGTCTGGGGCTCGTCGGCGGTCGACGAGTCGATGCTGACGGGCGAGTCGCTCCCGGTGCAGAAGACGGCGGGGTCCAGCCTGACGGGCGCGACCGTCAACCTCGACGGCGTGCTCCACGCGACGGCGACCGCGGTCGGCAGCGAGACGGCGCTGGCCAGGCTGGTCGGGCTGGTCGAGCGGGCGCAGGTCTCCAAGCCGGAGATCCAGCGGCTGGCCGACCGGATCGCCAGGGTCTTCGTGCCGTGCGTCCTCGTCCTCGCCGGCCTGACGATGGCCGGGTGGGCGATCGCCGGACAGGCCGAGCGAGGGCTGCTCGCGTCGATCGCGGTCGTGATCGTCGCGTGCCCGTGCGCGCTCGGTCTGGCGACACCCGTCGCGATCCTCGTCGGGAGCGGCCGGGGAGCGAGCCTCGGCCTGCTGATCAAGGGCGCCGAGATCCTCGAGCGCAGCCAGCGGGTCGACACGATCGTGCTCGACAAGACGGGGACGATCACCACCGGCGAGCTCTCGGTCGCGGAGGTCTGGTCCGCTCCGGACGAGACACCGGACGGCGTGCTGGGCCTGGCGGCGTCGGTCGAGGCGAACTCCGAGCATCCGGTGGGGGCGGCGATCGTGCGGGCGGCGAGCGCCGCCGGCCTCGACGTTCCGCGGGCGGTCGAATTTCGCGCGCTGCCGGGCTTGGGCGTGCGGGCGGAGGTCGGTGCCGCGAAGGTCTGGGTCGGCCGTCCGGCCCAAGTCGGCAATCGGCCGGTCGTGATCGACGAGTGGGAGGCGGCGGGTCGCACGGCAGTCGTGGTCGGCCGCGACGGAAGCGTCGTCGGCGCGGTCGGCCTGTCGGACACGGTCAAGCCCGAGGCGGCCGGCGCGGTGCGCGGGCTCGAGCGGATGGGCGTCGAGGTCGTGATGCTGACCGGCGACAACGCCCGGGCGGCCGCGTCGATCGCCGAGCAGGTCGGGATCACGCGGGTTCTGGCCGGCGTGACGCCGGCCGGGAAGGTCGCCGAGGTGGTTCGGCTGCAGGGCGACGGCCGGCGAGTCGCGATGGTGGGCGACGGGGTCAACGATGCGGCCGCACTGGCCCAGGCGGATCTCGGGATCGCGATGGGCACGGGCGTCGGCGCGGCGATCGAGGCGGCCGACATCAGCGTCGTGTCCGGCGACCTGCGCGGCGTCGCGCGGGCCCTGCGGCTGGCCCGGGCGACCTATGGAATCGTCCTCCAGAATCTGGGCTGGGCGTTCGGCTACAACCTGATCGCCCTGCCGCTGGCGATCACCGGCCTGCTCAGCCCGACGCTCGCCGGCCTGTCGATGGGCCTGTCGAGCGTCTGCGTCGTGGCCAACAGCCTGCGTCTGCGGGCCTTCGGACGTCCGGGCCGGCCGACCCCCGTCCACACGCGACGGCGCCGGCTGGCCGGGATCGCCGCGGCCGCGGCTGCGCCGGCCGTGATCCTCGGAGGTCTCGTGCTCGCCGACCCGAACACGTTCGTCGGCCCGCCGACGGCCAACCGGATGCTGGGCGAGCCGGACGGCGAGAGCCTGTTGATCACGGCCGAGCCGCTGGTCCGGGGGAACGTCGAGTTCCATACGTACCTCGTCGGCCGGTCGAACGGGCAGCCGTCGTTCGAGACGATGTCGATGAGCGCGACATCCGACGCGACGGGTCGGGCTGCGACGGTTCGCGTGCTGCCGGCCGGCCCCCAGCACGAGATCGGACAGGTCGACCTGGGGAGCACGGGCCAGTGGACGGTCAGGCTGTGGGGGACCGACGCGGCCGGCCATTCGCTGACCGGGACGTTCAGGATCCGCGTCAGCTGAGCGGCGGAGGTCGGCGTCTACATCTGGAGTTGCATCGCCGCGAACATGTAGGCCATGCCGAGCGTCATCACGCCGACGGAGACCCGCAGGTCGCGGTCGCAGACAAGTGGCTGGGAGGCGGTCGCGGCGACCGCGCCGGCCGAGTCGACAGAGAACCGCCGGCCGATTGCCAGATCGTCGGCCTGGCGCATGCGGTTGGTGGCCCAGGCGGCCGTCTGGGCGGCGAAGTAGGCGACCAGGAGCCAGGTGATCGGGGCGACGAAGCCGCTGGCCGACCACATGTAGACCATCGCGGCGAGATCGGTCGCGATCAGGATCCAGAGGACGTTGACGACCTGCCGGCCGAGTGCCTGGGCGAGGATCCAGGCGAGCGCGGCGGCGGCTGCGTTGGCGAACAGCAGCTGCCAGAAACCGCTCGGGATGTCGAGACGGTCGATCGAGGCGGGCGCGAACATGAAGATCATCCCGAGGGCCATCAGCACGTGAGCCGAATGCCAGAAGCGGCGCTGGCCGTGGCTCTCGAGGACGTGGCGGGTGTGAATCACGAGGGCGGCGACGAAGACGATCGTCCAGGCGATCGCCAGCCACTGGGGAAGCAGGTCGAGCGTCCCATGGGCGGCGCCCGCCGCGCCGCGGGCCCCGGTCATCTGCATCGACGAGTTGCCGCTGGTCATGTTCATGCTGCTGCCCATCGCCTGAACCGACTCTACCAGCAGGTTCCGGGCGTCCGGCCGGGGTGGATGGTTGGCTGCCGGCGGGTCCGATGCGACCCGGCGACGGGCCTCGGCGGTCCGGTGTGACCGGGGAGCAACCTCCGAGGTTCGGCGTGACCGGCGGACGAGCGTCCGGGGTCCGGTGTGACCGGGGGGCGATCCCGAGATCCGGTGTGACCGGGGGACGAGCGTCCGGGTCGGCCGGGTGGCCGGCTGCGGCTGCCGGCGGGGTCAGAGCGTGGCCGGCGGGTCGGCGGCGGGTCGGCGGCGGGATGGCGGCGTCCGGACGGGGCGCGGGCAGGTCGGCCGGGTCCGGCCTGCCCAAACGGCCGGTGGGCTGTCCGGGACGTCCGACGATGGAGTTGCGATCTTCGTCGAGCGGGATCGCCGAGCGCGGGCCGATCAGGCGCTCGGCTCCTGGGGCGGAGATGCGTCGGCGGCGGCCGTGATCCGGGCCCGCTGGGTGACGAGCACGCAGGCGATCACGATCCCGGCGACGGCCAGGGCGCCGAGCCCGACGTGCTCGCCGAGCAGCAGTGCGGACCAGGCGATCGCCAGCAGCGGCTGGGCGAGCTGGAGCTGGCTCGCGCGGGCGACGCCGGCCAGGCCGAGACCGCGGTACCAGGCGGCGAAGCCGGCGAACATCGACACCGCCGAGACGTAGGCCAGGCCGCCGATCGCGGCGGCCGAGGCGTGGACCCGGCCTTCGTGGACCGCGGCGACGAGCGTGATCGGGAGCGAGATCGGCAGGGCGAGGATCACTCCCCAGGCGATCACCTGCCAGCCGGGCAGGTCGCGGGCGAGCCGGCCACCCTCGGCGTAGCCGACCGCGGCGGCGGCGAGCGCGGCGAGCAGGAGGAGGTCGGCCGCGGACAGCCGGCCGCCGCCGAGTGAGACGGAGTAGACGACGATCGTCGCGCTGGCAGCGGCGCTGGCCGCCCAGAACGGCCAGCCGGGCCGCTCGCCTGAGCGGACGACGGCGACGACTGCGGTCGCTGCGGGGAGCAGGCCGATGACGACGGCCGCGTGGGTCGATGTCGTGTGGTGAAGGGCGAGCGCAGAGAGCAGGCCGAAGCCGATCCCGCAGCCGCCGGCGACCGCGATCAGCCCCGGCCAGGTCGGCCGGGCGGGCAGCTGGGCCCGGGCGGCGAGGAGGCACGCGCCGCCGATCAGGGCGGCCGCGACCGACCGGCCGGCGCCGACGACGTACGGGTCGAACCCGCGGAGGGCGAGCGACGTGGCCGGGAACGTCAGGGAGAAGGCGAGGACGCCGAGTCCGGCCAGCCCGAGGCCGGATCGGTCGGTCCGGTGGCGCACGCCCGGGAGTATCCGCGACCGGGCCGGGCGACCGCGGCTGGGCGGATTGCGGCGGGGGGATGCGAGGCTTCGCGGTGGTCGAGGGCGCCCCGTAACATGGACTGGGTGTCCACGGCCACCGCCACCGCCGCCGCGCCCGGGGCGACCGCGGTCTACGAGCTGGACGTGACGGGGATGACCTGTGGATCGTGCGCGTCGCGCCTCCAGGGAGCACTCGGGTCCGAGCCGGGGGTCGCCGACGCCGTCGTCAACCTGGCGACCGGGCGGGCGCGGATCGATGCCGGCGAGGGCGGCGTCGAGCCGGAGCGGCTGGTCCAGATCGTCGAGCGGCTCGGCTACGGAGCGCGACCTGTCGTGGCCGAGCGCTCACCGGTCCAGGCGGCCGCCGACTTCGAGGCTGCCGAGGCGGTCCAGGTCGCCGGCTGGCTGCGGAGGGTCGCGGTCGCGGCGCCACTGACGACGGTGATCGTCGGCTTGACCTACTGGGCCGAGAACAGCGTGATCGCGCGATGGCTGGCCTTCGTCCTGTGCATTCCCGTCCAGTTCTGGTGCGGGCTTCCGTTCCTGCGCGGCGGACTCGCGCGGGCGCGGGCGCGGGGGGCGAACATGGACACGCTGATCGCGCTCGGGACGCTGACCGCCTTTGTCTACTCGACGGTCGAGCTGCTCCGCGGGTCGGGTCTCGGGGCGGGCATCAAGGGGTCCTTCACGGGCAGCGTCCAGTACGACATGGCCGCCCTGATCATCACGTTTCTCCTGCTCGGGAGACTCGAGGAGGCCAACGCGCGGGGTCAGGCGGGCCAGGCGCTGCGCGAGCTCGCCCGGCTCGGGGCCAAGGAGGTCCGGCTGCTCGACCCGGCGGATCCGGCGGCTCCGGAGCGTCTCGTTCCCGTCGAGGACGTCCGCCGGGGCGATCTGTTCCTGATCCGTCCGGGCGACAAGGTCCCGGTCGACGGGGTCGTCGTGTCGGGTGCGTCGGCCGTCGACGAGTCGATGCTGACCGGGGAGTCGCTGCCCGTCGACAAGCACGCGGGCTCGCAGGTGACCGGCGCGACCGTCAACATCGATGGGGCCCTGCGGGCCCGGGCGACGGCGGTCGGTGCGGAGACCGCGCTGTCGCAGATCGTCGCCCTGGTCGAGCGGGCGCAGGCGTCCAAGCCGCAGATCCAGCGGCTTGCCGACCGCGTGGCTGGAGTCTTCGTTCCGACCGTGCTCGGGATCGCGGCCGTCAGCCTGGTCGGGTGGTCGATCGCCGGAGAGCCGTCGCGTGGCCTGCTCGCGGCGGTCGCCGTGCTGATCGTCGCCTGCCCGTGTGCCCTGGGGCTCGCCGCGCCGATGGCGATGCTCGTCGGCACGGGTCGGGGGGCGTCGCTCGGGCTGCTGATCAAGGGTGCGGAGATCCTCGAGCGGAGCAACGAGGTCGACACGATCGTGCTCGACAAGACTGGGACGATCACGACCGGCGAGCTGTCGATCTTCGGGGTCTGGGCGGCCGACGGCGAGGATCGGTACGCGATTCTGGCGACGGCGGCCGCCGCCGAGCTCGATTCGGAGCATCCGGTTGCCGTCGCGATCGTCGCGGCGGCCCGCGAGCTCGAGCTCGAGCTGCCGACGGCGACCGGCTTCCGGGCGGTTCCGGGGCAGGGCGTCCGGGCGCGGATCGGCGGTGAGGACGTCTGGGTCGGGCGCGCCGACGAGGTCGCCGGGCTGGGGTCGCCGTGGAGGGCGGACGTCCGACCGGCGGTTCTCGACGAGTGGGAGGCGGCCGGGCGAACGGCGGTCGTCGTCGGGTCGGGCGGGGCGATCGTCGGCGCGGTCGCGCTGGGGGACAGCATCAAGCCGGAGGCCGGGACGGCGGTTCGCGGGTTGCGGGCGATGGGAATCGACGTCGCCCTGCTGAGCGGGGACAACCCGCGAGCGGCGAACGCCGTCGCCGAGCAGGTCGGCATCGATCGGGTGGTCGCCGGCGTGAGCCCGGCCGGCAAGGTCGAGGAGATCATCCGGCTTCAGGCGGCCGGCCAGCGGGTCGCGATGGTCGGCGACGGTGTCAACGACGCGGCCGCCCTGGCCCAGGCGGATCTCGGGATCGCGATGGGGACCGGCGTCGGATCGGCGCTCGAGGCTGCCGACATCGTCATCCTGTCGGGGAACCTCGGCGGGGTCGCCCGGGGGCTCAGCCTGGCCCGGGCGACGTACACGGTGATCCTCCAGAACCTGGGTTGGGCCGTCGGCTACAACCTGGTCGCCCTGCCGCTCGCGATCAGCGGCCTGCTGAGCCCGACGATCGCCGGGGCGGCGATGGGCGTGTCGAGTGCGTGCGTCGTCGGCAACAGCCTGCGGCTGCGCGGCTTCGCCAAGGGAGGGCGGGCGGCGCCGGTGCCGTCGCGACGCCGGCGCCGGGCGACGGTTGCCGCCGCGGTGATCGTCCCGGCCGTCCTGCTGGCGGGGCTCGTCCTCGCCGACCCGGAGACGTTCTCGAGTTCGACATCGACCTCGACGCCGGCGCCGGCCGGGGTACCGGCGGCCGTCGTCGCCCATCACGGCCGCTGACGCCGGGCCCGGGCCGGGGCTCAGGCGGTCAGTGCGACGTACCCGGCTTCCTCGATCGCCGCGCGGACGGCCGCGTCGTCGACGTTCGCGCCGCGGACGCGGACGAGCTTGGTCTCGAGGTCGACGCCGACGGCCTTGACGCCGGGGACCCGGACGACCGCACCGGTCACGCTGGCCTTGCAGTGGTCGCAGGTCATCTCGGAGACGACATAGGTCAGCTCGCCGGCGTCGACCGCGTGTGCGGAGCCGTCGACCGGGGTCGGGGTGGTGGGGATCTGGCTCATGAGGGTCCTCGTCTCGGCTTCAGGTTTCGTTGTCTGCGGGCCGGCCGGTCAGGCGGGCGACGCCTACGTATGACATTAGCGATCAGCCGGGACCCGTCCGCCGGGTGACGAGGCCGGCCGGCCGGCGGGGTTGGTCGATCGGGTCGCGCGAGTTCAATCGGCAAACTCGTACGGACATCGACAAACTGTCGCTCTTCGTACCGTTTTTCAAACAACGTCCACGCCCACACCGCCGGCGGCCCGTCGCGAACCCGAAAGCCGCGACCCAGCCGAGCCCCAACCCCGACCGAAGAGGCCCCGCCGAGCCTGGCCGCGCCGAACCGGCCGGTCGACCGGCCCGCCAGGTCTCAGCGGCCGGCAGGCGCCTCGTTGAGCTTGGCGTCGCCGAGCGCGCGGTGGAGGTCGCGGAGCTCGTCGCGAAGCCGTGCGGCGTACTCGAAGCGGAGATCGGCCGCCGCCTCGAGCATCTCCTGCTCGAGGTCGACGATCATCCGCTCGAGCTCGTGATGGTCGAGGCTGTCGGTGTTCCGGGTGGCTCCACGCCGGCGCCGCTTCGGCGTCTTCGACTCGGCCGTCAGGAAGTCTGAGATGTCGGAGATCCCCTTGACGATCGTCGACGCGGTGATCCCGTGCTCGACGTTGTGGGCCAGCTGGATCTCGCGGCGGCGGTCGGTCTCCTCGAGCGCGGCCTTCATCGCCTTGGTCTCGCGGTCGGCGTACATCAGGACCTTGCCCTCGATGTTTCGGGCGGCCCGGCCGATCGTCTGGATCAGGGACGTCTCGCCGCGGAGGAAGCCCTCCTTGTCGGCATCGAGGATCGCGACCAGCGAGACCTCGGGGAGGTCGAGCCCCTCGCGGAGGAGGTTGACGCCGACGAGGATGTCGTACGTCCCGAGCCGGAGGTCGCGGATGATCTGGATCCGCTCGAGGGTGTCGATCTCGGAGTGGAGGTAGCGGGCTTTGAAGCCGAGCTCGAGCAGGTAGGTGGAGAGATCCTCGGACATCTTCTTGGTCAACGTCGTGATCAGGACCCGCTCGTTGCGGTCGACCCGGATCCGGACCTCGGCCATCAGGTCGTCGATCTGGTGGAGGGTGGGCCGGACCTCGACCGCCGGGTCGACGATCCCGGTCGGGCGGACGATCTGCTCGACGACGTTCCCCGACCGGCTCTGCTCGTACGCGCCGGGGGTCGCCGAGACGAAGAGGATCTGGGGGGTGATCGAGAGGAACTCCTCGAAGCGCTGGGGCCGGTTGTCGAGCGCGCTCGGCAGACGGAAGCCGTAGTCGATCAGCGTCTGCTTGCGCGACCGGTCGCCTTCGAACATCCCGCCGATCTGGGGGACCGTCTGGTGGGACTCGTCGATGAAGCAGAGGAAGTCGTCGGGGAAGTAGTCGAGCAGGCAGTACGGCCGGTCGCCGGGCTGGCGGCCGTCGAGGATCCGCGAGTAGTTCTCGATCCCCGAGCAGAAGCCGACCTCGCGCATCATCTCCATGTCGTACTGGGTCCGCTGGCGGAGGCGGTGGGCCTCGAGCAGCTTGCCTTCGGCCTCGAGCTCGGCGCAGCGGTCGTTGAGCTCCCTGCCGATCGCCTCGACGCCGCGCTCGATCGTCCCCTCGGCGACGTTGTAGTGGGTCGCCGGCCAGATCGCGACGTGCTCGAGGCCGCTCGAGATCAGCTCGCCGGTCAGGGGGTCGAACTCGGCGAGCGACTCGACCTCGTCGCCGAACAGGGTCGCTCGGTAGGCGGTCTCGGCGTAGGCCGGGAAGACCTCGAGCGTGTCGCCGCGGACGCGGAAGCTGCCGCGGGAGAGGACGGTGTCGTTGCGGGTGTACTGGATCGAGACGAGCTTGCGCAGCAGCTTGTCCCGGTCGATCTCCTCGCCTCGGCGGAGCAGCTGCATGTTCATCTCGTAGACCTCGGGCGACCCGAGCCCGTAGATGCAGGAGACTGACGCGATCACGACGACGTCTCGGCGGCCGAAGACGGCGGCCGTGGCCGAGTGGCGGAGCCGGTCGATCTCCGAGTTGATCGACGAGTCCTTCTCGATGTAGAGGTCCCGGCTCGGGACGTAGGCCTCGGGCTGGTAGTAGTCGTAGTAGGAGACGAAGTACTCGACGGCGTTCTCGGGGAAGTAGGTCCGGAACTCGTTGCACAGCTGGGCGGCGAGCGTCTTGTTGTGGGCGATGATCAGCGCGGGTCGCTGGACGGCCTGGATCACGCCGGCCATCGTCATCGTCTTGCCGGTCCCGGTCGCGCCGAGCAGGGTCGTGAAGCGGTCGCCGTTCTCGAGCGACGCGGCGATCTGGTCGATCGCCTTCGGCTGGTCGGCCGCCGGTGTGAAGATCGGGTCTAGCTTGAACGGCGGCATTGGTCTCGTTAGACGATAGCCATGCGGTCGGCGTCGCCGACCGGCGTCGCGGCGGCGCCGAGATGCCTCCTCAGCCTGTGGTCGCCGGCGACCTCGACGACGGCCCGAATCCCGACCGGCCGGGCGGCACGTCCAGCGGCTCTCTGACGCCCTGGAAGACCGGCACCGGGTTACAGCCACGATGCGTGATGCTCGGTGCGGCCCGCCGCGGGCGGATGGTCGCCGGTGGCCGGGCACCGCGCTCGCCTGGCCGACCGCGCGCGGCGATCGTCGAGCCCTGGGACTCGGCATCCGGCCGCACGCCGACCGTTACGCCCGCGTCGAGATCATGGATCCACGCCAGGTGTCGTGTCGCACCGTGTCAGATCGGACGCAGGGCGGGCGTGGCCGCGCCGGCCGGCCAGTGGGCGTGGCACGGATGCCGTCATGGGCCCGCCTCTCACGGACCGCGGTAGGGCTGTGTCGAAGCATCGACCGCGGGCTGGGTGAACGACATGTTCTGTTGTCTCGCAATCGCACACAGTGTGCTGTTCCAGATGGTACTGTGTCGTTTGGCCGTCGGTCCCGTCAGAATGGTACGCCAGACGGCCGCAGGTGCCTTGGTACAAGTTCCTATCGGAGAGGTTTCTGCATGGCGTTCTACTTCCATATCCAGAGTGCTCACGACGGTCTCGTGCTCGATATCAAGGGCTCCGGTCCGTCCGGCACGGACGTCATCGCCTACACCAAGAACAACCCGGTCAGCGACAACCAGCTTTGGACGTTCACCGACGACGGCTACATCCAGAGCAAGCTGAACGGCCTCGTGCTCGACGTCCGGGAGTCGGACCCGGCCGCGGGCACGCCGCTGATCGCGTTCACGAAGAACGACCCGCCGAGCGAGAACCAGAAGTGGTCGCTCGGGGAAGGCGGTTACATCGTCAGCGCGCTGAACGGCGACGTCGTCGACATCCTCGCCTCCGGCCCTTCGGGTACACAGGTGATCAACTACCCGAAGAACTCACCGGCGTCGGCGAACCAACAGTGGTCGGCCACGTGGTGAGGCACGTGGTGTCGGGTCGTTGAACGGCTGGCCGCTCGTGCTGACCGCGCGGCGGCATGACGGTCGTCCCGGCTCCCAGGGGTCGTGCGCTCGCACGCACGACCTCCGGTTGCCGGCGGCGCCGACGGACACCGGCGGGAGGCGGCGCGGCCGCGGGCCGGATGGACAGAATCAGTGGTGTTGCGAGCCTTCGCGCGGGCATCGCGTGCCACCCGAGCCTGGCGGCGCGACGGGACACCGTGAGTTTTCTTGGGTCTGCGGCGGCACTGCGGTGAGCGCGAAGCGGTTGTACCGTGGGTGCTGGTCGCGTGGGCGTCGACGCGGCGGGCGTGGGGTCGGCGCTGCGCGAGCAATCGGATCAGGTGCGCGAGGCGCTACCCGAGCGATCCGACGACGTCCGTGAGCCAGGTGCGCACGGCGTCGCCGACGGCTGCGATGTCTGCTTTGAGACCGTGGTCGCCAGCGACCTCGACGACGGTCCGCTGCGAGCCGGGCGGGGGCATCCCAAACGGATCGCGGGCGCCCTGGACGACGAGGACCGGGACCCGGACGGCGTCGAGCTCGGGGAGCCGGGTCGGCGCCTGCGTCCCGGTCGAGCGGGCGGCCGGTTGGAGCGGGAAGGCCAGGCAGAGGACGCCGGCGGCCGCCAGGGCGTCGGCGGTCCGGCAGGCGACGCGGGCGCCGGAGGATCTGCCGCCGACGATCATCGGCAGGCCGGGGAGCTCGTGGGCTTGGAGATGGGCGCCGATCGCCGTCCAGGCGGCGTCGAGGTGGGGGGCCCGGGGCGGGCTGCGCCGGCCGGCGACCCGGTAGGGCTGCTCGACCAGGGCGACGCTCACGCCCAGGGCCAGGGCGACACGGGTCGCGGCGAGCAGATCCTTCGCGGCGATCCCTCCGCCGGCGCCGTGACCGAGGACCAGGGCGGCGACCGGGTCGTCGACGAGGCGCAGGTGGATGCGGGCCGGACCGGACGCCGTCTCGACATCGACGAGTGTCTCGGGCTGCGTCACACGCGTCATCGGTCGCAGGCTACCTTCGTTCGGGCGACGCGGGTATCGTGCGGCGGGCCGATGCCGATCAGCCGCCGCCCGCCCGCCGTCCTGGCCTGCGCCTGCGTCGTCGGCGTGACCGCGGTCGCGGGTCTCGCGTCGGCGGTCGGCGCGACGCCGAGCGTGAAGGTCAACGTGAGGGCTGCGGCGAAGACCATCCTGCCGCGACTCGAAAGCAGGTCCGGCGTGCCGATCCGGATCCCGGCGACGGTGTACTTCTCGACCCGCAGCCGGCTCTATGCGACCGGGACGGCGTCGGCCCGGGCCTACGATCTCGAGCTCGGGTTCGCGCCCGACTGCGGGGGCGCGGACGCGTGCTTCGCCGCGGACTTCGAGGGGCGGCGCGGCAGCAGGGTCTTCGGGCGGGAGAGCGTTCGGCTGGCGGACGGGATCGTCGGGAGGTTCACGCCGAGCTCGTGCGGAGGGTCGTGCTCACCCCCGCAGATCCAATGGATCCAGGGTGGCGTGCGCTACTCGCTCCAGCTCTACGGTGGCCGTCGCGGGTCGGACGAGGATGCGCTGGTCGGGTACGCGAACTCGGCGATCGGCGACCCGCCGGCGTAGTGGTCGCTGTCCTTCCCGCGGACGCCGACGCCCGGTCCTTGGGTTCGGCCGGCCGGCCGGCAGCGAACACACGTTCGCCACAGTAGAATCCATAATCGTGCCACCGACCAACCAGATCGTCGTCTCGGGCGCCCGGGAGCACAACCTCAAGAACGTCTCGCTGACCCTGCCCCGGGATGCCCTGACCGTGATCACCGGCCTGTCGGGATCGGGCAAGTCGAGCCTGGCGTTCGACACGATCTACGCGGAGGGCCAGCGCCGGTACGTCGAGTCGCTGTCGGCCTACGCGCGGCAGTTCCTCGGCCAGATGGACAAGCCGGACGTCGACTCGATCGAGGGACTGTCGCCGGCGATCTCGATCGATCAGAAGACGACGTCGAAGAACCCGCGGTCGACGGTCGGCACGGTGACCGAGATCTACGACTACCTGCGCCTGCTGTGGTCGCGGATCGGCAAGCCGCACTGCTACAAGTGCGGGGCGCCGATCGCCGGGCAGTCGGTCGAGCAGATCGCCGACCAGGTCCTCGAGCTGCCGGAGGGCACTCGCTTCATGGTCCTGGCGCCGGTCGTGCGGGGCCGCAAGGGCGAGTACGGAAAGCTCTTCGAGGAGCTCCGGGCGGACGGGTTCACACGGGTCCAGGTCAACGGGGAGCTGCTGCTGCTCGAGGAGCCGATCGTCCTCGACAAGCGCTACAAGCACGACATCTCGGTGGTCGTCGACCGGCTGGTGATGCGGGCGGACGTCCGCAAGCGACTGGTCGACTCGGTCGAGACGGCGGTCGCCCTGGCCGAGGGGATCCTCGTCGTCGAGCTGGTCCCGCCGAAGGACGCCGCGGCGACTGACCCGGCGGCCGCGACGGCGCCGGCGACCCCACCCGAGCGACTGACCTTCTCGGAGAAGTTCGCGTGCCTGAAATGCGGGACTTCGATGCCGGAGCTCGAACCGCGGATCTTCTCGTTCAACTCGCCGCACGGGGCGTGCGAACGGTGCACGGGGCTGGGCACGCAGCGGGAGATCGACCCGGAGCTGGTCGTCCCGGACCCGGGCCTGTCGATCACCGACGGGGCGCTGGCGCCGTGGTCGGCGAGCGCGTCGAACTACTACGAGCAGATGACGCTGGCGATCGCCGAGCAGTACGGGGTGGACCTCGAGGCACCGTGGGAGGAGCTGAGCGCCGAGCACCGCAGCCTGTTCCTCAACGGGACCGGTGGGGTGCCGGTCCAGGTCACGTACAAGAACCGGTACGGCCGGCGGCGGACGTACGCGGCGCGCTTCGAGGGGATCCTGCCGAACCTGGAGCGGCGGTACACGGAGACGGACTCGGAGTGGACGCGGGAGCGGATCGAGGAGTTCATGAGCGTGCGGCCGTGCCCGGCCTGCGGGGGGGCGCGACTGCGGCCGGAGTCGCAGTCGGTCCTGGTCGCGGGGACGCCGATCCACGAGTTCACGGGGCTGTCGGCCCGGCGGGCGCTCAAGTGGCTCGAGGAGGTCGAGCTCTCGAGCACCGACCGGCACATCGCGCGACTGATCCTCAGGGAGATCGACGAGCGGCTGCGATTCCTCGAGAACGTCGGGATCGGCTACCTGTCGATGGACCGGGCGGCGGCGACGCTGTCCGGGGGGGAGGCCCAGCGGATCCGCCTGGCGACGCAGATCGGTTCGTCGCTCGTCGGCGTGCTCTACATCCTCGACGAGCCGTCGATCGGCCTCCACCAGAGAGACAACGCGAAGCTGATCACAACTCTGGAGCGGCTCCGGGACCTCGGGAACACGGTGCTCGTCGTCGAGCACGACGAGCAGACGATGCGGGCGGCCGACCACCTGGTCGACATCGGGCCGGGCGCGGGCGAGCATGGCGGGCGGATCGTGGCGGAGGGGACGGCGGCGGAGGTCGAGCTCGTCAAGGAGTCGCTGACCGGCCAGTTCCTCGCGGGCACCCGACGGATCGACGTGCCGGGCGAGCGCCGCCGGCCGATCGGACACCTGGACATCGTCGGGGCGGCGGCACACAACCTGCGGGGGATCGACGTGCGGATCCCGCTGGGGACGCTGACGTGTGTGACGGGTGTGTCGGGGTCGGGCAAGTCGAGCCTGGTCAACGAGGTGCTCTACAAGGCCGTCGCCAACCGCCTGCACCGGGCGCGTCAGCGGCCGGGCGTCCACCGTGAGGTCCGGGGTCTCGACCAGCTGGACAAGATCATCGCGGTCGACCAGTCGCCGATCGGGCGGACGCCGCGGTCGAACCCGGCGACGTACACGGGGTTGTTCGACGTGATCCGGGACCTGTTCTCGAAGACCGTCGAGGCGCGGGCGCGGGGCTACAAGCCGGGCCGGTTCTCGTTCAACGTGAAGGGTGGGCGGTGTGAGGTCTGCAAGGGCGACGGGCAGATCCGGATCGAGATGCACTTCCTGCCGGATGTGTATGTGCCATGCGAACAGTGTCACGGACGGCGGTACAACCGTGAGACGCTGGAGGTTCGGTTCAAGGGCAAGACGATCGCCGACGTGCTGGAGATGCCGGTCGAGGAGGCTGTCGTCTTCTTCGCACACATCCCGAAGGTCCACCGGCGGCTGGAGACGCTGAAGGATGTCGGGTTGGGGTACATCCGCCTGGGACAGCCGGCGACGACGCTGTCAGGTGGCGAGGCACAGCGGGTCAAGCTGGCGACCGAGCTGTCGAAGATCGCGACCGGGCGGACGCTGTACATCCTCGACGAGCCGACGACAGGCCTTCACTTCGCCGACGTCCAGCGCCTGCTGGAAGTGCTGCAGCGGCTGGTCGACACGGGTAACACGGTGGTCGTGATCGAGCACAACCTCGACATCATCAAGTCGGCCGACCGGCTGATCGACATGGGGCCGGAGGGCGGCGACGAGGGGGGGATGGTGATCGCGTCGGGCAGTCCTGAGGAGGTTGCGGCGACACCAGGCTCATACACGGGCCTGTTCCTGGCGGAGCTGCTCGAGCCGGCCAAGGTTCCCGTGCGAGCGCGCCGCTCGCGCCGACGGGTCGCGGCGGTCAGCTGATCTGACACTTCCTGTTCGCGCTGCGGCCGGGCGGCGTCGCGCGGGCGGGCTGACGCGGAGCGCCGGTCGGCGTACATCATCCGTCCAGTCCGCTACTTACGGGCCGGTTGGGCGTTGTAGCGATCATGACAAACCTTCGCCGGACGGTGCCACTGACCGTTGCCCTCGCCGTCGTGGGTGTCGGAGCCGGCCCGGCGGTTGCGGCGGCGCGAGGGTTCCAGGCGGCGCCCGGCCGGGTGGTGTTCGCCGGGGCGAGTGACAGCGCGACGTCGGCTGCTGTCGGTCTGCCGGACGGCGGAGCCGTCCTGGCCGGTCCGGCGAAGACCGGGTGCGCGGTGGCGGAGGTGACCGCCGGCGGGCAGCTCGACAGGTCGTTCGGCCATGCGGGGATCGCCCGGGTCGCCGGCCTGGCGTCGCCGAACGAGATCCTCCGCCAGCCGGACGGGAAGCTGATCGTCGTCGGCGACGGGGCGGCGAGCGGGTCGCACTCGCCGCTGATGGTGATCGCCCGGCTCGACCCGGACGGAGGTCTGGATCCGAGCTTCGGCAGCGGCGGGGTGGAGGAGCTCGGGATCCAGAACACCGGCCCGGGCGATCCGGTCGCCCTGCTCGCGAGCGGTGAGCTCGTCGCGACCGGCGGGGTCGGGACGGCCGGGCTGGTGAGCGCGACCAACCCGACTGTGCTGTCCGTCGGCCGGTGGGTCGTCGTCGAGTTGACGTCGACCGGCGGGGTCGACCCGGCTTTCGGAACGTCCGGGGTGGCCACGCTGCCGCCGGCGGCAGCCGAGGGCACCGACGTGGCGATCGCGTCGAACGGCGAGATCGTGACGACGGGCCTGGTCGAGCGGTCGCCGTCGACCGTCGTCGAAGAGGTCTCACGCGTCAGTCCGGCCGGCGGGGTCGATCCGACCTTCAACGGTGGTGTGCCGGCCGTCGTCCCCGGAGTCGAGGGCAACGGGCTGCTGGTCGCCGAACCCGACGGATCGGTCGTGCTGGGCGTCTTCGACCTCGGCGGGCAGGGCGGGCTGGCTCGGTTCACCGCGGCCGGCGCGCTCGACGCGACCTTCGGCAGCGCGGGCGTCGCCCGGCTGCCGACGGCGACCGGCCGGCTCCAGCTGCTGGGCGCGCAGAACCTCGAGCTCCTGCCGGCGCCGGACGAGGGCGTTCTGGCGATCGTCGAGCGGGACTCGGTCGCCGGGCTCGGCGTGTACGGGATCACGTCGGCCGGCGCCGTCGACCGATCCATTGGCGGGCCGTCCGGCCTGCGTGTGCGGCTCGCGTTCGGTGGAGCCGACCAGCTGCCGCTGTTCGGGACGATCAAGCCGCAACCGGTCGAGCCGCTCGTCGAGGACAGCTTCGCCGACGGCATCGTCGTGGTCCGGCCGGCCGGCGGGTATCTGGTCGCGGGGACGGTGTCGGTGCTCGAGCAGACCGGGTCGGGCGACGGCCCGTCGATCTCCGACTTCGCGATCGCCGGACTCACGCCGCAGTTCGCGCCGGACACGTCGTTCGGCGGCCGGGCGACGCGGCTGCGGATCGGGCTCAGGGTGCCGGCGCAGACGGCGAGCGCGGACCACCGGGCCCACGGGATGCGGGTGACGCTCGACATGTCCGCGCCGGGGGACGCCCGGATCGTGATCAGGGCCGGCAGCCGGGTCGTCGCCCAGGTCCTGGTTCCCGTGCTGTCGGCCGGGCCGCACGGCGTGCGGGTCGTGCCGACCGCGTTCGGTGCTCGGTGGCTTGCCGCGGGTCCGGTCGGCCGCCTGACCGCGAGAGCGGTCGGCCGGGATCTCCTTGCCAGCAGTGCGAGCGCGACCGCGTCCGGCGCGCTTCGCTGACCGTCTCCGCCAGACCTCCAAATCCGAAGGGTCCTATGACCATCTCCCGCCGTGCCCTGCTCGTCGCCGTCACCGCCGTCGGCGGCCCGCTCGCCCTGACCGCCGCCCCCGGCCCATTCAGCCCGACGGTGGCGGCCGCCGCTGCGCCGGTAGTGGCGGCGGCCGCTGCCCCGGCGGTGGCGGCGTCCGCTGCGCCGGCGGTGGCGGTGTCGGCCGCGCCGACCGTGGCGACGGCGCCGGGCCGGGTGGTGATCGGGCTCGACGCGGGCCAGGTCGCCGACCAGGACAGCTCGGGCGGGGGCGGTGCCCCGGGTGTCGCCCTGCCGGACGGCGGGGCCGTCGCGCTGACGGGCGGGCCGAGTGGTCAGCAGGACGTGATCGAGCTGACTGCCGGCGGGGCGCTCGACCCGTCGTTCGGGACCGGCGGGGTCGCGAAGGTCCCGACCGGCGTCGGGTCGATCGTCCGCCAGTCGGACGGCAGGTTCGTCCTGCTGGGGGCCGGCGCGGCGGCCAACGATCTCCCGTTTCCCCAGCTCTTCGCGGTCCGGCTCGAGTCGGACGGCGCGCTCG
>DATAUX010000162.1:0-3611 GCA_036268015.1 Solirubrobacteraceae bacterium | reverse complement strand
GACGAGTCGACCGCCCGGACGACGATCTCGACTTGGCCGGCCGGGAGGTCGACGACGAGTCGCCACCGCCTCCACGCCCACGGGGTCGGCGGGTCGAGCAGGTCGGTCGACCGCCATGAGGCACCGCCGTCGATGCTCAGGTCGACGCGCTCGACCCGGTTGGCGCCGCCGCTGATCGCATACCCGGCGACGATCACCTCGCCGGCCGGGAGCCGGTCGCCGTCGGCGGGCATCAGGATCGCCGCGTTGACCTCGAGCTCGCCGAGCGGGATCGCCCCGGCCGGGTCGGCCCCGCGGTCGGTGACCCACGGCGGGTGGACCCTGTAGGCGGTCGCCTGGTAGTGGTTGTCAGACGGGCCACCGAGGACGCGGATCTCCCGCAGCCACTTGACGCTGCGGGCACCGATGTACCCGGGCACGATCCCGCGGATCGGAGCCCCGTGGGCGGCGAGCAGGCCGGCGCCGTTCATCTTCGTCGCAAGCAGGACCTCGGCCGACGACGCCTTCGCCAGCGGGATCGAGCAGCCGAAGTTCCGCGCCTCGGGATCGACATCGCAGCCGATGAACTCGACGTGCGTCGCGCCCTCGCGGACGCCGGCCCGGGCGAGCACGTCGGCGAGCGAGACGCCGGTCCACACGGCCGTCCCGATCACGCCGGGTCCCCAGGGGATCTCGCCGTCGATCGGCCGGACGTCGAGCAGCTCGCTGCGGCGGTTGCCCGCGCACTGGAGCGTCGCCAGGACCGACTGCTCCGGACCGAGCGAGGCGAGCTCGTCCAGCCGCAGGTCGAGCGGGTCGTCGACGAGGCCGCAGACGGTCAGCCGGTGTCCGGCCGGATCGATCGTCGGGGCGGGTCCGTGGGAGCGGACGTAGAACAGATCGACCGACGTGATCCCGTCGGCCCCGAGCAGGTCGGCCGGCGATTCGGCGTTCAGCGGCTCGGTCTGCCAGACGCGCATCGACGGATGCTTGCCGACCGGCGCGCCGGTCACCGGGAGCCCGAGTGTTCTCGACATCGACGGTGAAGAATACGCGGGACACGGGCCGGACCCGGCCACCCCGGCGAGGCCGGCACCGGCCGCCTGGGGTTGCCGTCGAAACAGGAGATTTTGTCGCCTTTCGTACCTGATCCGGAAAACAAGCAACGGCTGCTCGCCGCCAGCCCGCCAGCCCGCCAGCCCGCCAGCCCGCCAGCCCGCCAGTCTGCCAGCCCCCGAGCTCCCCGCCGGCCCGCCAGCCCCCAGCCCCCAGCCCCGGCCACCCGCCGCCACCCGACCCCCTCGTCTGCGGCGGCCGGGTGCGCCACCCCAGCCGACGACGCGGGACAATGACCGTCTGAAGCTCGCACTCCAAGGCCGCGACCGACCGAGCCGGTGACCCGGCCCCCGGCGCCCCCGCCGCCCCCGACGGGCTGGATCCGCCGGCTCGCGACGTACGCCCGGGCGCACCGGCGGGACGTCGTCCTCGCGCTGGCGGCGACCGTCCTCGGGAGCGCGTGCCAGACGGTCGTCCCGCTGATCGAGCGGGAGATCGTCGACCGGGTGATCCTCCGTCAGAGCTCGCCGCTCTGGCCGTGGCTGACGCTGCTGCTGGTGCTGGCGGCGGCGAGCTTCGGGTTCGCGTACCTGCGTCGGTACCACGGGGCGATGGTCGGGCTGAAGGTGCAGTTCGCCCTGCGCAACGAGATGCACGACCACCTCCAGACACTGGACCTCGAGAACCTCGACCGGATGCCGACGGGCCAGCTGGTCGGCAGGGCGAACTCGGACGCGACGCTGGTCCAGGGCCTGCTGGGAATCCTGCCGCTGATGAGCGGGAACCTGCTGGGGCTGATCCTGTCGTTGGGGGTGATGGTCTACCTGTCGCCGCTGCTGGCGATCGTCAGCCTGCTCGTCACGCCGCTGCTGGTCGTCCTGTCCTACCGGATGCGCTGGCGGGTCTTCCCGGCGAGCTGGGACGGCCAGCAGCGGGAGGGCGATCTGGCGCAGATCGTCGACGAGGATGTCGGCGGTGTCCGCGTCGTCAAGGCGTTCGGCCAGGAGCGGCGGGAGCTCGAGCGGCTGGCGAAGGCGGCGGAGACGCTCTACGGGTCGCGGATGCGGGCGGTCCGCCTGCAGTCGCGCTACCAACCGCTGATCGCGCAGATCCCGACGATCAGCCAGGTCGCGATCCTCGCGCTCGGGGGATGGCTGGCCCTCCATCACAGGATCAGCCTTGGCACGTTCCTGGCCTTCTCGACCTACCTGACCCAGCTGTCGGCTCCTGCCCGACTCCTCGCGGGGGTGCTCACGATCGCCCAGCAGGCGCGCGCCGGGGCTGGCCGAATCTTCCAGCTGATCGACCTGCCGCCGTCGATCGTCGACAGGCCGGACGCGGTCGACCTGCCGCGCCTGCGGGGGGAGATCCGCTTCGACGGGGTCGAGCTGGCCTACGGCGACGGAGATCCCGTGCTCCGGGGCTTCGACCTGCGGGTCGGCGCGGGCGAGCGGGTGGCGATCGTGGGTCCGAGCGGGAGCGGCAAGTCGACGGCGGCGCTGCTCGTCTCCCGGTTCCGGGATCCGTCGGCCGGGGGTGTCCGGGTCGACGGACACGACGTCCGCGACGTCAGGCTCGATTCGCTGCGGCGCCAGGTCGGCGTGGTCTTCGAGGAGAGCTTCCTGTTCTCGGATTCGGTGCGGGCGAACATCGCCTACGGCCGGCCGGACGCGAGCATCGAGGACGTCCGGGCGGCGGCCAGGGTCGCGGCGGCCGAGGAGTTCATCGACGAGCTGCCGGAAGGGTACGAGACGGTGGTCGGCGAGCGGGGGCTGACCCTGTCGGGCGGTCAGCGCCAGCGGATCGCGCTGGCCCGGGCGATCCTCTCCGACCCGCGAATCCTGATCCTCGACGACGCGACGAGCGCGATCGACGCGCGGACGGAGGAGACGATCCACGACCGGCTGCGGGAGGTGATGGCGGATCGGACGACGCTGATCGTCGCCCACCGGCGGTCGACCGTGCGCCTGGCCGACCGGATCGTCGTGCTCGACGGGGGCCGGGTCGCGGACGTCGGGACGCATGACGAGCTGACCGACCGGAGCCCGATCTACCGGACGCTGGTCAGCGGCATCGAGGACGGCGAGGTCGGCGACCGGATCGAGGCGCTGGCGGCGGGGGTCGGCTCCGACGGGACGACGGCGGCGGCGTGGATCTCTTCTGCTCGGAACACTGACGGCAGGACGGGCGCGGCGCGGACGATCGGCCCGCAGGCGCTCGGTCCGGGTCTCGGGCGCGGCGGGGGAGGGTCGTGGCGGCTGAACCTCGCGCCGACGCCGGAGCTGCTCGCGAGGGTGGCGGCGCTGCGGCCGGTCAGCGACTTCCCGCGGGTCGACATCGACCGGGAGTCGCGCCACGACCGGGAGTTCAGCCTGCGGCGGCTGCTGGGTGAGTTCCGCCGGCCGCTGCTGGTCGGGCTGGTGCTGGTGGTGATCGACGGGCTCGCCGGGCTGGCGGGTCCGATCCTCGTCAAGACGGGCATCGACAACGGTGTGGCCCACGGGTCGCGGGATGTCCTGTTCGGGGCGGCGGGCGTCTTCCTGGTCGTGGCGCTGGTCGACCTGATCGACGAGATC
>DATAUX010000161.1:0-11010 GCA_036268015.1 Solirubrobacteraceae bacterium | reverse complement strand
CTCTTGGGTGCTCGCTTCAACGGATCCTCCGGATGGTCGGACTTCGGGATGCGCTCTGTCCTACTCCAGGCTAGCTACTGCGCGCGCGCAACGCCGGTGGATCAACCGCCGGCTGCTCCGACGCCCGATCCGGGAGCGCCGGATCCCCGGCTTCCGACCGCCTCACGCGGGGGGTCGCCCACCGAGCTCGGACGATCCTCGTGCACCGCGACGCCGGCGATCACGAGGCCAATCCCGGCGAGCTCGACCGGCGACGGGACCTGGCCGAGCACGACCAGCCCGATCACGGTCGCGATCGCCGGCAGGAGGGAGACCATCAGCGCGTAGGTCGCCCGCGGCAGCCGGACCATCGCGAGCTGGTCGGTCACGTAGGGGATCACCGACGAGCAGACGCCGACGCCGATTCCCGCGGCCAGCGCGGCCGGGTCGACCACGGCCGACGCCGCCTGGGCCCCGCCGATCGGCGTGATCACGGCAGCCGCTACGAGCATCGCCCAGGCCAGCCCGTCGAGCCCGCTGAGGTCCGCCCGCTTGGCGACCCGGTCGGCGAGCACGATGTACCGGGCGAACAGGCCGGCGTTCGCGAACGCGAAGCCGATCCCGATCACCGCGCCGGCGAACCGGACGTGCGTCAGCAGGTAGACGCCCGGGACGGCGAGCACGACGGCGACCAGGTTGCGCGGCGTCCGGGCACCCGCGGCGGCCAGGCCGATCACCGGCAGGAACTCGATCGCGGCGACGGTCGAGAGCGGAAGGCGGCTGATCGCGAGATAGAAGCACGCGTTCATCACGCCGAGGACGACGCCCCACTGCACGAGGAGACGCCGACCACCCGGATCGAGACCGGCGATCGCCCGCCACGGCCGGCGCCAGACGGCGAAGACGACGGCGGCCGACGCGATCCGCAGCCAGGCGACGCCGAGCACGTCGACCCGGGCGAACAGCAGGACGGCGAACGACGGGCCGAGATAGTGGAACACGGCGCTGACCACGAAGTACGCCTGCGGCGGCACTCGGCGCGAGCTCACATCCGACATGATGATCGGCCGTGAAGCCGATTGACATGGCTAAAGCTCGGTAGAATCGCGGGCATGGCTACGAATCGCAGGCCCAACGACCGTTTGGCCGACGGCAGCCTCCTCGACGGCGCGAACCGTCGCCTGCTCGCCGAGCTCCAGGCCGACGCCCGGCTCAGCCTGGCCGAGCTCGGTCGGCGGGTCGGGCTCTCGTCACCCGCGGTCGCCGACCGCCTCGGACGCCTCGAGCAGGCCGGCGTGATCCTCGGCTACCACGCCCGGCTCGACCCGCGGGCCCTCGGGTTCGCCCTCACCACCGTGATCCGCATCCGGCCGGCCCCCCGCCAGCTGCGCGATGTCGCCGACCTCGCCCGGGCCACCCCGGAGGTGGTCGACTGCCGGCGGATCACCGGCGAGGACTGCTTCGTGATGACGGCCCACGTCAGGTCGGTCGAGCACCTCGAGGAGGTGATCGACCAGTTCGCCGCCCACGGCCAGACGACGACGTCGATCGTCCAGTCCTCCCCGGTCCCGCCCCGCGGCCTCCAACTCACGGAACCAGACCTGTAGCGGCCTGCTGGAGCCCGAACGCGGGAGACGCCGCGTCCGAGCCCGGACGCGGAAGAGGCCGGGTCCAAGACCCGGCCTCCCCTTTCCAGCTCCGGGCGCCGGCCCGGATCAAAAGCGACTTCAGCCGATGATCAGCTGGCTGTCACCGACGCCGTTGATCGAGAACTGCGACGTCGAGCCGACGAGGCCGTTGAAGCTCACGTTCGGCGTGAGATACGAGTCACCCGAGGTCACGCCACCGTCGGCGGCCTGCTGGTAGTTGAGGGCCTGCCCGTTGTACTGGGCCGGCGAGCCGATGATCGTGCTGGCGGCGCACGCCACGATCAGGCAGTCCTGATCGCCACCGACGATCTGCGAGTTGCCGAGACCGTTGATCAGGACCTGCGTGCCGATCGCGCTGTTCTCCGACCCCTGGAGAGCATTGACGCCCTGCTCGCTGGACTGGCTCGGACCGATGTTGTCGGGCGAGATGATCGTCGACCCCTGCGTCGTGCTGCCGGTCCCGACCGACTGGGCGTTGCCGACCAGGTTGACCCCGACCTGCACGGCGCTGCTCGGCGCGCTCGACGTCGGCCCGACGTCGATCACGTTGCCGGTCGCCGTCGCCGCGTTCGAGTCCTGCGCGCCGTTGACGCCCTGCTGGCTCGTCTGGCTCGGATCCCCGATGATCGTGGCGGAGGCCGTGGATGCGGCGAAGGCGAGCACGACGGTAGCGCTCAGACCCGCTGTGAAGAGCTTGCGATTCATACCTGTCCTTTTGGGTTTGGGCATCAACCGAGCCAAACCGCTCCCGGCATCTCCTCGTTATGTAACTCACCAGGAACCCGCAAGACGACACCTACCCCGCGTCTTCCGAGCTGGGCCAGCCTGGCAGGGCGGGATCATAACGCCTAGGGACGACGCGTACAAAGACGTCCGACCATCTGGCAGAAATTCGAAGAACCCCCTGCTAATCGGCCGGGCCGACGACCCGGTGGGAGAGGTCGTCGAGGACGACGACGCCCCCGTGGCGCAGCCACCCTGCAGCACCGTCCGGTCCGCTCAGCAGGGCCGCCTTGGCGAGCGCCTCGCCCTCGAGCGCGGTCGGCGCGAGCGCGGTGACCGCGACGACGCCGGTGTAGGCCGGCCGGCCGGTCGCCGGGTCGAGCAGATGGTGGGCGGGTCTCCCCCGGTCGAGCCAGCTCCGCTTGGTGATGCTGCTCGTCGCGACGCCCCCGTCGCTGACTTCCAGCTCGTGCAGGACGCTCCCGCCGAACGGCGCCGTCACCTCGAACGTCCGGGAGAGCCCGGCGACCCCGCCGACCCGGAGGTCACCCTCGCAGTCGACGACATACGCGTCGTGTCCGGCCAGCAGGTCGCCGATCGCGTCGGCGAACAGTCCCTTGACGATGCCCCCGCCGTCGAGGTGGAGCCCCGGCGGACGGGTCACCTCACCGGTCTCGGCATCGACCGACAGCGCCCGCCAGCGCCCGGCCGGATCCGGACCGGCCGGCACCCGCGGCGGCGCGAGGGCCAACGCAAGCGGCAGGGCGAGCGACGCCCGCAGGTGGTCGGACCTGTAGCCGACGTCCTCGATCTGGTCGAGCAGCGTCGCGTCGACCAGGCCGCCGGTCAGGCTGGCCGAGTCGATCACCGCCTGCACGAACGCCGCCATCATCGCGCTGACCGGCAACCGCTCCCGAGCATCACGATTGAGCACCGCCAGTTCGCTCCCGATCTTGAAGCGGGAGAACTCCGCGTGCCAGGAGAGCAGCTGGTCGGTCGCCGCCGTGACGGCCTCCCGCGGCGTCCCGGCCGGCCCGGACCCGACGACGAGGACGTTGCAGTTGCCGCCGAAGCAGGTGAACGTGTTCGTCGCCTCGTCCATTCCGCCGGCCACCCTACTCGCCGGTCAGGATCCGGCTGCCGCGGCCGGCCGCCCGCTGGGAGACTGATGCGATTCGGGATCGACGCGCAGACCGACCTCGACGCCGGCGTCGTCACCGCCGCCGTCCTCGGCACGGCGGTCGCCGGCGCGTTCTGGTGGTTGTACTTCGACGTCGTCGCCCTCGTCGCCGAGCGCCGCCTCTCTCGGGCGGCCGCCGGCCGCGACCAGAACTCGATGGCCCGGGACTCCTACTCGTACCTCCACTTCCCGATGATCGCCGGAATCGGCCTGACCGCCGTCGGCATGAAGAGGACACTCGCCCACGTCGACGATCCCCTCCAGCTCGTCCCGGCCGTCGCGATGCTCGGCGGCGCGGCCGTCTACCTGTTCGCCCACGTCGGCTTCCGCCTGCGGAACATCGGCACCTTCAACAGACAGCGCCTGGTCGCCGGCATCCTCCTGCTCGCGCTGATCCCCGCCGGCGTCCGGCTGCCGTCGCTCGCGACGCTCGCGATCCTCGCCGCCGTGCTCAGCGGGCTGATCACCTGCGAAGCCGTCCGCTTCGCCGACGCCCGCAGCCGGATTCGCCACCAGCTGGCGACGCCCGAGCCGGACGGCAGCTGACGGCTGGCAGCTAGCCGGCCGGGGCGGCCGGGGCGGCCGCCGGCGGTGTGAGCGTCGGGACCGACAGGCCATAGAACAGGGGCGGTCCGAGTCCCTGACCGTTGCACGTCCCGGCGAACCTGGCCGACACCCTCACCTGCACGCCGCTGCGGATCAGCGCGTAGATCCCGTCCGCGCTCGAGACCAGCGTCCATGTCCGCCGTACGCGCGAGCCGGGCACGTTGACGAACGTCTCCCTCTGCTGAGGTGTCACGACCGGGACCCACGCGGCTGACGTGCGTTGCTGGATCTGCAGGGCGAGGTGCAACCTGTTGACGCGCTGATGGACCGGGCCGAGCACGGAGACCTTCACCGCGAGTGTGTCATCCCCGGGTTCGGTCCCGGTCATCGAGACGACGTTGAGCGTCATGCTCAGACACGACCCGGGCGAGGCGGGCGCGGTGGACGCGGCCAGAGCCGGCGACACGCAGATCAGGCCGGCGGCGGTCGCGGAGATGGTGACAAGCGCACGTCTTGACATCAGGGCGTCTCCGAAGGTCTATCGTTCAAGGCATGGAAGGCCCGCGGACCCCGATCGCTCCGTCAATTATTACACACGCGCGACCCGTGCTCACGTGCGCGCGCGGCTAGGCGACGGCCGCCGTCGCTCGCCGGCCGCGACCCGGCTGCTGCGCCGGGCCGGGCTGACCGGCGTGATCCTGGGCTCGATGTTGATCCCGGCGATCTACGTCGATGCGAGCCTCGGCGCCGGCGCTCCCCCGGTCGGCAGCTCGCCGGGGCTCGGCCGCGCCCAGCCGTCGACAGGCGTGGACGTCCCTGCGACGGTCACTCCGTCGGCCGATCTGACGGTTGGCACGACACTCCACCACCCACCTCCCCCACCGCCGCAGGCGCCGCCACTCCCCGGCTCGGCCGAGACCCTGCCCCGCCCGTACTTCTCCTTCGAGGCCGGCAACTCCGGCCCGAGCGAGGCCGATGGGGTCGTCCTCACGGTGACCGGGCCGGCCGGCGTCCCACTGACCGGAACCGGCTACGGTCCGGCGCCGACGAGCCCGCCGTCGCCGGGTCGCGAGACCGGCCCACTGGTGCCGTGCACGGCGACGCCGACCGGCCTGACCTGTCCCGTGGGTCACCTCGATCCGGGGACGTCGGTCGACTTTCAGATCAGCGGCGGGGCCGTCGCGGCCGGGCCGTACACGGCGACGGCCACGATCTCGGGAACGATCGGCGACGCCGCCTGCCCGTCGTCGGTCTGCGACCCGGACCCGGCCGACGACACCGCCGCCGACACTGACCTCGCGGCGGGCATGAGCGTGCAGATCGAACTGCTTCCGAAACCCGCTCCCAGCCTCACCGATCTACGTGTCACGCCGTCGCGTTTCGGTCTCACGAGCGCCGCTGCCCGCCGGCGCGGAGTGAGCATCACGGTGGGCCAGGACACCCCGGATGGGTCGCTCTCCACGCGCACCCGCTTCGTGCTGAGCAAGGAGAAGCCGGGGATGACTGTCGCGAAGGCTTGTGTGCGACCCAGCCGGGGTCGGCGCGTCCCGCCCGGCCGGCGCTGCACGAGGCTGGTCGGCGTCGCGACCTTCAGCTCGCCGACACTGACCCGGACGGGAGCGCCCGGGACCCCGGCCGCGACCACTTCGAAGCTCGGTCTCCCCACGACGGTGAGTGGCCACCTCCTCACACCGGGCCACTACCGACTCAGCGCGACGCCCGGCTATGTCAACCTCCCGGCGAGCACGCTGACGGCGACCTCGACGCTCCCGCTGACCGAGACGATCGGCCCCGGCGCATGCGTGAGCCCCCCGCTCGGGATCTGCGCGCCGATGCTCGCGGTGATCCGCAGCGGACCAACCGTCACGGCGAAGATCACGGTCCTCGGACCCTGACGACGCCGTCCGCGGCGCGCCAACCGGACCGCGATTTCACGGCCGCTATCGTCCTCGACATGGAAAGCCCGCGGGATCCCGAGCAGCTCGAGGCGTCCGGCGGGCCGGCAACCGCCGACCTGCCGCCGGCGACGACCGTCGGCGCGGTCCACCTCACGGTCGCCGACCTGGACCGGTCGACCGAGTACTACACGCGCGCGATCGGGCTTCAGATGCTCGAGCGCGGCGGTGGACGAGCAATTTTCGGAGCGCGGGACACGGGGCTCGTCGTGCTCGTCGAGGAGCCCGCGGGCCGGGGACTCGGCCGGCACACCGGGCTCTACCACTTCGCGCTGCTGCTGTCCGAGCGGGCGGACCTGGCCCGCTGGTTGGCCCACGCCGCCCGTGACCGGGTCGCCCTGGTCGGGCTCTCGGACCACTTCGTCAGCGAGGCCCTCTACCTCTCGGATCCCGACGGGCACGGGATCGAGATCTACTGGGATCGGCCGCGCGCCGGCTGGGAGGGCCAGGTCGCCCGGATGACGACGCTCAGGCTCGACGTCGACAATCTGCTCAGCGAGCTCGACGACCCGGCGACCGAGCCGTTCGACGGGATGCCGGAGGGCACGCGGATGGGTCACGTGCACCTCAAGGTCGCCGCGATCCCCGAAACCGTCGGCTTCTACCGCGACGTGATCGGTTTCGACGTGATGGCCCAGCTCGGCGCCCAGGCCGCGTTCCTCAGCGCCGGCGGCTACCACCACCACCTGGGGGCGAACACGTGGGAGAGCGCTGGTGGGTCTCCCCCGCCGCCGGGGACGGTCGGCCTGCTCCACGCGACGATCGTGCTGCCCGACGCCGAAGCCCGGGACCGAGTGCTCGGGCGCGTCGAGGCGGCCGGGCAGACGCCTGTGGACACGGCCGACGGCCCGCTGGTTCGGGATCCGTCGGGGAATGGGCTCGTCATAGCGCCCGCGTTGGGGGTGGGCCGGTGGGCCGGTGGGCCGGTGGGCCGGTGGGCCGGTGGGTCGTTCGGGGGCCGGGGCGGGCTCGGCTGGGCCGGGGCCGCGAGCGCGGTGTATCGCTTGTTTTGGAGTTTCTGTACGAACCGCGACAGTTCGTCGCGTTTCGTACGAATCTGCTCGACACCACGCTTGCCGGCGGTCCCCCGGCTTGCATCCGGGCCGCGATGTTCCGGTTGTTTCCGCGTTTCCGTACGAACGACGACAATTTCGTCGCGTTTCGTACGAATCTGCTCGAAGACACGGCACGCATCGGCGGGCCCGCCCACGAGGGGCCGAGACGCTACGCCGTCGATCGCCACTCGGACGCGAGCAGCCCGTAGACGACGCTGTCGACGTAACGGTCACCGAACCGCTCGGCCTGACGGAGCCGCCCCTCCTCACGAAAGCCGAGCCGTTCGGGGATCGCCCGGCTGCGCAGGTTCTCGGGTGCGGCGCGCACCTCGACCCGGTTGAGCTTCCACGTCCCGAAGGCGTGGTCGACGAGGACGCGGACGGCCTGTGTCATCGTGCCCTCGCCCTGGTGGGCCTCGCCGATCCAGTAGCCGATCGTCCCGGCCCGGTGCTGCCAGTCGACCGTGTGGAAGCCGGACATGCCGATCAGGCCTCCGTCGCGGACGAGGGCCGTCTGGAGCGCGGTGTTGTCGGCGAGCTGGCGATCGGTCAGACGGATGAAGTCGAGCGTCCCCTCGAGGGTCTGGCCGGCCGCCCACGGCATCCAGCGACTGAGATGCGCGCGGTTGGCCTCGACCAGCCGGTAGAGCTCGTCCGCGTCGGATTCGTCGAGGAGCCGCAGCAAGCACGCGTCGGACACGCGCAGGCGGAGGCCGGGCTCGGACTTGCTCATGCGTCGCGACCCACAGCCCGCCGACCGGCTATTCCCGGGCCCGGACGAGGGCGTCGACGCCGTCGAGCACGCGGTCGAGACCGAAGTGGAACTCTTCGTCGGGGTCGTCGTCCTGGTCGAGCACACCGGATCGGGCGACAGCGTGGAGCTCGGGGAAGTCGCCGGGATCGGCGAGACGTTCGATCACCCGTCGCCACGAGACCATCAGGGCGCCGGCCGGCGGCGCGTGTTTCGCACTCGCGGCCTGGATGTCGGCGCCGATCGTCGCATCGTTGCGGACGTACCCGCTGAGGAGGAGCATCACCGACAGCTTCTCCCCCGGCTCCAGGCCTGTGCCGTGCATCGCGGCGAGGCCGGCTTCCAGCCAGGCCAGCTGATTCGGAGTGACGGGCGGGCCGCTGATCGGGATCCGCAGGGCCCACGGGTGGCGACGCAGGACGGCCATGTAGGCCTTCGCCCAGCCGGCCAGGCCGCCCCGCCAGCCGTCGGCGGCGGATAGCTGCTCGGGTGGCGGTCCGCTCGCCGCGTCGATCATCAGGGCCAGCAGCTCATCCTTGGCCGCGACGTACCGGTAGAGCGACATCGTCGACGACCCGAGCTCGGCCGCGACCCGGGCCATCGAGACCGCTGCGATTCCGTCCCGCCCGGCAACCGTGATCGCAGCGTCGATGATCGACTCGAGCGTGAGACCCGGCCTCGGTCCCCGGCGAACCGGTTCGCGGACGCCCCAGACGGACTCGATGCTCCGCGGCAGACCGGTCTCGCCGACCGGAGCAGTCCGCGGCAGGCCGCTCTCGAGCTTTCCTTCGTCGTCCACTGACTCCTCCGATTTGACAATCCCGCGCCTTCTGCGTATACCTTACGCATTAGCGCGTGTCTCGTACGCAATAAGTCGGTCGCCGGCCGGCGACCCTGACCGAGGAGTACAGCAGCATGACTGACAAATTGGCAATCGAGGCCCACGGCCTGCGGAAGTCCTACGGGGACGTCGACGTCCTCCGGGGCATCGACATCACGGCCGAAGGCGGCAGCGTGCTGGCCCTGCTCGGGCCGAACGGGGCCGGCAAGACGACGACCGTGAAGATCCTCACGACGCTGATCCGGGCCGACGCGGGAACCGCGTGCGTCGCCGGCTTCGACGTCGTCGGACAGCGGCGAGCCGTCCGCCGATCGATCAGCCTGGCCGGTCAGTCGGCGGCCCTCGACGGCCCGCAGACGGGTGAGGAGAACCTGCGGATGATCGCGCGGCTCGCGGGCCTCGATCGCCGCGAGGCCCGCACGCGGGCGACCGAGCTGCTCGACCGATTCGATCTGACCGAGGCCGGCGGAAGGCGGGTCGCGACCTACTCGGGCGGCATGCGACGGCGCCTCGACCTGGCGGCCAGCCTGGTCGGCCGGCCGGGCGTGATCTTCCTCGACGAACCGACCACCGGGCTCGACCCGAGGAGTCGGCAGGGGCTCTGGGATGTCGTCGAGGATCTGGCCCGCAGCGGGGTGACCGTGCTGCTGACCACCCAGTACCTCGAGGAGGCCGACCGTCTGGCCGATCGGATCGCCGTGATCGACGGTGGCCGGATCGTCGCCGAGGGGACCGCGGCGATGCTCAAGCGCCGGGTCGCCGACCAGCGACTCGAGCTCGTGTTCGCCGACCCGGCGTCGTTCGCCGCGGCGAGCGATCTGCTCGGGCGACGAGTCCTGCGCAGCGAGCCGGCTCGGCATCTGATCGCGGTCGCCACCGACGGCCGGGCCTGCTCGGTCCGCGCCGTGCTCGACGAGGTCGACCCGGAGGCGACCCGGATCGACCGGTTCGAGGTGCATGGGGCGACGCTCGACGATGTCTTCCTCACGCTGACCGGAGCCGGCCCGGCCGGCCCGGGCAGTTCCAGCATCGAACCAAAGGAGGTCCTCCATGCCTGATAGTGGTCAACTCAGCCGCCGGCGGTCGGTCGTCGGCGACGGGCTGGTGATGAGCATTCGCTGCACGCGCCTGTCCTCGCGGAACGTCGAGGCCCTGATCACGTCGTTGATGCTGCCGGTCGCCCTGATGCTGATGTTCGTCTACCTGTTCGGCGGGGCGATCGACACGGGCACCAAATACGTGATGTACGTCGTCCCCGGCGTGATCCTCCTGTGCGCGGGATTCGGTTCGGCGACGACGGCCGTCACCGTGAGCCAGGACATGACCGGCGGCATCGTCGACCGGCTGCGCTCACTCGACGTCGGCGGAACGGCCGTGCTCGCCGGTCACGTGGCGGCGAGCCTCGCGCGAAACGCGGCGTCGACCGGGCTGGTCGTCGGCGTCGCCCTGCTGATCGGCTTCCACCCGACCGCGGGTCCGCTGGACTGGCTCGGCGTGATCGGCGTGCTCGCGCTCTTCGTCGCCGCGATCTCCGCGCTCGCCGCGGCGGTCGGCCTGCTCGCCGGGTCCCCGGAGGCGGCCAACGGGTTTGCCTTCTTCATCATGTTCCTCCCCTACGCCAGCAGCGCCTTCGTCCCGGTCTCGACGATGCCGTCCTGGCTCCAGGGCTTCGCCCGCCACCAACCGGTCACACCGGTGATCGAGACGCTCCGCAGCCTGCTCGTCGGCGGGCCGGCCGGCTCGAATCCGTGGCAGGCGACCGCCTGGTGTCTGGCGATCCTCGTCGGCTCGCTCGGGCTGGCCGGCGTCGCGTTCGCCCGGAGGACGGCTCAGAGCTTGTCGTCGTAGGCCGCCCGGAGGTTCTCCCAACCGTAGTTCATCGCGTTCTGGCCGCGGATCGGCCCGATCGGGGCGCCGTCGAGGAGGCGATCGGCGACCAGGACGCAGAGATGCCAGCCGGCGGCCACCTTCGCGGCCATGCTCCGATCGGACACCGTGTGGCGGAGGGTCAGGCGGGTGCCCGACGCGGTCGGCGCCAGTTCCCAGCGAAACCGGTCGCCGCCCCACGTGTACTCGAGCAGGCGCGGCCGGGCGGCCTGGATGACCGCTGCGGGCGGGAGGTCGCCGGCGTCGCCGGCATCCAGCATCGTGAGCGTCGCCTCACCCGGACTGCCGAGATCGCGGTCGGCCGTGAACGGAGCCCACCCGACCAGCTGGTCCGGGTCCGTCAGAGCCGCCCAGACCTTGTCGGGCGAGTGACCGAGCTCCCGCACGAAGACCAGAGTCCAGCGGTCTCCATCCGCGTGGGTCTTGACCTCGGCCAGCGGGCCC
>DATAUX010000160.1:0-4277 GCA_036268015.1 Solirubrobacteraceae bacterium | reverse complement strand
CCTGCTGGCCGACCACGTTCGGGTCCTCCGGGAGATCGCCGAGGACGTCGTCGGGAGCGCGCCGACCGCGTCGATGGAACTGGACGTGACACCCCAGTACCCGAACATGCGCCGGTATCTCGAGGACTTCCCGGAGATCGTGGCCGCCGCCGAGTCGGCGATCACGGCCGAGGGGATCGAGTTGATCCGCAAGCCGATCCGCGGCGGGACCGACGGGTCCCGGCTGAGCGCGATGGGCCTGCCGACGCCGAACATCTTCGCCGGGGGTCACGAGTTCCATTCGGTCAGGGAATGGGTGTCGGTCCGGGACATGGCGGCCGCGGCCGCGGTGATCGTCCGACTGGCCGGCGTCTGGGCGGACAGGTAGCCCGACACGGACCAGTCGGCCGGGTCGTGGACCTAGCTAGTGGCCGGCGGCGGTGTTGACGACGCGGTCGAGGGCGTGGAGCTGCTGCTGGAGGGGGGCGGTCGGGGTCGGCACGGGAAGCGCGGTACTCCCGGCCTTGGGCCCGTGGGATGAGCCGCCGCCACCGGCATTTGCCAGGGCGACGAGGACGATGACGATGAGCACGGCCAGGCCGGCGATCACGAGCCGGCGCGAGACCCTGCGGCGAGGGGGCGCGGTGCTCGGGGCGGTTGGCTGACCGGCGATCTCACGAGGGCGGTCGGCCGGCGCGCCCAGGGGCACGGCTTCGGTCGGCACGGCCGGCCTCTGCGTCGTGACTTCCGGCTCCAGAGTGGCGACGAGAGCGGGCACTGGGGCCGTAGGGGCGGGGGCCGTCGCCGTGGGCGCGGGGGCCGTCGGCACAGGCGCGGGGGCGATCGCAGGCGCGGGCGGCGCGAGGGGGGTGGCCAGCGCAGTGGAGGGAGCTTCGGTCGCGGCGATGACAGGCGGGGCGGGCGGCCGGGCGAGGAGCTCGAGGGCCGCCGGGACGTCGGGACGCCGGCCGGGCGCGGACGCGGTCAACGCGTCGATCAGGGCGGCGACCGACCCGGCGTGGTCTCCGCCGACTGCGCGGAGGACGACGCCGGCGGCGTACAGGTCGCTCTGGGCGGTTGCCGGCGCTCCGTCCTGGACCTCGGGCGCGAGGTATCCAAGCGTCCCGATCACCATGCCGGTCTGGGTCAGGCCGGCGGCATTCTCGGCCTGGGCGATTCCGAAGTCGGTGAGCTGGGGCCGGCCGTCCAGGCCGAGCAGGATGTTGGCGGGCTTCACGTCCCGATGGACGATGCCCGCGTCGTGGATGTGCGCGAGGGCGATCAGGAGGCCTCTCGCGAGCACACCGACGTCGAGCGGCAGGTCGTCGCGGGCGGCGAGCCATTCGGCGAGGCTGCCGCCGGGGACGTACTCCATGACCAGGTAGGGACATGCTTCGGACGCGCTGTAGTCGTAGACCTGGACGATGTTCGGGTGGGAGAGGGACGCCGCGGCGAGGGCCTCGCGCTCGAAGCGTTGAAGCCACTGGTCATCGACGGCGAGGGTGTCTGACATCACCTTGACGGCAACCGGCCGTCCGAGCCGGTCGTCGCGAGCCAGCCAGACGGATGCCATCCCACCGGCGCCGAGGAGACGCTGAAGCTTGTAGCGGCCGTCGCCGAGCGACTTTCCGGGAGCCAGTCTCAATTCGACGCCTGGGTCTTCTGGAGTTGGTCGGGCCCCGCGTGCTCTTCGTCGGACGCGGGCGGCCGGGTCACGGCAGCCGGCGTCGTCTGGGACACCGGGGTCGACGCCGGCTGGGGCGTGGTTGACGCCGGAGCGGTGCTCGTCGCCGGGGGCGTCGTCACCGCCGGGGTGGTCGTCGTCACGGCGGGGGAGGTCGTCGTCACGGCGGGTGTGGTCAGCGTCGGGCCGGTGGTCGTCACTGCGGGCGGGTGTGTCGCCGTTGGGGCCGGCGTCACCTCCTGCGTCGTCGACACCCCCGGCTGGGCGACCGTTGCCGGCTTTATGGTCTTCGCCGGCTTTGTCGATTTCGCCGGCTTCGTGGCCTTGACGGGCTTGGTCTTCGCCGGACTGGTCGTCCCGGTCGGGGTCGTCGGAGCCACGGTTCGTGGTCAGTTGGGCTGCGATCTCCGACCGAGCCTGGGCGGTATCGGTGCGCAGGGCCGAGCGCTCCGCAGAGCTGAGCTCTCCGGCCGCGGCGTCATGGTCTGCGAGGCGACTGAACGCCTCAAGCGCAGTCTCGGCGCCGGCGAGGTTATGGACGGCAAGTCCCGAGCGGACGTCGGCGACTTTCTGACGCAGGGCGGTCGCGGCCTGGGAGCTGAGCTTCGATGAGTGGCTCGGGGCCGAAGAGCCGCAGCCGGCGACCGCCCAGACCGCGAGCGCTCCGGCCAGGGTGCCGGCCGGCCTGACGAGGCGGCCGAGCATCGGGCCGAGATCGCGGCAGGGCGACCACATCGGCCGGGGGCGGCCGTCGGCGCGAGCATAGGAGCGGGTGTCCGGGTGCCCGTCGGCCGATGAACCCGCCTCCTGCGCAGAGCTGACCATTCGGCCATCCCGCTACCCTGCAATGCGGCAGCCGAACCCGCAGGGGCCGGCATCGCCGCGGTAGCGGGAATTTCAGCGCAGATCTACAGCAGAACGGCTGCAACTGCGACCGGACCCCCGCGAACCGGAGACGGGAACTCCCTGCAGATGCCGACGTAGCTCAGCTGGTAGAGCACTTCACTCGTAATGAAGGGGTCCGGGGTTCGAGTCCCCGCGTCGGCTCTAGGAAAGCCCTGGTAATCAGCACTTTTGTCGGAGCACCTCGGGACGAGATTCGGAACTTTGTCCCAAATTTGTCCCGAGAGCCGGTAGAATGTCCGCAGAGATGGCGTTCGGGACTCGGACAACGGTCGGGCGATGGGGTCGGTTGTAGCCCAGCAACCGAGCGGCCATGTGGTCCGCCGCGAGGGCGCGCGGGGCCCGGTCTGGTACGCGAAGTACCGGTTGCCCGACGGTCGGCAGGTGCAGAAGCGGCTCGGACCAGCCTGGACCGGGCGTACCCGCCCGCCGGCCGGGTACGTCACGAAGCGCTCGGCGGAGGACTGGCTTGCCGCCACGCTGACCGACGCGCGCCGGGGAACCCTGCCGGGCCTCGTGCGGACGGGAGCGACGGTCGCCGACGCGGCCGCCGAGTACCTGCGCTATATCGAGCACGACCGGGCCCGAAAGCCGACGACCGTGAACGGATACCAGTGGATCGTCAACGGCCAGATCGTCCCGGCGTTGGGCGAGCGGCGACTCGAAGACGTGACGACGCGAGAGGTCGAGGCGTGGATCGCCACGATGACGGCGGTCAAGCCGAGCTCGCGACGCAAGGCGCTCGTCCTCCTGCACGGGATCTTCCAGCGGGCCCGCAAGGTCTACGGCCTGACGACGAACCCGGTGACCGACGTTGAGAAGCCGCCGCTGACGCGCAGCGGGGACATCGAGGTGTTCTCGCCGGAGGAGATCGACGCGCTGGTGCGGGCGGCCGAGTCGGAGCAGGACGCGGCGATCTTCCTGACGGCGGCGTTCACGGGCCTGCGGATGGGCGAGCTGCTGGCGCTGCACTGGCGGGACGTCGACTTCGCCGGCGAGGCGATCCGAGTCCGCGGCAGCTACAGCCAGGGCCACCTGACGACGCCGAAGTCCGGCAAGATCCGCTCGGTCCCCTTGGCCCCTGACGTCGCGGACACCCTGACGCAACTCGCCAAGCGTGACCTGTTCACTGGCGAGGACGATCTCGTCTTCCCGGGCGACGCCGGCGAGTACCTCGACGGTTCGGCCCTGCGCCGCCGCTACGCCGCGACTCTCGGTCGCGCCGGCCTGCGACGCCTGCGCTTCCACGACCTCCGCCACACCTTCGGCACGCGGATGATCGCCCACGCCGACATCCGACGCGTGCAGGAGTGGATGGGCCATGCCGACATCCAGACGACAATGAAGTACCTCCACTACGCGCCGAGGCCAGAAGACGCGAAGCTCGTAGCACGGGCCTTCGCACGTCAAACCGCGGGCCGCTAACGGGGACGCCGCGCAACGCCGCCCGGAACCCAGAAACCACCGGTGGACGCCGAGGATGCCGCGAAACTAGACTCGACAGCATGGTGCAGACGATCTCGGAGCCGGAAGCCAGAGTCATTCTCGATCGAGATGAGTCCCACTTCTGGGACGACAAGAGCAGGGCGAGCGGTGGCGCGACCGTCCAGAAGATCGCGTGCGCGCTAGCGAACGCAGACGGCGAAGAGTTCGCGGTCGGAATCGACGACCGGCGTTTGGCGTCCGGGCTTGATCGCTGGAATGGCTTTAG
>DATAUX010000159.1:0-3737 GCA_036268015.1 Solirubrobacteraceae bacterium | reverse complement strand
CGCGGTTCGAGGTGCTCTGGCGAGTGACGATCCCGCTCGTCGCCCCGGGCCTGGCCGCCGGCTTCTGCCTCGTCTTCCTCAGCGCGGTCACCGAGCTGACGGCGACCCTCGTCCTGATCCCCACGGGCGCGCAGACCCTGTCGACCGAGTTCTGGGCATTCCAGACCAACCTCTCCTACAGCCAGGCGGCCCCCTACGCTGGTCTGATGATCCTGATCGCCGCGGTCCCGAGCTACGTCCTCGGGCGCTGGTTCGACCGGATGCCGTCCCGGTCGAGGACGGCCGCATGACCGATCTCGTCGTCAGCGGCCTGAACAAGTCATTCGGCAGCCAGGCCGTCCTCGAGGGCGTCGATCTGACTGTCCCGAAGGGCTCGCTGACGGCGATCCTCGGACCGTCGGGGAGCGGCAAGACGACGCTGCTGCGGGTGATCGCCGGGTTCGAGCCGGCCGATTCGGGGACGGTCTCGCTCGGCGGGACGATCGTCGACGGCGATCACCACGAGCGGGTCCCGTCCGAGCGGCGGAACATCGGCTACGTGCCGCAGGAGGGCAGCCTCTTCCCGCATCTGACGGTCGCCAAGAACATCGGCTTCGGCCTGCCCCGCCGGGACCGGGCCGGCGACCGGGTCGACGAGCTGCTGGAGATGATCGGGATGTCGGGTCTCGGCCGGCGGTACCCGCACCAGCTCTCGGGCGGGCAGCAGCAACGCGTCGCGCTGGCCCGGGCGCTGGCCGGCCGGCCGGGGATGATCCTGCTCGACGAGCCGTTCTCCGGGCTGGACGCGTCGCTGCGGAGCACCGTCCGGGCCGACGTCCACGCGCTGCTGCAACAGGCCGGGACGACCGCCCTGCTGGTGACCCACGACCAGGACGAGGCCCTGTCGATGGCCGACCATGTCGCCGTGATCCGCCGGGGGAGGATCTGTCAGCGAGACACGCCGCAGGGCATGTACGCGAACCCGGCCGACGCCGATCTCGCCCGTTTCGTCGGCGAGGCGAACCTGATCGACGGCGTGTTCGCGCCGACCTGGGTCAAGACGCCGTTCGGGAACCTGATGCTCAACCGCAGTGCCAACGGGAACGCGCCGCACGAGCCGGACACGCCGGCCGTCGTCCTGATCCGGCCGGAGCAGGTCCGCCTCCAGCCGCCGGGGTCGGTCGGTCTCGGCCTCCCGGGTCGGGTGCTCGACTACCGCTACCACGGCCACGAGGCGATGATCCGGGTGGCTCCGGATGCCGGGGACACCGATCTCGTCCTGCTGGCGCGGGCGTCCGGGCGACTCGAGTTCCAGCCGGGCAGCCAGGTCTCGATCGTGATCCAGGGGCCGGTCGTCGCGTGGCCGCCGGACGGCGGCGACCAGAGATAAGGACCGTCGCTTCGGTTGTTCTGGCGGTTTTGTACGAACCTCGACAGACTGTCGTGTTTCGTACCGATTCTTCCAGAGACATGACGACCCGCGAGTCCGGCAGGCCGCGGGAGACCACGATTCCGTCGGCGCGGGCTGCGACGATGGACGGGTGATCGCGACACCCCAGGACACGTTCTCGGCGACGGCGCTCGACCGACTCCGCGCGCTGACCGGCGATACCGGGTCGGACTTTCGCGAGGGCCAGCTCGAGGCGATCCGCGACGTCGTCGTCGATCGCGCGCGGGTTCTCTGCGTCCAGCGGACCGGGTGGGGAAAATCGGCGGTGTACTTCGTCGCGACCGCGCTGCTGCGGGACGCGGGGGCTGGTCCGACGCTGATCGTCAGCCCGCTGCTGGCCCTGATGCGCAACCAGATCGCCGCGGCCGAGCGGCTGGGACTGCGGGCGCACACGGTCAACAGCACGAATCCGGGCGAGTGGAGCGAGATCCGCGAGCGGCTCGCCGCGGGCACGATCGACCTGCTGCTGATCAGCCCGGAGCGGCTCAACAACCCACGCTTCCGGGAGGACATGCTGCCGCTGTTCGCGGCGTCGGTCGGCCTGCTGGTGATCGACGAGGCGCACTGCATCTCCGACTGGGGGCACGACTTCCGGCCGGACTACCGGCGTGTCCGGGACATGCTCGACGCGCTGGGCCGGGACGTCGCGGTCCTGGGGACGACGGCCACGGCCAACGATCGGGTCGTCGCCGACGTGGTCGAGCAGCTGGCAATCTCGCCGGACGAGCCGCTGCGGTCGTATCGCGGGCCACTCGCGCGGACGAGCCTGCGCCTGGAGGTTCTCGGGTTGCCGCTGGCCGCGCAGCGATTGGCATGGCTTGTGGAGCACCTGCCGGGTCTGCGGGGTTCGGGCATCGTCTACACGCTGACCAAGCGCGACGCCGAGCAGGTCGCGGCGTTCCTCAACGCGAACGGCATCACGGCACTGGCATACACGGGCGAGCAGGAGACGGGGGAGCGGATCGCAACCGAGGAGGGCCTGCTGCGCAACGAGATCAAGGCCGTCGTCGCGACCAGCGCGCTGGGCATGGGCTACGACAAGCCGGACCTGACCTTCGTCGTCCACTACCAGGCGCCGGGATCGGTCGTCTCCTACTACCAGCAGGTCGGCCGGGCGGGGCGCGGGGTCGACCATGCGGACGTCGTCCTGTTGCGCGGGGGCGAGGACCGGCGGATCCAGGACTTCTTCATCGAGCAGGCGTTTCCCGCGCGTGAGCGGGTTGCCGCGGTCCTCGGCGAGCTCGAGGTCGCCGGCGACGAGGGCCGGACGGTACGCGAGATCATGGCGGTCGTGAACCTCGGGATGGGGCGGATCGAGGCGATGCTGAAGATCCTCGACGTCGAGGGGGCAGTGCGCCGGGCCGGCTCGCGGTGGGTCGGGATCCCGGGGGCCGGGTGGCGCTACGACGCGGAGCGCTACAAGCAGGTCACGGCGCTGCGGCGGGCCGAGCAGGACGCGATGGCCGCGTTCGGTATGGACGGCCGGTGCCTGATGCGCGTCCTCCAGGAGGAGCTCGACGACCCGGACGCGCGGGACTGCGGACGGTGCAGCGTGTGCACGGCCCCGCGGTACGCCGACCCGCCGGACCCGGCCGTCGTCGAACGGGCTCAGCGTCACCTGCGGGCCCGGCCGCTCGAGTTCGAGGTCAAGAAGATGGCGCCGGACGCGGGTGGAACGATGCGCAAGATCCCCGACGACGCGCGGACCGAGCCGGGCTGGGCGCTGGCCCGGTTCGGCGACGGCGGGTGGTGGCCGGCCGTGGAGCGCGGACTGGCGGCCGGCGAGTTCGACGACGAGGTCGTCGTCGGCCTGGCCGACGTCGTGCGGGCGACGGGCCCACGGACCGCCTGGGTCACGGCCGTCCCGTCGGCCCGCCTGGGTGACGTGATCGGCCGGCTGGCCGAGCGGGTCGCGGCCGAGCTGGGCCTCCCGTGTCTGCGGCTCGTCAGGCGCACCGAGGATCGGCCGGCGCAGCGGGAGATGGCGAACGCCGTGCAGCAGGCGGCCAACGTCCGCCGGGCGTTCGCGGTCACCGGGACGCCGCCGCCGGGCGCTGGCGTCCTGCTCGACGACAGGCGAAACTCGGGTTGGACGATGGCGATGGTCGGCGGTCAACTTCGGCGGGCCGGCGCCGAATCAGTGATGCCGCTGGCGCTCGGAACGCTGACCTAGTGTCCTGCGCCTTAAGTTCGTTGCGTAAGTGTGGTATAATTGTGCATGGCGAAAACAGGACGACCGAAAGCGGTGTTGGAGCTCTCTGACGCCGAGCGTGAGCAGTTGGTGCGGTGGGAGCGGCGCGGGAAATCG
>DATAUX010000158.1:0-13137 GCA_036268015.1 Solirubrobacteraceae bacterium | reverse complement strand
CGCCCGCAGCAGGAGGTCGCCCCCGTCGAGCGTTCCCCGGTCGGCCAGCATCCGGTCGTGGGCGACGCACACGCCCGCGAACTCCCGGTCCCGCGGCCCCGCGTTCGCGTCGGCGGCGACCCGTCCGGCGAACGTGTTCGCGTCGATCAGGTCATCCTTCAGGCCGTCGATCCGCCGGACGAAGCTCGCCAGGAGGGCGGCCGGCCGGCCGCGGAACTCGTGCTGGCGGAGATCGAGCTCCTCGACCCGGTCGAGCAGCATCGCCAGCCGGTCGGCCGGCGTGCTCGTCGGCGTGAACGGCTCGACCCCCCCGTCGAGCGCCTCGTCCGCGAGCAGCCGCGCGCAGAACTCGCGGACGCTGTGGACCGAGACCGTCTCCTGCGGCTCGGTCAGCGCCGCCTCGACCCGCGCCCGCAGCCGGTCGGCCGCCTGCTCGCCGTGCGTCATCAGGAGCACCCCGCCCGGCTCGGATACCCGCCGGCTCGCCGGTCCGCCCGGCGACCCGGCCGGCCGGGTCAGCCAGGCCAGCCGGCGGATCAGGACCTCCGTCTTGCCGGTGCCCGGCGCCCCGACCACGAGCAGCGGCACGCCCCGGTGGTCGACCGCCTCCCGCTGGCCGTCGCTGAGGCCGCCCGGCCGGGTCGCCGGCCCGTCTCCCGACCCGGGCGCCGGGCCCGGCGGCGGTCCGGCGGACACGGGGATGTTCGTCACGCCCCTAGGATATGACCGCATGGACCGATCCGAGGACGGGGACGAGATCGGCATCCCTCCCCCGGATTGGCTGGCCGTCTGCCGGCGGATCACGAACGGGCTCGACGAGATGCTGGCCGGCTACCCGACGATGCGCGACCGGGCGGTCGAGGTCATGCGCGGCGAGGGCGGCGACATGGCCCTGGTGATCGACTGCGCCGCCGAGGACGTGATCTTCGCCGAGCTCGACGCCCTTCACGCGGCCGGCCACCGGTTCGTCGCGGTCTCCGAGGAGCGTGGCGACGTCGACTACGGCGGGGCCGGCCCGGACCGGGTCCGCGTCGTGATCGACCCGATCGACGGATCGACGAACGCCAAGCGGTGCATGACCCACCACTGCGTGTCGATCGCCGTCGCCGACGGTCCGACGATGGCCGACGTCCTCTTCGGCTACGTCTACGACTTCGGCGCCCGCGAGGAGTGGGCCGCCGTCCGGGGCGGCGGCGCCAGCCTCAACGGCGTCGGGCTGGCGACCGACCAGCCCGAGTGGCGGACGGCGTCAGGCCGGCTCGAGCTGCTCGCGATCGAATCGGTCGACCCCCGGTGGGTCGCCGACTGCGCGCCCCGCCTGCTCGACACCGCCCATCGCCTGCGGGCGATCGGGTCGATCGCGATCTCCCTCTGCCAGCTGGCCGGCGGCCGGGTCGACGGGATGCTGACGCTCTGGCGGGCCCGGGCCGTCGACGCGGCCGCGGCCCAGCTGATCGTCCGCGAGGCCGGCGGCCTGGTCGCCTTCCCGGCCTTCTCGGACCCGCTCGGCGCACCGCTCGACCTGCTCCCCCACTCGCCGGTCGTCGCCGCCCGCACGGAGCGTGGTCTGGCCGACCTCGTCGGGGTGCCATCATCAGGAGCGTGATCGACTGGAAGACGGCCGAGCGGATCGCCGGCATGGTGTCCGGCGGAGGCGAGCTCAACGACAGGCTGCCGGGTGACCTGGCCGCGATCGCCCACGACTCGGGCGAACGGGTCGCCGCTTACACGCAGCTGACTCCGTCGCGACCCCTCCCGCCGCCGGAGGTCGTCTCCCGGGCCGAGTGGATCGCGGCCAACCTGAAGACGATGAAGCCGATCCTCGACCCCCTGAGCGGCAAGCTCGGCGACGGGATGGGCCCGTTCGGAGCGCCCGTCCGGCTGGCCGGCGGCCTCGTCCTCGCCGGCCAGGTCGGCCTGCTGACCGGCTACCTGTCCCAGCGCGTGCTCGGCCAGTACGACCTCGGCCTGCTCGACCCGACCGTGACCCCCCGGCTCCTGTTCGTCGGCCCGAACCTCAACCTCGCGGCCGACCGGCTCGAAGCCGACCGGGAGGAGCTGCTCCGGTGGGTCGCCTTCCACGAGGTCACCCACGCCGTCCAGTTCGGCTCGGTCTCCTGGCTGCGCCAGCACCTCGGCGGCATGCTCGAGGAGATGCTCGCCGGACTGACCGTCAAGGTCGACCGCAAGGGCCTGTTCGAGCTGCCGACCGGCGCCGGCGTCCGCGACCTGGTCGACGCGATCCGCAAGGGCGACCTCGTCAGCCTCGTCGTCGGCCCCGACCGCCGCCAGACGATCGACCGGCTGCAGGCGACGATGGCCGTCGTCGAGGGCCACGCCGAGCACGTCATGGATGCCGTCGGCGCCGACGTCCTTCCGCACCAGGCCCGCCTCCGCGACGCGCTCGAGCGACGCCGGGAGACCCGGTCGCCGGTCATGCGCCTGCTCGAGCGGCTGCTCGGCCTCGAGATGAAGATGCGCCAGTACCGCGACGGCAAGCGGTTCTGCGACCGGGTCGTCGAGCTCGGCGGACTCAACGCGCTGAACCGGGTCTGGAGCCGGCCGGACGCCCTGCCGACGCTCGCCGAGCTCGCCGACCCGGCCGGCTGGGTCCGGCGGACGGCGACCGCCGGCTGACCCGTCCCGGGCCTGGCCGGCCGGACGTTCGAAGCTCTCGGCCGGGTCGGTATCGGTCGCCGGCAGGCGAACGTATGATCGTCTTCGGGCGGTCCGGAGTACTGGACCGTCCAGTACTCGGCCGGTACTCATCGGTTTTCCGCCAGTACTGATCGGTTTTCGGCCGGTACTGGACCGTCCAGTACCGGCCGTTTTCGAGCGGGTCCCGCCGGCCGACACGCGAGCATCTCCCGCCGCCCGACCGCCTTATGAGGAGTTGCGCCAGCGGCCCGTCCAAACATGTGTTCGATGCTAGGCTGAAGGCGAACGTCGATTCGGCCCGGCCCGCACCGGGTACGAACAGCAGAGATCCAGCCTCCGATCCAAGGGAGCGAAGCCACCATGGCCCCCACGACGCCTTCCGCGCCGAACTCGGGCAGCAGCCCGACGAGCGCCGAGAAGTCCTCCTCAACCGCCGCGACCACGCCGCGGGCCCGTACGACCGCCAAGCCGCGTACGCAGCGGGCGAAGCCGACCGCCGCCCGCGAGCCGTCCAAGCGCGTCGGACCGGAGACGACGACCGCGAAGTCGAACGCGACCAAGGCCGGGAATGCCCGGGCGAAGGCGGCCAAGGCGACCAAGACCGAGCTCAAGAGCAGCGTCAAGCTGGTCGAGACGTACGCCGAGCGGGCCGTCCTCGTCCCGGTCGGCGCCGCCCTCGCCGCTCGCGAAGCGCTCAGCGACCTGATCGGGACGTACTCGTCGCCGAAGAAGGCCGAGGCTCAGCTCAAGCGGTTCGAGCACCGGGGCGTCAAGGCCCGGACCAAGGTCGAGCGTGAGGCGACGAAGGCCCGTAAGCGGGTCGAGGACGTCCTCCACAAGCGCCGGACCGATGTCGAGAAGGCCGTCTCGAAGTTCGACCGTCGGCGCCACGACGTCGAGAAGCGTGTGACCGACCAGGTCGGCGACGTGTCGGCCAAGATCGACGACACCGTCCGCCAGGCGGCCGACGCCGGCCAGGGCGTCGTCAACGCCGCCCGGGACAAGGTCGGCTCGATCATCTGAGTCGGAGGCCGTCTGCGAGAATGGGCTGATGCCAACCGTCGAAGAGGTCCGGACCGCACTCGAGGTCGTGATCGATCCCGAGCTGCGGAAGTCGATCGTCGAGCTGGACATGGTCCGGTCGATCGACCTCCGGGCCGACGGGATCGTCGATGTGACGGTCTCGCTGACGACGCCCGGCTGCCCGATCCGCGGCCACTTCCAGACGGCGGTGACCGACGCGGTGATGGGACTCGGCGGGTTCGCCGGGGTCAAGGTGGCCTTCGACGTGCTCAACGACACCCAGAAGTCCGAGCTCCAGCGCAAGCTCGGCCGGACGTCGCTGCCGAAGGGGGCGCTCGCCCAGGTCGCCAACGTCGTCTGCATCGGGTCTGGCAAGGGCGGCGTCGGCAAGTCGACGTTGACGGCCAACCTGGCGGCCGCCCTGCGGGCCGAGGGCCGCACCGTCGGGGTGCTCGACGCCGACGTCTGGGGATATTCGATCCCCCGAATGCTCGGCCTCGCGGCCGACCGGCCGGCCGTCTCGGCCGAGCGGAAGATCGTCCCGCTCGAGGCCCACGGGATCAGCGTGATGTCGATCGGCTTCTTCGTCGAGGAGGACGCCGCCGTCGTCTGGCGGGGGCCGATGCTCCACAAGGCGCTGACCCAGTTCCTCGAGGACGTCACCTGGGGCGAGCTCGACTTCCTCCTGATCGACCTGCCGCCGGGGACCGGCGACGTCTCGATGACGCTCGCCCAGCTCCTGCCCCAGGCAACCTTCGTGATTGTCACGACGCCCCAGCCGGCCGCCCAGCGGGTCGCCCGGCGGGCGGCGGAGATGGCCAACAAGGTGTCGCTCGAGATCTCCGGCGTGATCGAGAACATGGCCGGCTTCGTGACGCCTTCGGGCGAGCGGTACACGATCTTCGGCGAGGGCGGCGGCCAGGCGCTGGCCGACGAGCTCGACGTTCCCCTGCTCGGCAAGGTCCCCCTGACGATCGCCCTCCGCGAGCAGGCCGACGCCGGCCTGCCGCTGGTCCTCGAGGACCCCGACGATCCGGCCGCCCAGGCGATCCGCCAGGCCGCCCGCGGGCTGATCGCACTCGCACCGGCCAGAGTCCCGAACCCGCCCGAGCCGGTCGGCATGTCGCTCCCGATGGCCTGAGCCCGGGCCTGAGGGGTGGGCCCCGGCCCGTCGGCATGTCGCTCCCGAGAACCCGGAGCCGGGGCCTGGGCGGTCGGCCGTCTGGCCGATCCCCGGCCTGATCGACCGGTCAGTCTCCCGCCGGCATAGTCTTCGGTCCGATGGACCTCGACCCCGCCGAGATCCGAGTCCTTGGCTGCCTGCTCGAGAAGCAGCGGACGACGCCCGACGCCTATCCGCTCAGCCTCAACGCCCTCCGCCTGGCGTGCAACCAGGCGACCAACCGGGACCCGGTCGTCGACTACGACGACGCGACGATCCGCGCCGCCCTCCACCGCCTCGGCCGGCGCCGGTGGACCCGCCTGGCAAGCGCCGGCACGCGCACGGCGAAGTACCGCCACCTCCTCGACGACGCGCTCCCGCTCGACCGGGCCGAGCACGCCGTGATGTGCGTGCTGATGCTTCGCGGCCCGCAGACTCCCGGCGAGCTCAAGCAGCGCAGCGAGCGGATGCACGTCTTCGGCGACCTCGCCGGCCTGCGGACGACGCTCGACCGGCTGATCGACCGCGGACTCGTCCGCCGGCTGGACCGGCGGCCCGGCCACAAGGAGGAGCGCTACGTCCAGCTGCTCGGCGATCCGGATGCCGACGAGCCGAAGGCGGTCGGCTTCGGCGGCCGGGACGCGCTCGGCGGGTCGCACGCGCCGGGCGGGTCGCACCACGCGCCGGGCGGGTCGCACGCGCCGGGCGGGTCGCACGCCGGCGCACTCGGCGATCCTCCCCGGTCGGCCCTCGACCCAGTCGGCCCGGCCGGTCCGCCCGATCCGGCCGATCCGGCCGTCGGGGGCGAGGCCGGCGGCTCACCGCCGGGGCTCGACCCGGCCGTCGTCGCCGAGCTCAGCGACCGGGTCGCCCGGCTCGAGCGCGAGGTCGCCGAGCTCCGCGAAGCCCTCGGCGGCTAGACGCCGACACGTCGGTCGGCCCGCCGGGTACCGGCGATCGGGGCCTCGGGGACGTGAGAGTTGTCTTGGTGTTTCTGTATGAAATGCGATGGAATGTCGCTGTTCGTACTCATGCAGCCGGGGTGTGACGGTTCTTTCGCGCACTTCGGTACGACATACGACAAAATGTCGACGTTCGTACAGATTCCGTTCTGAGCACCACAACGCCTCGCGTGACCACCCGCCGGCTCGAACACGACAGCCGACTGAGAGATCTCCCGGACTCGCCGCGGCTGCCCCCGGCTCACCGGGCGACCAGCACGCGCGCGGAACCCGACCGCGCCGCGGTACCCACCGGGGGCAGGCTGGGTCGCGTCAGGCGCCGGAGGCGACGCGCGACTGCTTGGCCGAGCCGCCGCCGTCCGGCGGCCCGCCTCCGGCCCGCCGCTTGTCGCGCCAGCCGACGTACTTCAACCAGCCCATGATCCCGACGACGGGGACCGCGTACATCGCCGACGTGTACCAGTGGAGGATGCAGCCGATCACGCCGGCATCATCGCAGATGCGCGCGGACGAGTCGGTCAGGCGACCGCGTTGATCGCCGATTCGAGGGTCGCATAGTCGATCGTCGATGACGTGATCGGGTTGCTGCCCTTCGGCCCGCTGACGACGATCGTCGGCGTCGAGTTGTAACCGGCCCTGCCGGCCGCCTGCTGGTCGGCGAGCACGGCATTCGAGTAGGTCGTCGCCTTTGACGCGGCGAGCCACTTCGAGTAGTTGAGGCCGGGAATCTGCTTGGCGAGCCCGTCGAGGTAGCCGGCCGTCACGTAGCCCGAGTTCTCCTCGCCCTGCTCGTTGTAGAACAGCTCGATGAAGTTCAGCGCCCGATCCTGCGCCCCGGCGGCATACGCCGCAGCCTGCTGGGTCGAGAAGATCGTCGGATCCTGGGTCGCCGTCTCGAGCGACTTGTAGATCAGCTTGACCTTGCCCGACCGGACGTCCGTCGCGATCAGGTTGTTCTCGGCGCCCTTCGCGAAGTCCGCGCAGAACGGGCACTCGAGATCCCCGTACTCGGTCACCGTCACCGTCGCCGTCGGGCTGCCGAGCGTCGTCCCCGACTGGGGGATCCCGACGAGCAGGGCATTGACGGCCGCGGCCTTCGCGGCCGACGCCTTCGCCGACGCGGACTTCCCGCCTCCGCTGGAGCTGATCACGACGAGGATCACGACGGCGACGATCGCGATCCCGAGCACCCCGCCGAGCCGGACGATCCGGCTCCGGCGGGCGGCCTCCGCCCGGGCCTGCTCGGCCGCCAGGCGGGCGGCCTTGGCCGCCTCCTTCTGCTCTTTCCTACTCGCCATCCCGGACCCCGACCTCCCCACCGACCGGCCGTTGACCCAGCCGGCGAAGCCTGCTCATGAGACCGACTTGATCGCCTGCTCGAGCGTTGAGTAGTCGACCGCGCCGGTGATCGGCTGGGCGCTGCCCTTCGGCCCCGTCACGACGATCGTCGGAGTCGAGTCGAAGCCGGCCTTCGCCGCCGCCTGCTCGTCGGCGGTGACCTGGGCCGAGTACGTCGCCGCCTTGCTCGCCGCGACCCATTTCGCGTAGTTGAGGCCGGGAATCTGCTTCGCCAGACCGTCGAGGTAGGCCGGCGTCACATAGCCCGAGTCCTCCGCCCCCTGCTCGTTGTAGAACAGCTCGATGAAGTTCAATGCCCGGTCCTGGGCGCCGGCCGCGTACGCCGCCGCCTGCTGGGTCACGAAGACCGTCGGATCCTGGGTCGCCGTCTGGAGCGACCGATAGATCAGCTTCGCCCGACCGGACCGGACGTCGCTCGAGATCAGGTTGTTCTCCGCGTTCTGCGCGAAGTCCGCGCAGATCGGGCATTCGAGATCCCCGTATTCGGTCACCGAGACCGGCGCCGTCGGGCTGCCGAGGGTGTTGCCCGACTGGGGGATCCCGACCAGCGTCGCGGTCACCGCGGTCGCCGTGATGCTCGACGGCTTGGTCGTCGGCGTCTTGCCGCCTCCGCCGCTCGAGCTGATCACGACGAGGACGACGACGACGATCACCGCGACGACGACGCCAAGGCCGAGGCGGGTCACCCGGGCGCGGCGCGCGGCCGCGGCGTGAGCCTGCTCGAGGGCCTCCCGCTCAGCTCGTGCGGCCGCCTTCTGCTCTGCTCTACTGGCCACCGGCGCCGAGTGTATTCGATGTTGACGCGGGCACCCCGAGGCTCAACCCACGCGGCTCGTCGCCGATCACGTAGCGGATCGACGCACAGATCGTCAGCAGGGTCAGGATGACCGCGCTCGACGCGCACCACTCGCAGATCGCGTGGATCGAGAACAGCTCCCGGTAGGTCAGGTACCCGCTGAAGCCGAACCCGATCAGCGTCAGCACGAGCGTCGCCTGCCGCGTCTGCTCCCGGTCGGGGACGACCAGGCTGCCCAGGATCGCGACGTATCCGATCAGGCCCATCAGGGCGACCGGAACGCCGGCCAGCTTCGACCAGACCGACGACTGCACCTTCAGGCAGGACGTCCCCGCCGTGCAGACGGGCTTGATCCCGGCGTAGTGGATGTAGGTCAGGTAGATCGCCACGCCAAGGCCGACAACGGCCAGGCCGGTCATTACCTTGCGAAACCCCCCACTCGCACCTGACTGCATCGACTGGTTTTTACCCGATCATGCTCAAGCGCGCCTAATGGTCACCTTCCTCCTCACCACGCTCGCCTACCCGGCCATCCTCGCCGCCCTCTGTCTCGGGACCGGCCTCCTCGTCGACCGCTGCGCCCGGCGCACGCTGCCGGGAGTCCTGCTCCCGGCGGTCGGGGTCGCCGGGCTCGTCGGCGTCTCCCAGCTCAGCACCGACCTCCCGGCGAGCGCTCCCGCCACCCCCTTCCTGATCGTCCTCGTCGCCGTCGCCGGCTTCGTCCTGGGTGCCCCGCGGATCCGGACGCTCGCCAGCCCGGCCTCGCGTCGGGGCTGGCAGATCGGCCTGCCGGTCGCCGTCTATGTGATCGCGCTCGCGCCCCTCCTCTTCGCCGGACGACCGACCTTCTCGTCCTACGGCCTGCTCCCCGACTCGGCGGTCCACATGATCGGCGCTGACTTCCTGATCCATCACGGCCGCGACTACGCCCACCTCGATCCGACCAACTCGTACGGCCAGTACATCCGGGCCTACTTCGCGACGAGCTACCCGTCCGGGGCCGACACCCTGTTCGGCGGGAGCGCCCCACTGCTCGGGCTTCCGCTGATCTGGGCCTTCCAGCCGTTCAACGCCTTCGTCCTCGCGACCGCCGCCGGTCCGGCCTGGCTGCTCGCCCGCGAGCTCGGCCTCCGCGGCTGGTGGGCGGGCGCGGCCGCCCTCAGCGCGACCGTTCCGGCGCTCGTCTACGGCTACGAGCTGGTCGCGTCGATCAAGGAGGTCACCGCCCTCCCGATGATCCTGACGATGGGCGCCCTCGTCGTCCGCCGGCGATCCTCGGACTCGGCGATCCCGTTTGCCGTCGTCGCCGCCGCCGGCGTCTCGGCGCTCGGTGTCGCCTTCACCGCCTGGGTCCTCGTCGCGCTCGCGATCCCCGCCTGCGCTCTGCTCGCGACGGCCGCCGCCGGAGCTCGCCAGGACGTCGCCGGTCTGCTCCGGGTCGGCGGCCTCGCCGCCGGCGTCACCCTCGTGCTCGCGTGGCCGACCTGGTCCGGCCTGTCCGGCTCGGTCGCCGTCGCCGAGAACATCGCCGGGACGACGAACGCCGGAAACCTGGTCCGGCCGCTGCGCATCGAACAGGTCGCCGGAGCCTGGTTCTCGCGGAACTACACCGGCTTCCCCCACAATTTCTACCTCGACCTGACAAGCCTCTTCGTCGGGGTCACGCTCGCCGCCGCCGTGCTCGGCGCCGTCCACCTGGTCCGCGCCGGGACCCGCGGCCTGGCCGGCTGGTGCGGGCTGATGCTCGTCGCCTGGCTCGCCCTGACCGCCTACGGGGCGACCTGGACCGACGCCAAGATCCTGATGCTGACCTCGCCGGTCGTCGTCCTGCTCGCCTGGGCCGGCGTCGCCGGAATCCGCGCGTCCCCGATCGAGCTCGCCAGATCGCTGGCCGCTCCCGTGCTCGGAGTGGTCCTCGCCGCCGGAGTGCTCGGCTCGGACGCGGTCCAGTACCACGACACCGTGCTCGCGCCGACCGCCCGCTACGACGAGCTGGCGTCGCTGAACTCGCGCTTCGCCGGCCGCGGCCCGACCCTGTTCACCGATTTCGACGAGTGGTCGCTCTACGAGCTGCGCGGCCTCGACATCGGCGGGCCGGACTTCGTCTTCCGACCGCTCGGCCTCGAGGCGGTCGTCGCCGGCCACGGCGACCCGGTCGATCTCGACCGCGTCCCGCCGGCGTCATTCCTCTCCTACCCGCTGATCATCACCCGCCGCGACCCGACCGCCAGCCGCCCGCCGTCGGCCTACGGCCTGCTCTGGGAGGGGAGCTACTACGACGTCTGGCGCCGACTCCCCGGCGCCCTCGCCGCCCACGGGCACATCGGCCGGTCGCACACCGTCCCGGTCACCTGCGCCGAGATCGGCGACCTCGCGCGGGTCGCCCGATCGGCCGGCGTCGGCCTGGTCGCCGCGAACCCGGTCGTCAGGGTCCGCGTCGTCACCCGCGGCGACAAGACGCTGCGCCGGTCGCGCGGAAGTTTTGCGACGACCTTCGACACGCCGGGCACCGGCACGTGGGATCTCTGGCTCAAGGGCGAGCTGATGTCCGCGATCCGGGTCAGGGTCGACGGCCGCCTCGTCGCGACGATCGAGGGCCAGGTCAGCGGCAACGAGGTCAACTCGAGCGCCGCCCGACCCCTCCGAATCCGGCTCGCCGCCGGTCCCCACACGCTCGACTTCGCCCGCACCGGCCCGAGCCTCGCGCCCGGCGCCGGCGGCGCCGCCTACCTCTCGGCGGCCTTCCTCACCCGGCCGGGGGCCGGGGCCCGCGAGCGGCTCGTCGACGTCGCCCCGGCCGACTGGCGCTCGCTCTGCGTCCACCGGCCCCAGTGGGTCGAGGCGACCGGGCCGGCGACCACCGCCGCGGTCCCGACGACCGGGCGACCCGGACGGTCGACGGTCCGCGGAGCGGCGGGCGCGACCGGACCGACCGGGATCAGCGGACCGACGGGCACGACCGGAGCGACGGGTGCGAGCGAACCGACGGGTGCGAGCGGGGCCAGCGGGCCGACGCGGTCGGCGGAGCCGACTCCCGTCGAATGACCGCCCGGCCGGCCGTCGGCCGGGCTACTTGGCCTTCGGCTCGCTGAAGTACGCCGTGTTGATCTGGATGTAGTTCGTCCACTCGTCGGGCAGCTGGTCCTCGGCGAAGCACGCGTCGACCGGGCAGGCCTCGACGCACGCGTCGCAGTCGATGCACTCCTCCGGGTCGATGTACAGCATCTCCACCTCGTCGTACCCGGGTTCGTCCGGCGTCGGGTGAATGCAGTCGACCGGGCACACCTCGACGCAGGAGTTGTCCTTGGTGCCGATGCACGGTTCGGCGATCACGTAGGCCATAAGTTTTGGGTTCCTGTCCCTCGGGGTCGTTCAGCGCTAAGTATTACGGGTCGTCCGGGTCGTGTGGATAGGCTGACCGCCGTGCTCCTGCTGACCGGCGCCACCGGCCTCGTCGGGCGCTCCGTGCTCGGCCGCCTCGCCGCGTCCGGGACGCCCGTCCGCTGCCTGGTCCGCGATCCCCGCCGACTCGGACCCGACCGCGTCCGCGTCCAGATCGCACTCGGCGACCTCGCCGACCCCCAGTCGTTTCGCAACGCCCTGCGCGGCGTCCAGACGGTTGTCCATCTGGCGGCAACGATCCGCGACCAGCCACGCGGGTCGATCGAGGAGCTCAACGGGATCGCGACCTGGCGGATGGTCGAGGCCGCCGGACGGGCCGGCGTCGAGCGCTTCGTCTTCTTCAGCGCGCTCGGCGCCTCCGCCCACGATCGAACGCGCCTGCTGCGGGCCAAGGCGCTCGCCGAGCAGGCCGTCCGCGACGGCCCGGTCGACTCGGTGATCTTCGCTCCTTCGCTCGTCTACGCGCCCGGCGACCCCTGGTTGACGCTGCTCGGCCGGCTCGCCCTCCTCCCGGTGATGCCGATCTCCGGCCGCGGACGAGCCGTCTTCCAGCCGATCTGGGCCGACGACGTCGCCCGTTGCGTCTGCGCCGCGCTCGACGGCGGCCGCGACGCCGGCGTCGCCGGCCCGGCCGCCCGGAGTCGCCGGTACGAGCTCGCCGGTCCCCAGCAGCTCTCCTACGACGCGATCGTCCGGCTCGCCCTCCACGCGTCCGGCAAGCGCCGGCTGCTCGTCCACGTCCCGACGCCGATCGTCTCCCGCGGCCTGCGCGCCGTCGAGATCCTCGCCCGGGACCGGGCCTTCGCCACATGGGACGAGGCCGAGCTGATGGAGGTCTCGATGACCACGCCGACCGGGACGGCCGACGCCCGGCGGCTCGGCGTCGACCCCCTGGCGATGGCCGACGTGCTCCGGATCCCAGCCGGCCGGGACTCGGCCGCGAGATGACCGGACCCGGCGCGACCGGCCGCGACGCTTCGAGCGCCGGCGGTCGCGACACGCCGATCCTCGGGCTCGATCACGTGCAGATCGCCGCTCCCGCCGGCTGCGAGGCTGCCGCCCGGGCGTTCTACGGAGACCTGCTCGGCCTGGCGGAGGTCCCCAAGCCGGCCCAGCTGGCCGGTGCCGGCGGCGTCTGGTTCCGCCTCGGCGCCCAGCAGCTCCACGTCGGCGTCGAGGCGGAGTTTGCGCCGGCCCGCAAGGCCCACCCGGCACTGAAGGTCCGCGACGACGACCTCGACCGCCTCGCCGACCGCCTGGCGGAGGCCGGCGTCCGGCTCGCCTGGGACCGACGGCTTCCCCTCGTCCGCCGCTTCTACGCCGACGACCCGTGGGGCAACCGGCTCGAACTGCTCGCCTGACGCCGGCCGAACGTCTGCACCGTCACGCCGACCGTGACCGAGACCGTCGCCGGAAGACTCGAGATCCGGTCGGCGAGCGCGGCCCGACCGACGTGGTGGGCGCTCGGACCCATCCCGACCACGGCCCGGAGATCCGCGTGGTCGAGCGTGATCGCGAACTCGACCGGCGCGGCCGACACGGCCTCCAGGTACGGCTCGAGCTGCGCCTCGAGACGGGCCGGTTTGTCCGGGTCGACGGTGACCATCCCGAGCACCCGGACCAGCTCCCGGAGATGGTCGGGCGTCGGCGTCACGACGACGAGGACTCCGTCCGGCGCGAGGATCCGGCCGAGCTCGGCACCGTTGCGCGGGGCGAACACGCTGAGCACCAGGTCGGCTGCCCCGTCCCCGACCGGCAGCGGACCCCACGCGTCG
>DATAUX010000157.1:0-21679 GCA_036268015.1 Solirubrobacteraceae bacterium | reverse complement strand
CGCCGGCCGGTGGATGACCTGGTCCGGGGTGCGACGCGGGTCAGTCGGCCGCGACGAGTTCGGCCCGCCCGCGCGGCACCTCGAACACCTTGCCGAGCGCCACGCCGTCCGAGCGCTCGAGCGTCGTGTCGACGTACCACCACTCGCCGCGCAGCCGCCGGGCATCGAGGTCGACGACCATGTAGCCGTGCGAGGCGAAGTCGCACCACGCGACGTGATCGAGGGCGGCGACGAACGCGTCCTCGGCGCCCGTCACGCGCGGGTCGCGGTTGGGCACGCCGAGGCGGTCGTCCAGGTTGCGCGAGCTGACGCTCGCGGTCGTCAGCTCGACGGCAACGGTCAGCCCGTCGGCATCACGCACCTCGCCGGCGACGCTCGAGTGGATGTCGCCGCTCAGCAGCACGATGTCCGGCAGTGGCCCGAGCGCGGCGGTCAGCGCGGAGCGTTCGACCGGGTAGCCGTCCCACTGATCGAAGTCCGGGCCGCTGACGTCGTCGTCCATGAGCTTGAGCTTCTGCATCGCCGTGCGCAGCGGCTCAGCCGGATCGGGCGTCCACGTGGGCGTGAAGATCGACGGCGTCGCGACGATCTGCCACGCCGTCTCGTCGGCGTGCTCGAGCGCATCGAGCAGCCACGCGCGCTGCTGCGCGCCGAGCATGCTGCGCGCCGGGTCATCCATCGCCGGCGGCGGGACCGGCTCGTCGCGGCGCGAGCGGATGTCGAGCAGCTGGATGTCGGCGAGCTCGCCGAGCGCGATCGTCCGGAACACGCGGGTCAGGTCGGCCGGGTCCGGCGGGCGCGCCGGCAGCCACTCCCAGCGCGCCTGCAGCGCGGCGTCGCGGCGCTCCTCCCACGGGCCCATCTCCGCCTCGTCATGTCCGTCGGACCCACCGGCCCAGGCGCCGTCGGCGAGCTCGTGGTCGTCGAGCGTCGCGATCATCGGCAGCGACCAGTGCATCGCCTGGGCTTCCGGCTCGCGGTGGTACTGGGCGTACCGGCGACGGTAGTCCTCGAGCGTGCGGCACTCGTTGACCGGGTCGAACGGGCGCCCCAGGTCGACCGTCGGGTTCGAGCTCGTCGCGGTCGCCGCCGCCTCGTAGATGTAGTCGCCGAGGTGCAGGACGAAGTCGAGGTCGTCGTGCTCGGCGATCCGCGCGTAGGCGTTGCAGAAGCCCGCGTCGAACTTCGCGCACGAGCAGGCCGCGAACCGCACCCGCTCGACGCCGCCGGCCGGCAGCGTCCGCGTGCGGCCGACCGGACTCGTCTCGTCGCCGACGGTGAACGCGTAGTGGTAGCACGTCGCGGGCTCGAGGCCGGTGACATCGACGTGAACCGTGTGGTCGTGCGTTGCCTCCGCGTCGGCCTCGCCGCTCGCGACGATGTCCTCGAGCGCGGCGTCGCGCGCGAGCACCCACGCGAGCGTGACACTCGGCTCGTCGGTCGTGATCCGCGTCCAGATCACGACGCGATCGCCGAGCGGATCACCGCTTGCCACCCCATGAGAGAAGGTCATGCGCCGGATCTTGACACGTGCGCGCTCGGTCCGGATCGCCGCCGCTCTGTGGTGCTGTGCGCGCGGAGGATCAGTGCGAAAGTCCGGCGGCGCCCGCCTCGCGCGGGGCTTCGAGCGGTCCCGGGGTTCCGTGTCATCTGCTGGTGGTGTCGTGTCGGTCTCCGGTGCCTCGGGCGGGCGCGAGGCTGACATCGCCCAGGCGATCTCGTCAGCCCCCGACGGCCCACCTATGGCTCGCGTCGGCCGGCCACCCGGCGGGATGTGTCAAGCAGATCGCCGTACGCGGCGGCGGTCGCCGTGGCGGCGGCCGTCCAGTCGAAGCTCACGGCGTGATCGTGGCCGGCTCGTACGACCTTCTCGCGCAGCCGCCGATCGCCAAGCATCAGGTCGACCATCGCGGCGAGCGAGTCCGCATCCCGGGCCACGAAGCGCAGTCCGGTCTCACCATGACGCACGGCCTCCCGCAGGCCGCCGGTGTCCGCGACGACACATGGACAACCGCAGGCCATCGCTTCGAGCGCGACCAGGCCGGCCGGCTCGTAGATCGACGGAACGACGCAGACGTCGGCGATCCTGTAGAGCAACCCGAGCCGCTCGTCGCCGACCCAGCCGACGAAGCTTCCGTGCCGGTCGAGGTCGAGCCTCGTCGCGTGCGCCCTCAGCTGCGCCTCGTGGATTCCTGTCCCGGCGATGACGAAGCGCAGACCGGGGTGCCGACCGGTCAGCAGGCGCAGGGCGTCGAGCCCGACCTGGAAGCCCTTCTCGTAGACGAGTCGCCCGACCATCAGGACGAGCGGCTGGCCCGGCCGAGCGAAGCGACCGCGCAGCCGCCCCAGCGGGCCGGGCGCCGCCTCGGCGAGGTCGGCCGGGTCGACCCCGTTGGGGATCACGTCGATCCGAGTCTCGTCGACCGAGAACACGTCGGCGATGTGGCCGGCCATGAACTCCGAGCAGGCGATCACCCGGTCAGCGCGGTGGACGATCCGCCGCTCGGCCTGGTGGATCCGGGCCGGCGGCGCTCCGACGATCCAGCCCTGGTGGCGGCCGTACTCGGTCGCGTGGATCGTCATCACGAGCGGTCTGGACAGCCGGTCGGCGAGACCCTCGGCCGCGTCGGCGACCAGCCAGTCGTGGCCGTGGATCAGGTCGAAGTCGACCCGTCCGGCCAGCTCGACCCCGGTCTCCAGCAGGCCGTGATTCATCCGCCCGACCCACGCGACGAAGCGGCCGGGGTCGGCCGGCCAGCCAGCCGCCGGCGAGCGGTGCACGCGGACGCCGTCGACCTCCTCCTCGGCTGGAGCGAGCCGGTCGCCGCGGGTCAGGACGTGGACCTCGACGCCGGTGGCCGCGAGCCCGCGCGACAGCTTGCCGACGTGGCGGGCGAGTCCGCCCTCGACGATCGGCGGGTACTCCCACGAAAGGATCAGGACGGCGGGGCTCACCGGGCTCAGGGCTCGAGCAGGGGGGCGATGTCCGCGTGAGCCGCGAGGTTGCGAGCGACGCCCGGATCGAGCGCGTCCCCGGCCAGAGCCCGGGCGAGGTTCTCCGCGTGGTCGGCGGCCCGCTCGAGCGGATAGTCGCCGGCCATCGCCCGCGTCATCAGGAACGCCCAGTCGCTGGCCTGGAGGCCGAGCAGCTGCCTCACGGCGGGCAGACCGGCCGCCGGCCCGCGGCTCACCAGCCGCAGCTCGGCGTCCCGCGCCGCGAAGGCCATCTCGGCCACGGCCGGGCAGTCCCACGTCGACAGGTCGCGGCCGGCGCCCCACGAACTGACACCCAGCAGGTCGGCGGCGACGGCGACCGGCTCATGGCGCCGGAGGGCGTCGTCGAGGCAGACCACCGCCAGACCCTGCCGACCGGCCTCGTCGAGCACCGCCTCGAGCCAGGCGATCCCCTCGTACCACCAGTGGCCGAGGAACTCGGTGTCCATCGCACAGACCGCGAGCCCGCCGTCCGGCGCGAGCCTGTCGATCGTGCGGCGGACGAAGTCGGCCGCGTCGGCCCGGGCCAGCCCGAGCGCGCGCTCGTGTTCGTACGGACCGCCGTCGTTGGCCCACGGCCGGTGATGGCAGTCGGTCAGGTGGTGGTGGTCGCGATAGCCGCCGTTCGACGGGTAGCCGCCCTCGTGCCAGACGAGCTCGATCGTCGCCCGGTCGATCGGCACGAGCACCGGCCCCGACGGACCGCGCAGGGGCCGCAGGTGATCGGCCGAGCCGAGCCCGAAGTGGTCTGTCAGATCGACGCAGGTCGCCCGAACCCCGGCCGCCGCGAGCAGCGGGTCGAGCCACGGGGCGTAGGCGCACTCGGGCAGCCAGAAGCCGCCGTCCCAGGCTCCGAAGCGGGCCCGGTGGGCCGCGATCCCGGCCGCGATCTGGAGCCGGGCGCCGGCGTCGGTCGCGCACAGCGGCAGGACGGCATGCGTCGCCGACGACGTCCACTTCGCGTGGGCCGCCAGCCTGCCGAGCAGGTCCCCGTCGATCGCCTCGAACCGGGCGAGCGCCGTCTCGTAGTCGCCGGCCGACCGCTCGAGCTCGATCGCCAGGTCGAGCTCGCCGGCCCGGCGCATGGCCGCCGCGTCGATCCGATGGGTCTCCCGCCGGATCTCGACGAGGAACCGCCTGAACCGATCGGCGAGCCCCGGCGCGTCGAGCTGGTCGCACAGCACCGGCGTCAGCGACAAGGTCAGTGGGGCGCCCCGGTCGAGCAGGTCGAGCAACGGGAGGTAGCAGCCGGCGATCGCCTCCCACAGCCACTCCTCACCGAACGGCCAGCTCCCGAAGCCCTCGACGTAGGGCATGTGCGTGTGGAGGACGATCGCCAGCTCGGCCGGCCGCCGGGGCCGTCCGGCGGTCACGGTCGGAGGACGGCGAGGAAGTCGAGCGCGTCGTCGAGTCCGGCCTCGTCGGCCGACCGCAGGCGGAAGTCGCCGACCGAGATCGCCGGCGTGAAGCGGTCGTAGAAGCGGTCGGTCAGGCCGAGACGCTGGTGGACGGCGTCCCAACCGAGCCGCAGGGCAGCCGCATGGACCCGGAGCTTGCCGGCGTGGTGCAGGCCGTGGATCTCGACCCGGCCGAAGTGAGCCCGGCAGAGGTCGGTGAACTCGGCCGGCCGGTACTCGCGAACGTGCCACGGGTTGTCTGACTTCGCGGCGCCGGGCGGGGCGATCGTCAGAAGGTTGGGGGTCGTCACGAAGACGACGCCGGACGGGCCGACGAGCGCCTTGAAGCGCTCGAGGACGGCGCCGGGGTCCTGGACGTGCTCGATCGTCTGGAGAAAGACGACGGCGTCGCACGGCGCGTCGAACGTCTCGATCAGTCCTCGCTCGAAGCGAAGGTTGGCCGCCGTGTAGCGCAGGCGGGCGTGCTCGTGGGCCTCGGGGTTGGCGTCGACGCCGATCACCTCGCCGGCGACCCGCGCGAGCACGGCCGCGCCGTAGCCCTCGCCGCAGGCCATGTCGATCACCCGGAGACCGGCGACCCGGCCGGCGATCCACTCGTAGACGGCGAGGTGCCGGCGAAACCAGTAGTTCTCCTGCGGCACGTCCGGGAGCGTTCGCTCGCCGGTCAGCTCGAGCGGCGGGACGCCTGGCGGCTGGTCTCGCTGGAGGTATCGGCGGGCGCTCACGGGGGCTGGCGAGTCTAGTGGCCCGTCTCGCGAGATCACGGTCGGCCGGCAGACCGTCCCACCAGGGTGACCAATAGGGTTGGCCGACGATGGACGCCCGCTCGGCAGACGAGATCCGCGACGTCAACACCCGGTACCACGACGTCGCCGCCGAGACGTACGACACGAAGTGGGGGATCGACTTCGGCGAGCTCGGCAGGTCGCAGACGCTCGGCAAGCTCGAGAAGGCGCTTGGCTGCCGGGCAGGTCACTACCCGACGACGCTCGAGATCGGCTGCGGAACCGGCTACTTCACGCTGAACCTGCTCGGACTCGGCGTGATCGGCCAGGCCACGGCGACCGACATCTCGCCGGGCATGCTCGATCAGCTCCAGGCGAACGCCGGCCGGCTCGGGCTGACCGTCGATACGGTCGCCGGCGACGCCGAGCAGCTGCCGTTCGCCGACGCGAGCTTCGACCTCGTGCTCGGCCACGCCGTCCTCCATCACCTGCCCGATCTCGATCGGGCGTTCGCCGACTTCTTCCGAGTCCTGCGACCCGGCGGAACCCTCGTCTTCATGGGCGAGCCGTCCCGCTACGGCGACCGGCTCGCCCGCATCCCCAAGCGCGGCGCCCAGGCCGTCGCGCCGCTCTGGCGCCGGGCGATCCGGGCCGCGCCCGCCCGGCCGGCCGACGCCGACGGCGCGCCCCAGGCGGCCGAGCACGCCCTCGAGAGCAAGGTCGACATCCACGCCTTCGCCCCGGCCGAGCTCGTCGCCCACGCCGAGCAGGCCGGCTTCGACGGCGTCCGCGTCAGCGGCGAGGAGCTCGTCGCCAACTGGTTCGGCTGGACCAACCGCGTGCTCGAGGCCAGCGCCGAGCCGGACGACGTGCCGTGGGCCTGGCGCCAATACGCCTACCGGGGCTATCTCTTCCTCCAGGAGCTCGACCGTCGCCTGCTCGAGCCCCGCCTCCCGGCCGGCATCTTCTACAACCTGATGCTGACCGGTCGCCGGCCAGCCGAGTCCGCCGGACACGACGGGAATCGCCAGACAGGCCACTAGACTTGACGGATGCCCCAACGGACCGAGCGGGACTTCCCTCTGTTCCCGCTCGGCCTTGTGACTCTGCCCAGCGAGTACGTCCCGCTGCACATCTTCGAAGCCCGGTACCGGACGATGATCGCCGAGTGCCTCGAGCGCGAGCGTGAGTTCGGCATCATCTGGCTGAGCGACGACGAGCTCAAGCCGGTCGGCTGCGCCTGCCTGATCGATCGGATCCTCGACCAGATGGAGGACGGCCGGATGAACATCCTGACCCGCGGGACCCGGCCGTTCCGGCTGGTCGAGCGCCAGGACGAACTCGCCTACCCGGCCGGGACCGTCGAGTTCCTCGTCGACCGGGCCGAGGAGACCGACGTCGACGCCGCGCTCGCCGGCCGGGCCGCATACACCGAGCTGGTCGACGGCGCGACCGACACCGACCCCGACCCGGCGAAGATCGCCGGGATGACGGCCTACGAGATGGCCGCGACCGTCGACTTCGGACTCGACGCGAAACAGGGCCTGCTGGAGCTCCGCTCCGAGAACGCCCGCATGCGCCTGGTCACCCGCCTCTTCCGGGCTGCTCTCAAGCGGCTCGAGTTCTCAGACCGGGCCCAGGCCCGCGCTCGATCCAACGGCAAGGTTCGCTTCGGCTGAGACCCGGCCGGTCGCCGGGCCAACCGCGGCCCCGCCGGACCCTGTTGGACCCCGACCCGCGGACCGTTCGCGGACCCAACCCACCGGGACCCGGACCCAACCCACCGGGGCACGGCCCCAACCCGCCGGGCCCGGACCAAACCCGCCGGGGCCCGGACGGTGTGCCCGACCCCGCCCCAAGCCCTACCGGGACCCGGGCCGGGACCCGGCGTCGGCAGCCCGCCGGCCCGGCGGCCGGCGAACTCAGCAGGGGTGGTAGATCCGCGTCGCCTTGATCGTCGCGTGTCCGGTCTTCGGCTTGCCTGTGATCTTGAGCGTGACCGTCTTGACAGTCTCGTACTTGCTCAGCGGAATCGAGACGACGAGCTTCTTCGAGACCGGATACGCCTTCCCGTTGATCGTCGCCTTCGCCGACTTCAGCTTCCTGGACACGCTCGTCAGCAGGTGGATCGTGATCACCCGATGGGTCACGCACGCCTTGGTCGTCGTCGTCGCCGGCGGGACGACCAGCGGCGGGAGGACCGGGACCGGCGGAGCCGGCGGCACGGTCACCGGCGGCGGGGTCGTCGAGGCCGGCGGGTTGACGCCGAGCGTTCCGATCGGGTTGACGTCGCCGGTCGTCGCATCCATCACGGCACCCTCGTCGACGGTCACGCCGATCGCGTTGTCGACAGCCGTCAGCGACGGCGCCTGGAGGCCGAGCAGGCAGCCCGGCGTCGCGAAGTCGACGATGACCTCGTTCGGCGCGCTCGGGTTGACGCTGAACTTCGGACCGGCGGCCGTCGGGCAGAGCAGGCCGCTGCCGCCCTGGTCCGGCGGGCCCGTGATGTCGCCGCCGTGGTCGACGACGTGGAAGGCGGCCGGGTTGATCGCGCCGGTCGCGGTCGAGACGGGCGCGTCGAAGTCGAACAGGACGTTTCCGTTCGTCTTGTCGATCGTGAAGCCGATCAGGTCCGGGCCGCTGGTCAGGCCGGGATGGTCGGACGCTCCCGAGAGGGAGGCCGTGCCCTCGCTGTTGAGCGGTTGGGCGACGGCCGGGGCCACCGGACTGCAGGTCGCCGCGTCGATCGCGTCGGCCGCGACCGTCGCCAGCGTGATCTGATCCGGATCCCCGCCGCTCGCGCCGGCGATGAAGTCGAGCGTGACGCTCCGCCGGTCGGCCGACACGGTCGGGTCGGTGCCGAGGACCGGGCTGTAGCGGACGCCGGTCGCGTCGAACAGGGCGAAGTCCACCGGGCAGACCTTGGCGGTCGCCGGGATCGGCTGGTCGAAGTCGAAGTGGTAGGCGATCGCCCCGCCGGTCCCGCTGACCGCGCCGGTCGTCGGCGCGAGGTTGATCCTCAGCGTCGCGTTCCCGGTCACGCCGGTCGGGTTGCCCTGGCCGAGCCCGTCGGTCACGGCGCCCTCCTGGACGACGTAGCGGGTCGCGTTCCCGAGGACGGCCGTGTCGCTCGGGTTGAAGCCGATCGTGATCGTCGTCCCGCCCTGCGTGAACGAGCTGACGGCGCCCGAGTGGAAGAACTGGTCACCGCCGTTGTAGGTGTAGAAGCCGAACTTGTTGTTCGCGCCGACGTCGCCGGCGAGCGGCTCGTCGAACGTGTAGACGATCGTCCCGGCCGTCGCGCCGGCCGCCGCGCTGACCAGCTGCGGACGAAGCGTCGCACCCGGGACGTTCGGGAACTGGCTGCCGGTCAGGGCGACCTCGCCCTGCATGTTGACCTGGGCGCCGGCCGCCGGCGTCGCGGTCACGGCACCCGGGAGGACCGTCACGTCAGAGTACGTCCGGACGTCGCCGGTCCCGCTGAAGGTGACCGTCACGCAGTAGCCGCTCCCACTCGGGATCACGGACGACACGTCGAGGCCCGACCCGGTCTTCCGGCCCTCGCCGTAGCCCTGGAGGAAGAAGTCCGCGTCGGTGACGTTGAACGTCGTGACCAACTGCTGGTCGAAGCAGGCCTCGACGGCCTTCGACCCGACCTGGGTCGCCGCGATCAGGTCCGGATGGCTGGTCGAGATCAGCGAGCTGTCCGCCGACGACGAAGCCGCGAACGCGAAGAGGCCGGTGAGCGCCGCAGCGGCCCCGAGCGCGCCCTTCGTGGTGAATATGCGGCTACCCCTCGACATTCGGACTCCCAGAGTTGACATCATCCGTATCCACTTCACGGCCGTATGATCCTGCGCGGGCCACAATCTCGAGGTGGCGCCGTACGAACGCCGGTATCCTAGACCTTCGGCCGGTCATCGTGGCAGACCGCACACTTGTCGTGCAACCTCGGTGACGAAGTACGACAGGTCCTTGAAGGCGAGTGGCTGACCCGGCGAGTCGTCGGAGTAGCTGAAATGGCCTCCAGGCGTCAGCACCGAGTACGTCATCACGGGTCGCGGACCCGACGGCAGGGTCACCGCGTGGGAGGCCGGGGACTCCAGCTCGGGTTGAAGATCCTCCGCCTGGATCAGCAGGAGGCCGGGCAGCAGGTGACGCTTCCCGACGCAGCTGACGGTCCCGTCCGACCGGGGAATCACCGTCAGGTCGGCATCCGGGACGGTCCCGCTCCGCGTCACCGCGAACAGGTCGGCCGCCTGGTCACCGGTCGCGCAGGCCGCCAGCCCGGACGCGGCCAGGCCGGCCGCGACGACGACCGCCAGCGCCCCCGCCCGGCCCGCCCCGCGCCGTCGTCGCCCCGGCCGTCGGACCGCCCGGCCGGCGAACGACAGGCCCGTCATGCCTCCACCGCGACGCCGCCCCGCCGGGGGTCGCCGCCGCCGCTGCTGCGCCCGGCCCGGCGCTCGACGGCCTGGACGCCGCCGAAGAAGAGGTTCGGCGCGGCGAAGCTGGTCACGGTACGCCCGGCCCGCTCGAGCGGCGTCGTGTCGATCCCCGGCTCGGCGTAGACCCGGCCGTCCTCGAAATGCACGCGGGGCGCCTGGACGGCCTGCGCGGCCGTGAGTCGGTGATCCACGACGCCAATGATCGTCTGTAGGAGGGCCGACCGGATCCGGTTGGACCCGGCGCTGCCGAGCACGAGCTCGACGTCCCCGGCCGGGCCGGTGACGATCGTCGGGGCCATCATGCTCGGCAGCCGCCGACCCGGCGGGTGGTGGTGGAAGCCGAGCGGGTTGAGGTCCTCCTCGCCCATCATGTTGTTCAGGTGGATGCCCGTCCCCGGCACGACGACGGCCGACCCCTCGCCGATCGACGTCGTCACGCTGCACGCGTAGCCGGCCGAGTCGAGCACCGAGATGTGCGTAGTCGAGCCCATCCGAGCGCCCAGGAACCGCTCCAGAAAACCATCCTGGGCGAGGCCGTCGACGAACTCGGGAGTCCGCTCGGCCTGGGCCATCGCCATCGCCCCGACGACGTCCTCGAGCGCCGGCGGGGACGCCGTCCGCTCGAGCAGTGAGAGCGCGTAGGCCAGCAGCGTGCCACCGGCCGACGGCGGCGGGTTGGTGAGGACCTCGCGGCCGCGGTAGGGGACCCGGACCGGCTCGCGGAGGATCGCCTCGTAGGACCGGAGATCAGCGCAGCCGAGGCTGCCGCCGCCGGCCGCGATCCAGTCGCACACGGCGTCGGCGATGTCCCCCCGATAGAACGGCTCGTCGCCGTCCCGGCCGAGCCGCTCCAGCGTGTCGGCGAGCTCGGGGTTGCGCATCCGGTCCCCCTCCGTCAACCGGCGCCCGCCCGGCCGGAACAGGGCCGCGCCCTCGGGCGAGCTCGTCAGCAGGCCTTCGAGCAGCTCGACGACGTACGCCTGCTGCCGGTTGAGCGGCACGCCGTCCCGGGCGAGACCGACCGCCGGAGCGACGAGGTCGGCCAGCGCCCACGTCCCCCACCGGGCGTTCGCCGCGCAGAGTCCGGCCGGGACGCCGTAGACGCCGCACGACGCCGGACCCGCGTGGAAGGTCTGGACGGCCGCGCCGAAGTCGACCCCGAAGCCGAGCATCGGCGTCGCCGGCCGCCGGCCGGTCTCGCGACCCGGCGCCTCGACGAAGAAATCCAGCACGGCCGGCGGGTCGGCCCCGCCGGCGACGAGCATGTACCCGCCGGCGCCGAGGCCGGTGAACAGGGGTTCGGCGACGAACGACGCCAGCATCGACGCGACCGCGCCGTCGACGGCGTTCCCGCCCGCCCGGAGCACGTCGGCGCCGACCCGCGCGGTCAACGGGTGTCCGGCGGCGACGACGCCGCCCGCGGAGGGCAGGACCTTACCCCGGTTTCAGCGGGGCATGAACTCGGGCACGTCGAGATCCGCGCTCTCGGGCGCCGGGCGTCGCGGCCGCCGCGGCGGCGGGTCGTCGTCCCGGTGGTCGACTCTCCCGTCGGCCCGCCGGGCATGACCCACCGGCACCTCGACCCGGCGCCGCTCGACGCGTGGCTCGCCGGCCGGCTCGCGGAGTCGCGACCGGGTGGCCGGGGACCGCTGACCGTCGAATCCGGTCGCGACGACCGTGACCCAGACCTGGTCCTCGCCGAGCTTCTCGTCGACCATCGCCCCGAAGATGATGTTCGCGTCGACGTGAGCCGCCTCGCTGACCGCCTTGGCCGCCTCGTTGACCTCCCACAGGGACAGGTCCTTGCCGCCGGTGATCGACAGCAGGATCGAACGGGCGCCGTCCATCGACGTCTCGAGCAGCGGCGACGAGACGGCCGCCATCGCGGCCTCGGTGGCCCGGTTCTCGCCGGTTCCCATGCCGATTCCGAGCAGTGCGTTCCCGGCGTCGGACATCACCGTCCGGACGTCGGCGAAGTCGAGGTTGATCAGGCCGGGCAGCGTGACCAGGTCGGAGACGCCCTGGACGCCCTGGCGGAGGACGTCGTCGGCCACGCGGAACGCGTCGACCATCGACGTCTGCTTGTCGAGGACCGACAGCAGCCGGTTGTTCGGGACGACGATCAGCGTGTCGACCTCTTCGGCCAGCGCCTGCACGCCCTTGTCGGCCTGGTCGGCCCGCCGGGACCCCTCGAACCCGAACGGCTTGGTGACGATGCCGACCGTCAGCGCGCCGATCTCCCGAGCGATCCGGGCGACGACCGGCGCCGCGCCGGTGCCGGTGCCGCCGCCCGCGCCGGCCGCGATGAAGACCATGTCCGAGCCCTTCAGGAGAGCCTTGATCTTGTCGTACTCCTCCATCGCCGACTGCCGGCCGAGATCCGCGTTCGCGCCGGAGCCGAGGCCCCGGGTGATCTGGGCGCCGATGTGCAGGGTGACGTCGGCGGTCGACTGCTGGAGCGACTGGAGGTCGGTGTTGATCGCGACGAACTCGACACCCTCGACCTCGGCCTCGACCATCCGGTTGACCGCGTTCACGCCGGCGCCGCCGACGCCGATCACGCGGATCACCGGCTGACCGACGGCGCGGGCCGGCGGTGTCCGGACGTCCTGGTCGGACCTCGAGTAGACGTCCTGGCCGGCCCGGCCGTACGGGTCGTCGTCGGCGTCGCGACGGGCCGGACGGCGTGGTTCGGACCGAGCGTAGACGTCGTCGACCGGATCGGCCCGCCGGGCGTCGATCGGATCGAGGATGTTCTCGGGAATCTCGAGCTCCGACGAGAACGCGTGGCGCAGGCGCTCCTGCGGCGACGGGACGCGGGCGGCCTCGGTCGCCGGCTCGCTGGCCGACAGGGCCGGGTGCGGGTAGCCGGTGTCGCGCGGGTGGGGCGGCGTCTCGGGCGGCGGCGCGGCCTCTATCTCGGCCGGCTCGCCGGTCTTGCGGAAGAGGGCGGCCAGCGGACCCTCTCGCATGCTCGCACGCTTATTTGTGCCTGCCATGGAGGACCTCCCTCGCCAGCGCTCTGTAGGACTCTGCAGCCATACCGTCCGGTTCGTACTTCAAGACCGACATCCCCTTGACCGGGGCCTCGGCGAAGCGAATCGTCTTGCGGATCCTCGATGCGAACACTCGATCGCCGAAATTCTCCTCGAGAATCTCGATCGCCTCCTTCGCGTGGATCGTACGCGAGTCGACCAGGGTCGGCAGGATTCCTTCGATGTCGATATCCGGATTGAGGTTCTCGCGGATCATCGACAGGGTGTTCTGGAGTTGGATCAGGCCCCGCATCGACAGATACTCGCATTGGACGGGGACGATCACCTTGTCAGCCGCCGTCAGCGCGTTGATCGTCAGCAGGCCGAGGCTCGGCGGCGTGTCGATGCAGATGAAGTCGTAGTCGCCGAGGATCGGCCGGAAGGCCTTCTCCAGGGACCGCTCCCGGCCGATCTGGGTCGACATCGCGATCTCGGCGCCGGCCAGGTCGATCGACGCGCACGCGACGTCGATCTCGCAATGGCGGATCACGTCCTGGATCGGGATGTGGTGGACGAGGACGTCGTACATCGAGAGCTCGAGCGTGTCCGGATCGATCCCCTGCGACATCGTCAGGTTGCCCTGTGGATCCATGTCCACGCAGAGCACCCGGTGGCCCTCCTCGGCGAATGCCGCGGCCAGGTTGAGCGTCGTTGTCGTCTTCGCCACGCCGCCCTTTTGATTGGCGAATGCGATGACCTTGGCCTTGCCGTCCACGGAGGCTCCTTGCGAGGGGTTGTCCCTTACGCGCCGTTATTCGCACGCGCCAGGCCGATTCCTCCCAAAGGCTTAGCACGCGGCCGACGGATTTTGTCGAATCCTGGCCCACCGGTCGGACGGATCCGACCGGGCGGGGGTTCGCGGCGGGGGTCGGGTGGGCCGGCGGGGCTCGCGGACGGTCGCGTCGTGTGACCGGATCCTCGCCGGTACTGGACGGTCCAGTACCGGCCGGTGCCGACGGGGACCCGCTCTCGCCCCGACCCGTCCGCGCCCAGTACCGCCCACTACCGCGCCAGTACTGGACGGTCCAGTACCCGGCCCGTGTCCCGAACAGCCTCACTCGCCGTCCCCGGGTCGCAGGCCCGGCCCGGGCGGCCCCGCGGACCAGCGACTCCGAGCGGGCCCGGCGGGGGGCCGACCCACGCCGGGGCACCGCCGGCCATACCATCGCCGGCCGATGGCCCCGAACCGCCGGCTCGACCGGATGCTCGACAGACGCCTGCTCTTCGTGACCGGGAAGGGCGGGGTCGGACGGACGACGGTGGCCGCCGTACTCGGCCTGGTCGCGGCCGGCCGGGGCCTGCGGACGATCGTGGCGGCCGTCGGCGGCCGGGACGAACTTCCCCGGCTGCTGGGGCCGGACGAGGGCCGGCCGGGTCGGACCGGCGACGGCGACCCGGCCGGCGAGCGGGATCTGGGGTCCGGACTGTTCTCGATCGCGATCGACCCGCAGCAGGCGATGGAGGAGTACCTGCGCGACCAGCTGCGGGTGGGTGCACTGGCGGACATGCTGTCGTCGAGCAGGACGTTCGGCTACCTGGCGGCGGCGACGCCGGGGCTGCGGGAGCTGTTGACGGTCGGCAAGGTCTGGGAGCTGGCCCAGCCGGAGCGGCGGGCGGCGGGCGGCGATCCATACGATCTGGTGATCGTCGACGCGCCGGCGACCGGGTACGCGATCAGCCTGATGGCGGCGCCGCGGACGTTCGCGGCGCTGGCCCGGCGAGGGCCGATATCGCGGCACGCGGCGACGATCCACGAGACGCTGGTCGACCCGCGGATGACCGGCGTGGTGGGCGTGACGACGGCGGCGGAACCGGCCGTCAACGAGATCCTGGAGACGGGCGGCCGGCTGGAGCGCGAGCTGGGGATCGGGCTCGACGGGGTGATCGTCAACGCGCTGCGGCCGAGTCGGTTCGCGAGGCGGGATCGGGCGAGGCTGCGGGCGGCGCTGGCCGGCGACCCGACGCCGGCCGTTCGCCAGGCGCTGATCCTGGCGCTGGCCGCGGACGACGAGGTCCGGGTCGAGCGGGCGCAGCTGCGGCGGGTGACCGAGGGCGTGACCGACCGACCGTTCGAGCTGCCGTTGATCCGGGCGGAGGAGCTCGGGCGGGAGGCGCTGATCGGCGTCGGAAAGCTGCTCGAGGAGGCCGAGTGAGCGGACCGGAGGGGCTGGGGAAGCTGCTCGAAGGCAGGCGGATCTGCATCTGCGTGGGGGCGGGCGGGGTCGGCAAGACGACGACGGCGGCGGCGATCGGGCTGGAGCTGGCGTGCGGGGGACAGAAGGTCGCGGTGGTCACGATCGACCCGGCGCGGCGGCTGGCCGGGGCGCTCGGCCTGGATCAGCTGGACAACGAGCCGCGGCTGGTCGACCCGGACCGGCTGGGCGTCGGGGGGGTCGAGTGCAGGGGGGAGCTGTGGGCGATGATGCTCGATCCGAAGCGGACGTTCGACGAGCTGATCGGGCGTCTGGCGCCGGATGAGCGGGCGCGGGAGGAGGTGCTGTCGAACCGGATCTACCGGGAGCTGTCGAGCGCGGTGGCCGGGTCGCAGGAGTTCACGGCGATCGCGAAGCTGTACGAGCTCGACCGGGAGGGTGGGTACGACGCGATCGTGCTGGACACGCCGCCGTCGCGCAACGCGCTGGACTTCATCCAGGCACCGGCGCATCTGACCCAGTTCTTCGAGGGCCGGGCGCTGCGGGCGCTGCTGGCGCCGACGAGCCTGGCGTCGCGGGTGGTCGGCCGGGGGACGGGGCTGATGTTCGGGGTCCTGCGCCGGCTGACCGGGGTCGACCTGCTCGGCGAGATCGGGGGCTTCTTCCAGTCGCTGAGCGGGATGCTGGAGGGCTTCGGCGAACGGGCGGCCGGGGTTGCCGAGCTGCTCAGGGACCCGGCGACGGCGGTCGTCCTGGTGAGCTCGGCCGAGCGCCAGCCGATCGACGAGGCGATCGCCTTCGCGAGGGAGCTCGACCGGGCGGGGATGCGGTTGACCGGGGTCGTGGTCAACCGGATGCACGTCGATCTCGACCAGCGGTCGGATCCGGACGAAGTCGAGTCCGCGCTGGCCGGCGAGCTGGGCGAGCGACTGGCCGGGCGGGTGGCCGACAACCTGCGGGACTTCCAGGCGCTGGCCGGCCGGGATCGGCTCGAGGCGCAGCGACTGGAGCGGGAGCTGGGCGACCCGCCGATCGTCTACGTGCCGCACCTCGCGGGCGATGTGCACGACGTCGCGAGCCTGGGGCGGGTTGCCGGGTACCTGTTCGGAGCGGTCCCCGGCGCGCGCGGGTAGGCGGGTCCGTCGGGCCGGACGGGGACTCGGCCGCGGCCGAGGCTCGGACCTGGTCGGCAGGTCAGGGCCGGCGGTTGGCAGGCGCCGGTCTGGTGGCGCGGCGGGAGGCGGACGGCGGGAGGCGGACGGCAGGTGGGCGGGCGGGCGGGCGGGCGGACGGCGGGAGCGGACGGCGGACGGCGGACGGCGGACGGCGGACGGCGGACGACTCAGGGAAACAGCTCGGTCCGGGCGGCCGGGGCGTCGGCCTGGGAGTCGGTCCTGGCGTGCGAGCGGCGGTGGAGGCGACCGGCGGCCGGCGTGGCGGTGACGGCGGTCGGGTCGGGGTCGCCGGTCGAGCCGATCAGCTCGTCGGCGAGGTCGGCCAGACCGTCGGGGAGGTGGCCGCAGATGACATCGCGCAGCAGGGCACGGAGGTGGGCCTCGATCTCGTGGGTCAGGGTGCGCGCACCGGCGGGAATCGGCTCGAGGCCGGCGATCAGGCAGACCTCGAGATCGATCGCGAGGGAGACGCGGTCGGCCATCCGGGCACGCTCGTCGGCGACGGCGCAGAGGGCGGCGAGCCGGCCGGGAAGATGGCCGCTGACGCCTTCGGGCTCGAGCATCGCGCGGAGGGCGAGCAGGTGGTCGCTGAACCCGATCAGCTCGTCGGCGCGCTCGCAGCCGAGCTCGAACCGCTCCAGCGCCCAGGCGATCTGGCCGTCGATCGGCCGGCGGCGGGCGACGAGGTTGCAGAAGGCGCGGAGCTCGTCCTCCTGGTCGGCGGCGATCGTCACGAGGCCGCCGCCGCGACCGCGGAGCGGGGCGGCGAGCGGACGCCAGCCGGACTCCTGGCCGCGGACCCAGGCGAGCGGGGCGAAGCCGATCCCGGGAGCGAACAGGCGCATCGCGGTCTGGATGTCGCCGAGGCGGTCGAGGGCCGCGGTGAGGCCGTCGGGGCCGTCGCCGGGCGCGATCGCGACGGCGAGCGAGTGAGAGTCGCCGCCGGACCAGGCGGGGTCGGGCGGAAGGTCCTCGAGGCAGTCGGGCGGGGCGAGCAGGGCGCCGTCGCCGAGCGGGACCTGATCGGACTCGGTCGTGATGCCGCGCAGGAGGGCGACGACGACGGCCTGGGCGCGACCTTCGATCGCCGCCTGCTCGAGCTCGCGGTAGGCCGGCTCGAAGCGGTCGGCCGCGAGGGAGAAGTTCGAGTCGTAGAAGACCCGCTCGACGAAGCAGCGCAGGGCGGCCTCGGCCAGGGTTGCCTGACCGCCGTCGGGGCGGGCGAGGCCGCGGGCGTCGAGGTAGGACCCGAGGCCGTCGAGGCCGGCCAGGGTGCCGACGGCTCGCTGGTAGCTCGGCAGGCTGCGGAGCGCGTCACGGTGGCGTTCGATGAACTCGCCGGTCAGGGCTCGGTAGCAGTAGAGGGCCGGCCGGTTGCCGCGGCCGCCCTCGGGGACGACCTCGTATCCGACCTCGGACCCGGCGTCGGCCGCGGCCGCGAGCACGAAGGCGGCCTGCTCGGCGAATTCGTGGAGGCAGACGTGAAGTTGAGGTGAGGGCATGGCCCTGCGGTTCGCCCTGCCGCCGGGGGTGACCTGCCCGCGCAACGGCGCTTGCGCTCCGGGTCTCCCGGCCGATCGCGCCGGGCCGACCGGCGGCGGCGACCCGCCAGTCCGCCCGGGGGCTCCAGGCTGTGGCGGTCCTCCCCGGCCGGCGCGGGCTGTGCCGGGTCTTCGCGGCTAGGCGTCGGCTAGGCGGGAACGGGCGGCCGGCCGACGGGAGCCGGCCGGCTGACGTCGTCGAGCGTGTCGAGCGGTTCGTCGCTGCAGAGCCATCGACTGCCGTAGGCCCGCATGTCCGCGATCAGGGGCAGGAGGTCCCGGCCCTTCTCGGTCAGGACGTACTCGACCCGGGGCGGCACCTCGGGGTAGGTGTGGCGCTCGATCATGCCCTCCTCCTCGAGTGCGCGGAGGCGGAGGGAGAGCGTTCGCGGGCTGATCCCGGCGAGCGATCGCTCGAGCTCGCAGAAGCGGGTGCGGCCGTCGGCCAGGTCACGGACGAGCAGGAGCGTCCACTTGCCGCAGACGATCTCCGCGGTGCGGAAGATCGGACACGTATCGTCGAGGGGCATTGGTAATACTTTACCAACTGAAGCGCCGCGGTTCGCCCGGACGCCGGCCGGGTCGCGTCGGTCGGGTCGGACGGCGACCTGAGCACGGCCGTGTCGTCGGTCTGAGACGCCGAGCCGGCATCCTGGGGCCGGCGGTCAGACGGCGACGGCGTAGGAGTGGCGTAGGAGTGGGTCACCGTGGTCGCCTTGCCGACCTGGTCGGTCGCCGTGACGGTGGACCGGAAACCACGTGCCGCCGCCCAACGCGGACGGCGACGTCGCCTGCGGCGGCCGACCCCGACCCGGGCGAGCCGAGCCCCACGCGGGTCGGAGTCGACCCGGGCAAGCCGAGCCCCGCGCGGGTCGGAGTCGACCCGGGCAAGCCGAGCCCCGCGCGGTCCGGAGTCGGCCCGCACACGGGGCGACCCGGACGCGCTGACTGTCGGCGGTCTCCTGACCGGTGGGGTCGGTCTCCAGCGAGAAGTTCGCCTGCGCCGGGTCGGCCGCGCACGAAGCAGCGGCCGGGTACCCGGGCGACCGTGGATCGCCTCGGGTTCGACCGGCCGGCCGGTTCGGACGAACACGGCTCGAACGGTCGAAAACCGGTAGCGTCGCCGGTCGCCCGGTCAGTGCTCACGGGAAGCCGGACCGGTATTTCCCGACGAAGTGGAGAATCGATGAAAGTGATTGGCGCCGGACTTCCGCGCACCGCGACCACGACTCAGCTGATCGTGCTCGAGCAGCTCGGATTCGGTCCCGCGTACCACATGCGCGACCTGATGGCCGACTTCGAGAAGGGCCTCCCGCTGTGGGAGGACGTCGGCGCCGGAAAGCCGGATTGGGAGGCGATCTTCGGGGACGCCCAGTCCTGTGTCGATTTTCCGGCGTCGCGCTACTGGCGTGACCTGATGGACTACTACCCGGACGCCAAGGTCCTCCTCAGCGTCCGCTCGGCGGCCTCCTGGGTCGCCAGCATGCGCGAGACGATCTGGGAGATGTACTGGGGCGACGGGATCATGCACCACGTGACCTACGCCCAGGCCGCGGTCGACCCGGTCTGGCGCCGGTACCTCAACCTGATGCGCCCGATGCTCTACGACCCGGACACCGGCGCCGTCGCCTGCGACCCGCACGACGACCAGAGCATGATGGACGCGTTCGACCGCTACAACGACGAAGTCAAGGCCACCGTGCCCGCCGACCGCCTGCTCGTCTGGCACCCGGCCGACGGCTGGGGGCCGCTGTGCGAGTTCCTCGAGGTCGACGTGCCGGACGGACCCGTGCCGCATACGAACGACACGGCCGGTTTCAAAGAGGGCATCACCGGTGGCGGCCTGGCCGCCGTCAACGCCTGGTGGGACAAGCGCGACCGGCCGACGAGCGGCCTGCACGGCGCGCCGATGACCTGAGCCGACGGTGACGTCCGGTCCGCTCGTGCTCGGCGCGGCGGCCCGGCCGGCGGCCGGCCGACCCGCCGCCTGGCGAGGCGACCGGACGCGAAGGGAAGCCGGCGACAGGGACCGTCGAGACCGACCGGGTCGCCAGCCGATCAGGAGGCGAAAGGCGCGCGCATCAGGAGGCTACGGGCGGCCGGCTGGCGAGCGCGCCGGCCAGGCGGTGGTCCAGCGCGAGGAGCACGGCGTCGGCCGCCGCCTCCGGCGGGCAGTCCGGCGTCAGCTCCAGATCCGGAGCCACCGGAGCCTCGTACGGGTCGTCGACGCCGGTCATCCGCTGCACCTCGCCGCGCTGAGCACGCGCGTAGAGGCCCTTCGGGTCCCGGCGAGCGCATTCCTCGGGGGACGTGTTGAGGAAGACCTCCAGGAAGATCAGGCCGTCGTCCTCGTGGCGCCGGCGGACACGCTCCCTACATCGGGCGTACGGCGAGACCAGGGCGACGACGGCGACCGACCCCGAGTCGGCGAACAGCCGGGCGACCTCGCCGACCCGCCAGACGTTGGCCTCGCGGTCCTTGCGCGTGAAGCCGAGGTCCCCGCAGATGCCGTGGCGCATGTTGTCGCCGTCGAGCCTGTACGCCCCCCGCCCGGATTCGACCAGACGGGCCTCGACGGCGGCGGCCACCGTCGACTTGCCGGATCCCGGCAGGCCGGTGAACCAGAGCGTCGCGCCCTGTTGCCCGAGCGCTTCCCACCGTCGCTCGCGGCCGACCGCCGGGGTCTCCCAGGTGACGTTCGCGCTGGTCGCCGGCTGACCGCCCGCGCGCCGGCCGGCGAGCCCGCGCGGGTCGGGGTCGACGGTGCCCGGCACATCGACGGGCCAGGGAGGCGCGGACCTGCCGCGCGCATGCTCGGTCACGGGGGGCGATCGGAAGAAGGGGCGTCGGTTAAGCAATGTTAGGACTTTATTGAAGAGGTCCTGTATAAGAAGTCCTGAATTCGTCGCATCGGGACCGGTCGCGGACATGGGAAGTCTCCCAGGCCGACCTCTGGCTCGTTTTCGTGGCGAGCCAGACCCCTCTTGACCGCCTTCGACCTTCAATCGCACTCGCTCCACTCGGATGGCGCGCTGCCGGCCGGCGAGGTGCTCGAGCGGGCGGCCCGAGCCGGCGTGACGACGCTCGCGCTGACCGACCACGACACGGTCGACGGGATCGACGAGGCCCTGGCTTCCGCGTCGCGTCTCGGCCTGACGCTCGTGCCGGCGACCGAGATCTCGGCGGTCGACGGCGAATACGAGGATCTCCACGTCCTCGGCTACGGCATCCGCCACGACGACGCCGTCCTGCTCGACCGGCTGGCCGGCGCCCGCGCCGACCGGGAGGCGCGAGCCGACCGGATGGCCGACCTCCTGCGCGAGCTCGGCTTCGAGGTCGACCCGGCCACGCTCGACGCTCGCCGGCGCGCCGGAAAGCCGATCGGCCGGCCGCACCTCGCCGAGGCCGTGCTCGGTCACCCGGCGAATGCCGACCGCCTGGCCGACGAGGGCAACGACGACCTGACGTCGTTCATCCGGGCCTTCCTGATCCCCGGCATGCCCGCGTACTCCGGGCGGACGCGACCCGGGATCGACGAGGCGATCCGCTGGATCCACGAGGCCGGCGGGCTCGCCGTCTGGGCCCACCCGTTCTGGGACATCGAGCCCGAGGTCGAGGTCCTGGCCGCGCTCGACCGGTATGTCGACTGGTCACTCGACGGCGTCGAGGCCTTCTACGTGACACACAACGGCCCGCAGACGATCGCGCTGGCCGACCGAGCGGCGACGCTCGGCCTGCTGAGCACCGGATCGTCCGACTATCACGGGCCCGACCACCGGCTGTTCAGCCGCTTCCTGGCGTTCGACCTGCACGGTCGTCTGCCGAATCTCGGTCCGCTCGCCCCGGCTCCGTAACGGCGAGTTCTCCGGCGTGCTGGCCGGCCGGGCAGGGTGGCGGGTCAGGCGAGCCCGGCGGGTCGACGCTCGCGCGAGCGCTCCCGGCGGGCAGGCGGGGCCGGCGACGCCGGCTACCCGGCGACCGCCGCGTGACTCGCGCCGTTCTGGCTGACCGGCCGGCGGGCGTCCGCCGCGACGACATCGTCCATCGTCGTCCCCCGACGGCCGTCGGCGGCCAGGAGCAGCTTGAAGTCGTGGGGGCTCGACGCCGCCCGGAGGGCATCGTCGATCGTCACCCGGCCCGACTTGACGTGGGCGCAGAGAGCCTGGTCGAAGGTCTGCATCCCGTAGTAC
>DATAUX010000156.1:0-6976 GCA_036268015.1 Solirubrobacteraceae bacterium | reverse complement strand
AGAATTCGTACAGAACACGACAGAACGTCGATGTTCGTACGGTTCACCGGAGGAACAGCGGACGACGGTCGGGGCCGGCCGCCCGACACCCCGGCCAACCCGGCGACCGCCAGACCCCGGCCGGCCCCGGCCAGCGCGCCGACGGCCGAGCCCGCGGGCAGCCCCCGGGGAGACGGGACCCCCGGCTTACCGGGAGGCGAGGAACGCGAGCACGGCGAGCACCCGCCGGTGATCGTCGCGCGTCTCGGGCAGGCGGAGCTTGCCGAGGATGCTGCGTACGTGCTTCTCGACGGTTCCCTCGGTCACCCACAGCTCTCGGGCGATCCCGGCGTTCGAGCGGCCTTCGGCCATCAGGCCGAGCACCTCGCGCTCGCGCGGCGTGACCCCGTCGAGCGGATCGTCGACGCGGCGGGCGGCGACAAGCTCCTGGACGAGCGCCGGATCGACCGCCGATCCGCCCCTGACGATCCGCTCGAGCGTCTCGACGAACTCGTCGACGTCGGTTACCCGGCTCTTCAGCAGGTAGCCGCTGCGCTTCCCGCTGGCGAGCAGATCCATCGCCTGCTCGACCTCGACGTGAGCCGAGAGGATCAGGATCGCCGTGTCGGGGAGCTCGTCGCGGATCAACCGGGCGACGTCGAGGCCCTCGGTCGAGTGGGTCGGCGGCATGCGAATGTCGACGAGCGCGAGATCGGGTCGGTGCTCGCGGACGATCTCGAGCAGTGCCGGCGCGCTGTCGCATTGACCGACGACCTCGAACCCCGAGCGTTCGAGGAGGCTCGCGATGCCCTCGCGCAGGAGAACGTCGTCGTCGGCCAGCGCGACGCTTGTCGGGCCCGTCACGGCGACGATTATGATCGGTAACCTCGCGACGTGCGCACGCTGAGGCGGCTGCTCGGCCATCTGCTGACGTCGCCGTCACGCTCGCGCCGTGTCGCCGCGTGGATCCTCGGCATCGCGGGCCCGCCGCTCGTCGCGGTCGCGGCAATCCCGGTGCGAGCGCAGCTCGGATTGGCCGGGTTCCTGTTCGCGGCGCTGCTGATCGTGATCGTCGTCGCCGTGATCGGCGGCCTGCGACCGGCGGTTGCGACCGTCGTCGTCAGCTTCCTCGCCGGCGCGGTCCTGTTCGCCCGCCCATACGGCAGCCTCCGCGTCTACCTCCAGCTCGACAACGTCCCGCTCGTCGGCTTCGTCGTCGTCGGCGCGACGATCGCGATCCTCGTCAACGAGCTGGCTCTGGTCGCCGAGGAGCAGGCCGACCTACGCCAGGTCGAGGCGGCGCTGCGCCGCGTGGCCACGCTCGTCGCGCGCGGCGCGCCGGCCCGCGACCTGTTCGCGGCCGCGACCGCCGAGGTCGGCGACCTGCTGCGGGTCGAGCGAGCCGGGATGGGTCGGTTCGAGTCCGACGGGACCGTGACGATCCTCTCGGGCTGGAGCCGGGTCGGCGAGGCGATCGACGTCGGCAGCCGGCGGGCGCTCGGGCACGGAGATGTGAGCTCCACGGTCGCGCGGACCGGCCGGCCGGCCCGGTCGGAGCGGTACTCCGGCGCGACCGGCTGGGTCGAGGCCGTCTTCGGCGGGGCCGGCGTCCGGTCGGCGATCGGAGCGCCGATCACGGTCGAGGCTCGGCTGTGGGGCGTGATGATCGCCGGATCGATCCACGACGCGCCGCTCCCGGCAGACGCCGGGGCTCGTCTGGCCGGCTTCACCGAGCTGCTGGCGACGGCGATCGCGAATGCCGAGAGTCGCGACGAGCTCGCGGCTTCGCGCGCGCGGATCGTCTCGGCCGCCGACGAGACCCGCCGCCGGATCGAGCGCGACCTGCACGACGGAGCCCAGCAGCGGCTCGTCTCACTCGGGCTCGCCCTGCGTGCCGCTCAGATGACCGTGCCGGCGGAGCTCGGCGAGCTTGACGGCGAGCTCTCGCGGGTGGTCGACGGCCTGTCGGGCGTGATGGGCGAGCTGCGCGAGATGGCCCGCGGCATCCACCCCGCGATCCTCGCCGAGGGCGGCCTCGGCACGGCCCTGAGGACGCTCGGTCGGCGGTCGGGGATCCCGGTCGAGCTCGACCTGCGAGCCGACGGTCGATTCCCCGACGGGGTCGAGGTCGCCGCGTACTACGTCGTCTCCGAGGCGCTGACGAACGCGGCGAAGCACGCCGCCGCGTCGGTCGCCCGTGTTCGGGTCGAGGTGGTCGACGACGTCCTTCGGGTGTCGGTCTCCGACGATGGGGCCGGCGGCGCCGACCCGACCCGTGGCTCGGGCCTGATCGGCCTGCGAGACCGCGTGGAGGCCGTCGGCGGGACGATCGCCGTCGACAGCCCGCGGGGCGGGGGGACGGCCGTCGCGGTCGAGCTCCCACTCGCCGACTGACTCGGCACGCGTGCGCGCCTTGCAGCTGGCCGGTAGTCGCGGATGCCGGCCTGCGGGGGGATCGGATGGATGGTGGCCGCGAGGACAACGCCGGCTCGGTGCGCGAGTCTGATCAGGCGAGGCGCGCACCCACCAACTGCCGGAGGAGCCCCAGCCGCATGACCACTCTGTTCGACGCGCGTGCTTGAAAGCCGCCGGACCTGGAATGCTCGCACGGTGCGGCCGAACACTCGACCCGGGCGAGTCGCAACCGACGCGGACGGGAACGACGACGGCGACGACCTGCCCGCCGGGCTTGACGGCCGCCGGGTCCGTCGACGTTTGTTTGAGATCGCGGGGCTCGTCGTTCTCGTCGTTGCGCTCCTCACGCTGATTCCCGGACTCGCGAGCGTCCGGTCGGGTCTCGCTCGAGCCGCCGGCGGCTGGGTGGCGCTGGCCGCCGGACTCGAGGTCCTGTCGTGCGTGTCCTACGTGATGGCGTTCCGGGCTGCGTTCTGCGCACGGATGACATGGCGGATGAGCTACCGGATCGGCATGTCCGAGCTGGGCGCCGCCGCCCTGTTGCCGGCGGGCGGCGCCGGCGGGCTCGCGTTCGGGGCGTGGGCGCTACGCCGGGGCGGCCTCCCGGTCGAGCGGATCGCGCGCCGGTCGGTCGCGTTCTTCCTCGTCACGAGCGCGGTCAGCGTCGCCGCCGTCGTGCTCGTCGCCGCCGGCGTCGCGGTCGGCATCCTGCCGGGGACGGGGCGCCCGGTCCTGATCGCCGGCCCGCTCGTGGTCGCGCTCGCCGCAGTCGCGATCGTCCTCGTGGGCGGGCGGCTTGCCGCCGGGCTGGTCCCGGGCTGGTCGACGGAGGATCAGTCGAAGCCGCTGCGGACTGCTGCTCGGGTGCTCGACGCGACGAGCGATGGCGTCAACGAGGCGATCGAACTGCTGCGGTCCGGCGACCCCCAGCTCCTCGCAGGCGCGATCGGTTACCTCGTCTTCGACCTCGCGGTCTTCTGGGCGTGCTTCCGCGCGTTCGGACCGGCCCCGCCGATCGGCGGGCTGCTTCTCGCGTACCTCTTCGGACAGCTGGGCGGCCTGATCCCGATTCCCGGCGGAATCGGCGGCGTCGACGCCGGACTCGTCGGAGCCCTCGTGCTCTACGGGACGCCGGCCGCGACGGCGACCGTCGGCGTGATCGCCTATCGGGCCGTCCTCCTCGTGATCCCGGCCGCGCTCGGTGGAACGGCGTTCGTCTCGCTGCGGCGGAGCATGCGCGACGAGGACGCCTCGCGAATCCCGTGTGCCGACGACGCACCGGTGACAGTGTCCCCGTGAGTCGCGGCGGGCGGGCCGTGCGATGATCGGCACGGTCGTGGGCCGAGGTCGATGACACATGTGATTTTGATGACGAGTTCCTGGAGGTACGGGCGGTCGATCGGGACAGCGGGCGCCCGTGGTTCACGCACCTGAGCTTCGCCGGCCCGTGAGTGGTTCGCGCGGGTCGAGCGCGGCCTCGGGCGGCGATCGTCGCCGGACGCCGGGACTTCAGGCCGGGGTCCGCGGCGCCGCGTCGAACCCGTCGCAGACCTCCCGCCGGCCGAGCGGCTTGGCGAGTCTGACGATCGTGCTGTGGGCCCGCCGGACGCACCGCGAGACCGCGAGGACTCCGCCGGGTGTGAGCAGCGGGGGGTGGCGTTCGTGGACGGTGACCATCACGCGGTCCGGGTTCTCGGCGACGTCGACCCGGTCGAGCCGTTTCTGACTCGACGTCCAGACGATCGTCATCGTCAGGCCGTCGGCCGCGATCCGGTAGTGCGACCACGGCGACGGCCGCGGCAGTCTCTCCATCGCCCGCGGCGCCAGCAGCCACTTCCACGTCTCCCACGACCCGCCGGTCGCCGGGGCGACCCGGACGAGCACCCTCAGCCCCCGATGTGCGGAGACCTCGGCCGGCGCGCGGCTGAGGACCGCGTCGACCAGGTCCTGCCCGCGCTGTCGGGCCCCGTCGGCCTCGTAGGCCCGCACCCTCAGCGCGGCCCAGGCGTGGACGCCGCCCCGGTCGTCGAAGTAGTGATGGGCCGGTCGGTCGTCCAGCCCGGGCACGGTGACGTCGGCGAGCCGATCCCATACGCCGCACAAGCTCGGCTCGGGCGAGAGGACATCGACCGTCACCGTCCAGAGCGACGGCTTCGACCCGGCTGGCGAACCTAGCGACACGGCGACCACCGCGACGAGGACACGTACGGACTACGGGCGGGTATGAGTCGGCGGATCACATCCTGCCGACCATACCTCACGACCTCGTCCGAAACGCGGGGATGGGGATCGACCAGATCGTCGCGGCGATGCCGAGCCTCCGTCCGGCGAGGACCGGATCGTCGCGGTCTGCGCGGTGGGTCGGGCGAATGACGGCCAGCCTGGGTCGACAAGCTGCCGGCGTAACGTTTCTCGGCCAGGACGCGGTGCGCGACCTGTCGGCCCGGCCGACGCCGAGACTGCGGGGGGCAGCTCGACCGAGCCGGGCCGGACAATCGGGACGCCGTCCGGAGCGGCGGCGCGGCCTTGCGAATTGGGGCGTAGTCTGCGAGAACCAGGTAGGCGACCGCAAAGAGCAGGTCAGAGTGATCGCCAAGGGTCAGGGCCACCGCCAGGACAACGAAGCGCGACTTCCGGAAGGCAGGGTGCGGTAATCGATGAGGAACATTCCGGAAGTCACGGGTGAGGCCGAGGGCGAGATCGCCCAGCGGACCGTCGATGCGAGGACGTTCGCGGTGAAGCTCGCGGACGTGGCCGGCTACTTCGTCGACGAAGGGCTCGGGACGGGGATCTTCCTGTCGCTCCGCCTGGGCATGCCCCTGCTGCTGGAGGGCGAGCCCGGGGTCGGCAAGACGCAGGCCGCGAAGGCGATCGCCCAGGTCCTCGACACGCCGCTGATCCGCCTGCAGTGCCACGAGGGCATCGACGCGGCCGAGGCTCTGTACGAATGGAACTATCCGCGCCAGCTGCTGAGCATCCGGCTGGCCGACTCGGCCCACACGAAGGACGTCAAGCACGATGTCTTCGGCCACGACTACCTGATCCGTCGGCCGCTGCTCCGCGCGCTCGAGCATCCGGGCCCGCGGCCGGCGGTCCTCCTGATCGACGAGATCGACCGGGCCGATCCGGATTTCGAGGCGTTCCTGCTCGAGCTGCTCGCCGAGTCGACGGTCACGATCCCCGAGATCGGGACGATCCGGGCGACCCACCCGCCGATCGTGATTCTCACGTCGAACCGGACGCGTGAGCTCCACGAGGCGATCAAGCGGCGGTGCCTCTACCAGTGGCTCGAATACCCGAGCGCCGCCCGCGAGGCCGAGATCCTCCACCGCCGGGTCCACTGGGCGCCGGCGAAGCTCGCCGGCCAGGTCGCGATCGCGGTCGGACGGATGCGGCGCGTCGACGTTCAGAAGCCTCCGGGCGTCGCCGAGGCGATCGACTGGCTCTCGGCCCTGGTTCTGCTCGGCCACACCGAGCTCGACGTCGAAGCGATCGACACGACGCTGGGCTCGGTCCTCAAATACACCGAGGACCAGGCGGAGATGCGGGCCGAGGGACTCGACAGACTGCTCGTCGCCCCGACCGCCTGATCTGCGGGTCGGCCTGCCGCCGCCGGACGACCCGACCCGCTAAGTTCCGCCGGCATGAAGCGCCGGACCAGCCTCTACAGCCTGCCGGCGTTGGCCGCGGTGATCATCGTCGTGGCGGCCGTCCTGCTGATCCATCACTCCGGCGGGCAGTCGCCGGCGAGCGCGGCGCCGTCGACGAAGACGGCATCCGTCAGTACGCTCCTCACCCGGCCGGACCTACACCCGCCGGCGTCGACGATCCGCCTGTCGCTGCCCGGCCAGGCGCCCGGCCTGATCTTCATCGCGCCGAAGAAGGTCTTCGGCAGCAAGCAGCCGGTCGGCGCCCAGCAGGGACAGGAGATCATCGACCCGAAGGGCAAGGTCCGGTACTTCAAGCCGAACACCGGCCACCTCGTGGCCAACGACTTCGCGGTTCAGGAGTACGAGGGCAAGCCGGTCCTGACCTACTGGTACGGCGTCCAGGTCAACGGCCACGGGAACGGGTACGACGTGATCGAGGACGAGCACTACCACGTGATCGCGACGGTCCACGCCGGCGACGGGATGCAGGCCGACTTCCACGAGTTCGTCCTGACGCCCCAGGGATCCGCGCTGATCACCGTCGATCACGACACGACGTATCACGGCCAGGAGGTCGACGAGGGCGTGATCCAGGAGATCGACGTGAAGACGGGCAAGGTGCTGACCGAATGGAAGAGCCTCGACGACGTCCCGCTCTCTGATTCCTACGAGCCGAAGGGCATCCGGTCGAGCGCGTACTACGACTACATCCACGTCAACGCGGCCGACCTCGACACCGACGGCAACATCCTCGTCTCCGCGCGCAACACCTGGGCGATCTACAAGATCCAGCGTTACACGGGCAAGCTCCTCTGGACGCTCGGCGGCAAGGCCAGCGACTTCAAGATCGGCCCGGGCGCCAACACCGGCTGGCAGCACGACGTCCGCTCGATCGGACCGAACCTGATCACCGTCTTCGACAACGGCGCAGG
>DATAUX010000155.1:0-1958 GCA_036268015.1 Solirubrobacteraceae bacterium | reverse complement strand
CGATCGGCTGACAGCTCGGTGCAGAGCCGGTTGACGTCGTCGTAGTTGCCGCGCACCGAGACCAGGTTGGTCCCGTAGACGCCGGTCGCGATGATCTTCTGCTCCTCGAGGTTCGACGGGATGAAGACGAACGATCGAAGCCCGAGCGCGGCCGCCTGGGCGGCGACGGCGTTGGCCAGGTTCCCGGTCGACGCGCACGCGAGGACCTCGTAACCGAGCTCCTTGGCCCGGGCGGCGGCGACCGCGACGACCCGGTCCTTGAACGAATGCGTCGGGTTCGCCGCGTCGTTCTTGACCCAGACCTCGCCCAGGCCGAGTCGCTCGGCAAGCCGGTCGGCACGGATCAGCGGCGTGCAGCCGGCCGGCAGTCCCGCGCGGGAGGCGAGTCGGTTCGACGGGCCGGGTGGGCCGCCGACGAGCGGCAGGAAGTCGGCGTAGCGCCAGACGTTCTGCGGCCCTCCCTGGATCCTCCGGCGCATCCCGGCGACGTCGATGTCCGGGTCGTGCGAGTAGTGGACCTCGAGCGGGCCGAAGCACCGGTCGCAGACGAACAGCGCTTCAAGCGGGTAGTCGGTCCCGCACTCCTTGCATCTCAGCCTGTCTGCCTTCATGAAAAACCTCCGCCGTCTGGTGGCGGAGGTTCGAGGACGAAACTCCGACCACATCTCCCAGGCTGTCGCTTGGAGCCTGTTGGAATTGGCACCGTTTCTCGCTTGCGCGAGATGGTTGCCGGGGTTTCACTGGGCCAGTCCCTCCACCCCTCTGGATGCGTGCTGCTATGTCCCGCCATTATAGCCAGCCGCCGGACGCCGGCAACTTCACGCTCAGATGACGACCGTTCGGCTACGGAGACTCCCGACCAGGAGCCCACCCGCGCCGACCGCGTCCGCGAGCAGCGTGCCGACCGCCACACGCGGTCCCAGCCGCCGTCCCCAGGGAGCCGCGTCCCTCAGGCTGAGACAGACGTACGGCAGCGCCATGAGGAGCGGCGCCGGTCTGCGCCGGCCGGCGGCGGCGAGCCCGCCGACGAGCGCCAGGTCGAAGGCCGCGCTTCGGGCGGTCAGGAAGACGCGACCGAAGCACAGCTCGTCGCGCAGCTCGGGGATCTGGCGGACGAGGCCCGGGAAGAGCCGGGCGCGGGCGCGCTCGGTCGCGAACTCGACAACCCGACGGCGAGTCACCGCGTGCTGGACGACGGCCTCCCTGCAGAACCCGACCTTCGCCCCGGACCGACTTGCGGCCCAACCGAACAGGGAGTCCTCGCCGAACGGCGCCGTTCCCGGCGGCTCGAGGCCGGCACCGAAGCCTCCGACCCTGTCGAACAGCTCCCGCTCCACGAACAGGCTGGCCGCCTCGAAGAGGCCGGTCGGCCGGGTGACGGCGATCGTCCGGTCGAACGGGCCGAGCTCGGCCCGTGGGTCGGGAACGACGGCTCCCTGGACCAGGGACGCCGCCTCGAGGCCGGCGAGTCCGGCCGCGAGCCAGCCGGCCGTCGGCACGCAGTCGGCATCCGTGAAGGCGAGGACCCCGCCGTTGGCGACCGCGGCGCCCGCGTTGCGGGCCGCGCCGGGTCCGTCGCCCCGCGGTCGCCGGACGACGCGTGCGCCGGCCCGTCCGGCGATCTCGGCCGTGTCGTCGAGCGACCCGTTGTCGACGACGATGACCTCGAACGACGTCGGCAGGTCCTGATGCTCCAGCCCGTCCAGTGTCTCCGGCAGCGTCGCCGCCGCGTCCCGGGCCGGGACGATCACGCTCACGCCGGGCACAGCCGCAGACTAGACGAGACGTCGGCCGCCGCCGCTCCGCGCCGAGTCGGATCGGTGTGTCGAGCACCCGCCCGACACCAGTACTGGACGGTCCAGTACCCGCCGACCCCAGTACTGGACGGTCCAGTACCCGCCGCGGGAGCGAACGAAGTCCACACCCCTCGGTGCACACCCCAGTACTGGACGGTCCAG
>DATAUX010000154.1:0-9845 GCA_036268015.1 Solirubrobacteraceae bacterium | reverse complement strand
CACGATCATCCGAACGACCCGATGCGCCTGGTCATGCCGCCGTCGGTCAGCGTCCCGCTCGCAGTCCTCTTCTACCTCCTCTTCCTGCTCGTCTTCGGCACCCGGTACGCACCGGGGATCGAGGGCGGCTTCATCGGCGGGTATCTGATCTACGACATGACCCATTACTACGTCCACCACCGCCGCCCGACCGGGCGACTCGGTCGGCTGCTTCGCGAGTCGCACATGCGTCATCACTTCCAGGACGACACGACCGCATTCGGGGTCAGCGCACCCTATTGGGACCGCGTCTTCGGTACCGCGCCCGCCCGCGGCCGTCGCGAGCACCGGCCGGCTGGCTGAAGCCCCCCCGGCGGCGCCGTTGACTTTCGGCGGGCGCGCGGCTACCGTCGGATCCGCTGAGGCGGATCCGACGGGCGAACGAGTTGCGGCAAGGGGGCTTGCGGATGGGGAGGGCCCGTAGGACGGTGCGGTTCGGGGTGTGCACGGCTGGCGTCTGCGCGGTCGTCTGTCTCGCCGGACCGGTGGCTGCCGGAGCGTCGCCCCAGGGAGTCGCGTCGTGCCCGGCCGGGCCATTCGGTCAGCTCGGCAGCTTCGTCCCGGCGCTTGTCGGTGTCAGCAGCGCGCCGGGCTGCGCAGCCCCCGCCGCACCGGCTCGGCCGGCGGCTTCGGTCGCCAGCCCGGCCGGAGTCGGCGCGACGACGGCAAGTCCCGCTTCCGCTCCGGCTGCGGCGGTGCCTGGCCTGAAGGCGCCTTCCCGGCCGCCGGCAGCGCCCGCCCAAGCCGCCGTCGCAGTCGCCCCGGTCGCTGCGTCGCTCCCGCGCGTCGCCCCGCCGCCGGCGGGTCCGGTTGCGGCCGCGAGCGCCGGCAGCGTGCTGGCCGGGTCGGTCGATTTCATCGACGCGGCAACCACGAGCGGAACGATCAGCCTCGGCGGCGAGGCATCGCTCGCCCCGGACGCCCGGAGCGGCGACGCCTTCCTGCCGTTCGCCGGGATCCTCGCGAATTTCAGGGTGCACGCGATCCCGGACTTTGACGAGGGGACGCTGACCTTCACCGTCATGCTCAACGACGTCTCCAGTCCGGTGACGTGCACGATCGCCGCGCCGGCGACCAGCTGTGCCGACCTGACCCACTCCGCCGGCGCCGCGGCCGGGACCACGATCGCCGTGTTCGTCACGAACGGAACCCGCGATTTCGTGCGCTACGTCCGCTGGACCGCCGCGTACTAGGGCCGTCGTGGCAGCGATCGCCTACGCCCCCGGCTCCACGATGACCCGGCGCAGCGTGCTCGCCGGCGGCGGTGCCGCGGCGCTGGCGGCGGTCGCCGCGGCCGGCGGGACCCGGCTTCCCCGGATCGTCGATGCCCTCGGCGGCCCGACCGTCCCCGCGTATCTGCGCCGGTCGAGCTTCACCGGGCTGGTCGGCGACCGGTTCGAGCTGAGCGCCGGCAACGCCCGGACGGGCTCGCGACTGGTTGCCGTCGACGATCTCGGGTCCGGTCCGCAGATGCGGGCGCTCGCCGGCAGCGACGATGCGTTCGCGCTGGTCTTTCGCGACCAGAGCGGCCGACCCCGGCTCGGTCAGGACGAGATGACCCTGACGCACGCCAAGCTTGGTCGATTCCGCCTGCTCGTCACCCCTGTGGGGCGCGCCCGCGGCGGTCAGGATTACGTTGCCGTCATCAACCGTGCGCCTGTCCCGCGGCGCCGAGGAGGTATCCATGGCCGAGCCGTTCCTCGGTGAGATCAGGACGTTCGGCTTCAACTTCGCGCCCCAGGGCTGGGCGATGTGTGCCGGCCAGCTGTTGGCGATCAGCCAGAACTCGGCGTTGTTCGCGCTGATTGGCACGTTCTACGGCGGCGATGGGGTGACGACGTTCGCGCTTCCGGATCTCCGCGGCCGGGTCGGGATCAACATGGGTCAGGGGCCCGGCCTGAGCCCGTATCAGCTGGGCGAGGTCTCGGGCTCTGAGAACGTCACGCTGACGACCGGCCAGATGCCGTCACACGCCCACGCGCTGAACGCGAACGCCCAGCAGTACACGACGACGCGTCCGGCGGGTCACGTCCCGGCGCAGGGTGGGACGTACGCGGCCGTCGCGGACGGGACGACGATGAATGCGGCGGCGATCGGGCCGGCCGGCGGGAACCAGCCGCACACGAACATCCAGCCGTTCCTGGGGCTCAACTTCTGCATTGCCCTCGAGGGGATCTTCCCCTCACGAAACTGATCCGGACCGCCGCGGCTGGCCGCGACGCAAGCCGGCCGGCCGGAGCGCCCGACGAGGTCACGGTTGGGCTCGTGCGCCCTCGCTCAGCAACCTGTCCAGCCATGGGTTGAGGACGCAGTCGATCAACAGGTGGACGCGCCGGCTCGTGCCGGGATTCGCGACGCTGTGGGGGAGGTTGAAGTCGAGGTACCAGGCCTCGCCCGGCGCCATCGCGACTCGCTCGCCGTCGTGTACGAACTCGACGTCCGGGTTGGTCGTCACGGGAATGTGGATCCGCAGCTCGCCGTTCTCGTAGCCGAGCCGGTAGTCCCGATGCGTGCGGATTCGCGCGGCCGGTCCGAGGGCGAGCAGGCGCACCGATTGGAGGTCGCATTCGAATCCGGCCAGCGTCGCCGCGATCGCCGGGCACCGACCGAGCGCCTCGGTGTCCTGCCAGCCGGCGTCGGCTGACGGATCCGGGTACAGGGCGAGCGGCGCACCACCGCTCGAGCGCAACGCCACGCCGCTCCACTCGCCCTCGTAGTAGGCCGTGTTGAAGTGCGGCACCCACTCCCTGGCCGACAACCCCGCCACGTCGGCCGCGAGCCCCGCGGCATCGACCGGGAGGGGGATCCGAACGCGGGAGATCATCTGCCGGCGGCCCCGGCCGCCCCGGGCGCCCCGGCCGCACGAAGCTCCTCGAGCCGGGCGTACGGTACTCCGGCCCACCGGTCGGCCACGGCCCGGATGCGCGGCGTTACCGGCCAGACCCGGCCGGGCTCGGTCGGGTCGAACGCGAGCGACGGATTCTTCGCGTCGAGTCGCGCCGCCTCGCGCATCCGTGCCCGCTCCGCGTCGGACGGGTCAACCGCGAAGTGGTCGAGGATTCCGTCGCTCACGACCGCCGGGAGTTGGTCGTAGTGGACCAGCAGGCAGCCGCCCGGGTCGCGGCCGCCGGCAGCCGCGAGGATGCTCGCGAGAACCTTCGCGCAGTAGTCCTCGGCTGGCAGGTCGGCCAGGCTGGCCGGGTCGAGACCGAACAGCCCGGCCGGCAGCATCCCGGGGACCATGTGCGCGCCGCGCATCCGCATGTGGGAGGCGACGATCTCCGCCGGGTGGCGGTACACGAAGATCGACGGGACGTCCGGGTAGACCGACCGGACGAGCGCGATGTCCCGGGTGCTCCAGGCGTCGAACTTGACGAAGAAGCGCCGCTCACCGCCGACGCGCGGCTGCCCGAGCCCGCTGACCGTCCAGCCCAGCCACCGGCGGCGGGTCTCGTCGTCGACGCGACCGAGGAGGTCGGCGCGGAGGACGCCGTCGACCGCTGGAGGCTCGGCTGCGACGATCGTGTCGTCGAGCGTTCCGAGCATGTTCGCGATCAGCGTCGACCCGCACCTCGACGCATGGAAGACGAAACCGGTCGGCGGGACGGTCGGCGCGATCGCCGCGACCGCGCCGAGCTCGTCGATCGGCGTACGCGCGCCGAACAGCAGGCGATACGGCTCGCGGACGGCCCGGTCGACCGTGCTTGCGAACGACGGATCGTCGAACCGCAGGCCGCGGAGGTCGCGCCACTCGACGACCGGCTCGCCCGAGCTCCAGGACACGTGCACGGGGGTCCATCCGGCGAGCCGCCGGGCGGGCCGGCTCACAGTCCCCGGTTGATCCGGGCTCGCCGGGCATCGACGCGGGCCGCGTCGAGGTCCTCGCGCCGGATGCCGATCCCGTGCGCGGCCGCCAGCCGAGTGGCCGCCGCGACGAATCCGTCCCAGTCTCGGGCCTCCCGCAGCCGCGCCTGGGCGCCCGGATCGGCGAGCACGATCTCCCGGAGGGAGTCGAACGCCTGCAACGGTCACTGCGCCCGGTAGTGGCCGTTGCCCCTGTCGTCGAGCTGATTGACGACGAAGGTCGCCTTGCCGCGCGTGTACGTGACCAGGCACGAGAAGGTCAGGCCCTTGCGCTGGAGCACGCCCGACGGGCAGGATGCGACCGCGCGGATGTGGCGCTGGGTAAGGATGCTCTGCTCGATCGCCCGCTCGACGCGCGCCGTGTCGAGCGTCACCGGAGGGTGGGAGACGGTCGCCGCAGGCGTCGGTGTCGACGATCCGCAGCCGGCGAAGCCGGTCGGGATGACGGACGCCGATGCGAGCCACAGGCCGGTCCTGGTCGCCGCGATCGTCGGCACGACTCGCAGACTACCTGCTGATCGGCACGCCGTTGACACCACGATCCGGCAGCGCTAGCTTGGCCTACGCGACGTCGCGGACGACGGACAACACCGATCGGGAGCAGCGGTGCCACGGGTTTCGGGAAGGGCCGAGTCGGTGAGCCTGCGCCGGGCGGGCCCGGCGGACGAGTCGTTCCTGCGGGCTCTCGACGGCGAGGTGATCACCGAGCGACTCGGGGCCGGCCGGCTGAACGCGGACCAGCTTGGGCCGCTGGTCGCCCTCCAGCTCGCCGCCCGCGGCCGCGACCGGGCGCTCCGCTTCCCGGACGCCGATCAGGAGCTGATCATGCTCGGCGAGGCCCGCGTCGGCGGGCTCCTGATCGATCGGTCGCCCGACCGGTTTCTGATCGTCGACATCGCCGTGATCGCCCCAGTCCGCGGCAGGGGCGTCGGGGCGGCCGTTCTGGCGACGGTGTCGGCGAGCGCCGACGACGCCGGGTGCCCGGTGCGGGCGACCGCACGCGACGAGAACGTCGCATCACGCCGGTTGTTCGCGGCCGCCGGGTTCGTCGAGGTCGGCGACGACGGAGTCAACGTCTCGGTCGAGCGGCCGGTCCGGGGACGCCCGTCCGGCGAAGGATAAACGCGGCGTTGCCGGCTGTTTTTCGGCCCCCGTACGAAACGACACAAATTTGTCGCGTTTCCTACCGTTTCTCGCGGAGGCCCGACGACCCGCCCTTAAGGTTGGTTCAGGCGGGGTCGGCCGGTGGCGCCGGGGGTGGCGCCTGCGGCGGAACCGGCGGCGGCGTGACGGCCGCGGCCGGCGGGGCGACCGGGGCCGGCGGGGCGACCGGGGCCGGCGGGGCGACCGGGGCCGGCGCGGGCGCGGGCGCGGCCGGCGGGGTCAAGGTCTCCGTCTGGCCGGGGCCGTCGACTCCGCTGATCGAGTCCTTGAAACCGCGCATGCCCGCCCCCAGCGACCTGCCGAGCTCGGGGAGGCGCTTGGAGCCGAACACGAGCAGCAGGATGACGAGCAGGATGATGACGTGAAGCGGGTTGTCGAGGCCCATCGCAGCGGAGGATAGCGGACACGGCCGGGCCCGCTCATGCCGTTTCGGGTCGACTGGCGGCCTATTCCGCGGGCGAGCGGGCGCCCCGGACGAGCTGGAGGGAGACGACCAGCGTCACGCCGGCGAACGCCAGCCGGAGCGTCCGGCCGTCGACGACGTTGGCGATCGCGACGCCGGCGACCGACCCGGCGACGGCGAGCAGGCCGATCAGGATGCCGTCGAGGACGCGTAGGTTTCCGTAGCGGTGCTGCTGCCAGGCGCCGAGCAGGACGACGGGAACGATCGCGAGCAGGGAGGTCGCCTCGGCGTCGACCTGGGTCAAGCCGATCACGAAGACCAGCCCGGGGACGAAGAGGATGCCGCCGCCGACTCCGAGCAGGCCGGAGACGAGGCCGGCCAGCAGGCCGATCACGGCGACCTCGATCACTGGACGACGAGTTCGACGGCGAGGGCGAGGAGGAGTGCGGCGAAGAGCAGCGAGACGCCGCGGGCGGGGATCGTCTGCTGGAGTCGGGTGCCGAGGGTGACGCCGACGAGGGCGGGGAGCCCGATCAGGAGAGCGTCGCCGACGTGGATGTTGCCGTAGGCGGCCTGGGCGATCGCGCCGGTCGCGGCGATCGGGACCATCGCGAGGAGCGAGGTCCCGCCGGCCTCGCGCTCGCCGTAACCCATCCAGAGGATCAGCAGGGGGACGATCACCGAGCCGCCGCCGACGCCGAAGACGCCGCTGAAGAGGCCGGCCAGAGTGCCGATGCCGGCGAGCTTCAGCGAGCGGGCCGCCAGCATCGCGCCATACTAATGTCGTGCCCCAAGGAGCCACGCTCGCCGAGTCGCTCGAGCCGCTGCGGATCGACCCGGCCCACGCGGCCGTCCTGCTCGACATCGACGGGACGCTCGCACCGATCGTGCGCCACGCGTCGGACGCGGCCGTGCCGGAGTCGACGCGTGGACTGCTGATCGATGTGGCCCGACGGTATGCGACGGTCGCCTGCGTCAGTGGTCGGGCGGCCGGCGTTGCGAGGCAGATCGTGGCGATCGGTTCGATCTCGTACATCGGCAACCACGGGTGCGAGCTGCTGGCGGCGGGGACGGTCGATGTCGTGCTCGATCCGGAGGTCGCGCCGTGGATCGAACGGGTCCGCGCGTTCGCCGGCCTGGCCGACTCGGCGACGCTCCGCAAGCTGCGCATCCGCAGCGAGGACAAGGGGCCGATCGCGGCGTTCCACTGGCGGGGCGCACCCGACGAGGACGCTGCGCAAGCCGCTCTGGGCAAGGTCGAGGCGGAAGCTCTGGCGGCCGGCTTCGACGTCCACTGGGGACGCAAGGTGCTCGAGATCCGCCCGCGTCTGGAGATCGACAAGGGCCGGGGGATCACGAGCCTGCTGCGGGGCGGCGACATGCTGACGGGGGTCTACGTCGGGGACGACGAGACCGATGTCGACGCGTTTCGCGGTCTGCGGAGCAGCCTGCCGGGAGCGGCGGTGTGCATCGGCGTGCGGTCTGAGGAGACGCCGGCGTCGCTCGAGCGGGAGGCCGATCTGATGGTCGACGGGCCGCGCGGGGTCCGGCAGGTTCTCCAGGGCCTGCTCTGAGCCGATGCCGTTCGTCGACTTCCTCCGGGCGACGGTCCTGCTCTGCGCCGGCGCGGCCAGCGTTCTGGCGGCGTCGACCGTGATCGGGTCGGGGGCGGCCGGCAAGCCGGATCTGCCGCTGCTGGCGTTCGGCTGGTGGGCGATCGCCTGCCTGATCGGGATCTTCCTCGGCCGGCGCAACGAGGCGTCGCCGCCGATCGCCCGCCTGCTGGCCGGCGCGCGGGCGGTCGTCACGATGCCGGAGGAGCGGCCGACCCGGGTCCTGATCAACCGGCTGTGGCCGCTCTTCACGCTGACGTTGGTGGCCTTCGTGATCGGGTTCTTCGCTCCGCAGATCCCCGGCATCGCGGCCGGCTTCGCGATCATCTGGGCGCTGGCCTGGCGCCGCCAGCATGCGGCGGTCGTCGCGATCGAGCTGCGCGACGGGGCACGCTTCCACGTCGAGCCGACGTCGCCGGTCGAGCCGATCACGCTGACCCGGACGCCGGGCTTCAAGTCGTACCCGATCCAGCAGCACGAGCAAGCTGCGTGATCGACGTCCTGCTCGTGTCGCTCGGCTCGACGGCCGGGCTGCGAGCGGCCGACGATGAGCTCGCGGCGTCGCTGCGCCGGGCAGGCGCCAGGGTCGACGTCGCGCGTGCGGTGGCGGTGCCCGACGTTCGCACGTTTGCGCTGACCGATTTCTTCTGGGCACGCGCGGCACGGGCGGCCGCCATTCGCGGCTTGGACCGGGGGCCGGTCGGCGGCGTGATCTACTCGACGATCACGGCCGCCCTGTTCTGGCCGCGGCCGGGGGCGATCCGCTTCGACGCGCCGGCGGCGGCCAACCGGCCGGGCCGGCACGGGGCCTGGCAGCGGCCGGTCGAGCGCGTCCGGCTCGGCCAGGCGCCGCTGCTGATCCCGCAGAGCGCGGGTGCCCTGGCCGAGGCGCCGGCCGGCCGGACGCCGGCGGTCGTCGTGCCGGTCCCGGTCGATCGGTCGGGTCGGGCGGCCGGTGTCCGCGACATCGCTGCGATCACGTACGGCGCCAACCCGCACAAGAAGGGCCTCGACCGGGTGCTCGCCGCCTGGAGGGCGGCGCGCCGGCCGGGCGAGGAGCTCGTCGTCGCGGGGATCTCGGCCCTGCCGCCGGACGCGGCCGGTACGACCGGGGTGGACGGGGTCCGCGTCGTCGGGATGATCTCTCCGGAGGACTACCGCGGCCTGCTGCGCCGGTCGCGGGTCTACGTCACGGCGCCCCGCCGCGAGGACTACGGGATCGCCCAGCTCGAGGCGCTGGCCGACGGGTGCATGCTCGTGACCAACCGGGCGCCGGGTCCGTACGTCGGCCTCGAGCTGGCCGACCGCCTCGACTCGCGACTGGTCGGCGACGACCTTGCCGGGGCGCTCCGCCTGGCCCTCGATGCGCCACGCCCAGACTATGCCGGGGCCGCGGCAGGCCTGCTCGAACCGTTCTCACGGGCAGCCGTCGACCGGGTCATCGCCGGCGAGCTGCTCGCCGTCCTCGGCCGCCCGCAGTCCTCGTGATCGTCGGGGTCTGACCGTCGTCAGGCTGACAGTTGGGAGTCGGCGGCCGCCCGGATCCTCGCCGGTCATCCGCTGGTGAAGGGTTGGTTGGTTCAGCGCGGCCGCTTGAGGCGCGAGGCTAGCTCGTCCCAGGGCAGCGTGTTGAGGACGTCCGCCGGCCCGAGCCCGGCCCGCCGGGCGGTCCAGATCCCGTAGCGCAGGACGTCGAACCCGCCGGTCGAGTGGGCGTCCGAGTTGATCAGGATGCCCGCCCCGCCCCTGACGGCCGCCCGCGCGTTGACCTCGCCGAGATCACGCCGGTTCGGGTTGGAGTTGATCTCGAGCAGCGTCCCCGACCCGGCGGCCGCGGCGACCAGGGCGGCGATGTCGACGGCGTACGGCTCCCGCCGGGCGATCATCCGGCCGGTCGGGTGTCCGATCGCGTCGATCAGCGGATGTCCGGTCGCCGTTACGATTCGCTCGGTCATCGCGTCCCCGTCCATCCCGAACGACGTGTGCACGCTGGCGATCACCCAGTCGAGCTCGGCCAGCAGGTCGTCGTCGTAGTCGGGCGACCCGTCCGGCAGGATGTTGACCTCGCTGCCGGCCAGCAGGCGGATCCCCGGCAGCTTGGCGTCCGCCTCGTGGACCTTCTCGATCTGCCGGCGCAGCTCGTCCGGCGAGACGTCGTTGCCGAACCCGTGGGTGGCCGAGTGGTCGGTGATCGCTAGGTACTCGTAGCCTCTTGCCGCCGCTGCCCGCCCCATCTCCAAGATCGTCTCCCGCCCGTCGGATGCGACCGTGTGGCAGTGCAGGTCGCCGCGGATGTCGCCCAGCTCGATCAGCCGGGCGAACGACCCGGCCGCCGCCTGGGCAAGCTCGTCCCGGTTCTCGCGCAGCTCGGGTTCGATGTACGCGAGTCCGACCAGGCCGTAGACCTCGGCTTCGGTCGCGCACGTTCGCGTCTCGCCGGTCGCGTCGTCGAGCACGCCGTATTCGGAGATGTGCAGACCGCTCCGGACGGCCCGCTCCCGGAGGGCCGCGTTGTGCTGCTTGGAGCCGGTCATGTGCTGGAGCACGTTGCCGAACTGGTCGGGCCGGACCGCCCGCAACTCGACGACGATCCCCGTGTGGGTCACCCCCCGCGCGGCGGTCGCGCTCGTCCGCTGGGCCGACTCGATCGCGTCGAGCTCGCCCAGCGCGTCGAGCAGGGCCTCGGGGTTGACCGCGGCGATCACGATGTCCAGATCCTTGACGCTTTCGGTTCGCCGCCGGACCGATCCGGCCAGCTCGAT
>DATAUX010000153.1:0-21708 GCA_036268015.1 Solirubrobacteraceae bacterium | reverse complement strand
ACCGGCGACCAGTGCGACCAGTTCGAGGACCCGGCCGGCCAGCCGTTCCTGACCTGCGCGACAGACAACACGACGAACCGCTGGAACGGGACGATGGACGTGACCCTGCCGACCAAGGGCGACGCCGGTTTCGCGTTCTCGGGCGAGCTCCAGAACGGGACGCTCGGCAACGTCGCGGCGAAGGCCGAGTTCGGCCACACGGTTCCGCTCGAGGAGGGCGTCTACCTGAAGTCGATCGCGGCCGGCGTCTGTCTGACGCCCGCGCCCCTCCAGATCCGCGGCCAGGCCGTGATCAGCGCCCTCCCGCTCGGGTCCGAGGAGGCCGTCGAGGTCGACGGATCGTTCCACTACGTGGACGCGGCCAACGGCCAGCCGTGGTCGATCACGCTCCAGCGCGGCCTGACGATGTTCGACCACCACATCGCCGACGGGACGCTCTCGCTCGACGGCGACGACGCCCTCGACGTCGGCTTCGACGCGCACGTCCAGCTTCCGAGCGACGATGTCGACGCCGCGTCGGTCGACGGCATCCGGGCGCTCCGCCTGCACCGGACCGCGAGGCACACGATCCTCGCGTGGGACGGGTCACGGCTGGCGTCGCGCTACGAGGTCAGCGCGACGTCGACCGAGGGGTACCAGCGGCTCTACGTCAGCCCGGCGACCTGCCGGGTGGTCAGCCTGCCGGCCAGCCCGAGCTCGACGTCGGTCTCGGTGACGATCACGCCGATCGGCGCGAACGGACGCCGGGGCGGCGCCGCGGGCCTGCGCCTTCCGGTCAGGCGAGTCCGCGCCGGCGCGAAGGCCGCCCACCCGGTCGCGGGCGTGCCCCGGTCGCGGTGCGGCTGAGCTGCGCGGGGCCCGAGCCGGGCCTGCCGGTGGGACCGGGTGCCGAGCCGAAACGCTCGACTAGACTGCCCCCGGTGAGCTCAGCTACCGACGCGAAGTCGCAGATCGAGAGCGCGATCGCGCGCTTCATGGAAGAGGTCCCGGCGCTCAAGCCGCTGAAGCTGATCTTCGGACTCGAGCTGCGCGGACGCGGCGACGTCCAGCAGTTCAGGGTCGAGCTGCCCGGGCCGAAGATCACCAAGGACTCGGCGCCGGACGCGAAGGTCCGGGTCGAGATGGCCCGGGCGTTCTTCAACGAGATGGCCAAGGACGCGAAGCTCGCCGACTGGCAGGACGCCTTCCGCTACGGCCAGGCCAAGGCGCACGGCGTCCCGCAGATCCTCCAGCTGGTCGCCCACGTCGCCGAGCTCCAGGAGGAGCGCAACCGGCTCCGCCGGGCCAAGCACGCCAACCAGTAGCGCCGGGCTGCCGGCGGCGGCCCCGGCTTCGGCCGGTAGAAGCTCGGGCGCCGGGTGCGCGGGGCGGCCAGTGGGGGCCGAGGAGGATCAGGACGAGGCCGTCGGGTCCGGCGACGCGAGCCGGGCGCTGACCGGCGGGGCCGCCATCAACTCGACGCGGTGGCCGCCGGGCGCCCGGGTGAAGGCGCGGGGGGAGCCCCAGTGCTCGGTGCGCGGCTCGACCGTGTGGCCGGCCGCCCGCAGGCGCTCGAGGATCGCCGGATAGTCGGGGACGACCACCGCGACGTGCCCGTCCGGCGCGACGGCCGGCTCGTCGGTCCAGAGCAGGTGGATCTGGGTCCCGTCGCGCTCGAGCCAGGCCGCGCGGTCGCGCAGGCTGGGCGGCGGGTCGACCGCGACGAAGCCGAGCGCGATCCAGAACTCGGTGGCGGCGCGACGATCGACGGGCGCCGTCTCGAGGGCGACATGCGCGATCACCGGGCCGACGCTACCAGGCCGAGCCCGCGCGGTGGTCGACCGATCCGGCTCGGGCTCAACCTCATCTCAACGGTCATCTGCCCACGTGTCAGGTGACCAGTCCGGGTATTACCGTCAGTCCGTTACGTAACCCGGGCCACGCGTGGTGGGCAGGGGTTTCTGACGCGAGATGGTTACATAGGTCACCAGGAGTCTGCTAGCCTTGTCGCAACCGGTACAGCGAACGGGCGTCTGGTGAGTAAGTGTCACCCAAACCGCCTTAGGCGGGCCGGAAGGCGTGACGTCCCACCCAACCAAGGCCAGCGTGCCTTCAGGACGTCACGAGTCGGCGCACGCTGCGACCGCCCAGATGAGCGGTCCGTGGCCCTTCGGTCCTTGCCGGGCAGGAAGCCTGACAGAAGCAGCACCAGCACATGTTGTTTCGACCGGAGCGGCATGGAGATCGATCAGGCACACTCAGAGGTGAGAAATGCAGGTCCGCGGACGCGCAAGCCGGGCGGCGGCGCACGCCGTTGCCGTGACACTCGTCGTGGGGGCGGCTCTGTCCGGATTGTCCTCGCCGGCGCTGGCAGCCGGCACGACGCTGTTCAACCAGTCGTTCCACGACAACACGGCTGACGGATCGGCGGGCGCGGTCTCCCTCCCGGCGACGCCGACCAAGACGAACGTCGCATGCCTGTCGGCGCTCGGCAGTCCGGCCGGCGGCTCGCTGGCCACCTGCGCGAGCCCGACGGACCCCCAGGGCTCCGGAGTGCTCCGTCTCACATCGTCGGGCGCGGGCCTCGAGGGCGGTGTGTTCGCCAACTCGAGCGTTCCGACCTCGCAGGGCCTGGACGTGACCTTCAACTCCTACCAGTACGGCGGCACCAGCCCGGGCGCCGATGGTCTTGCGTTCGCGCTGGCGGCCGTCGATCCGGCCAACCCGGCGATGCCCGCGGTCCTCGGGACCTCCGGCGGGTCGCTCGGTTACTCGGTCGCCAACGTCAACACCGCTGGCCTGAGCCACGGCTACCTCGGACTCGCGCTCGACGCGTTCGGCAACTTCAGCAGCAAATCGGTCGACGGGTCGGGGTGCACCGATCCCCCGAACATGACGACGAAGATGCCAGGAGAGGTCGCGATCCGGGGTCCGGGCAACGGGCTCGTCGGGTACTGCGCGCTGGCCAGCAGCGCGGCGACCGCGACTTCGACCCCACTGGTCCTGCGCGGCGCGACTCGGGCCCCGTCGGCGGTCCCCGTCGAGGTGGTCTACAACCCGAACTCGTCGGTCGTCAACACCGCCTCGGGCCTCGCCGTGCCGGCCAAGAGCTACGAGGTGAAGTACACGCCGGTCGGCGGCACGGCGAAGACGCTGACCGGCACGCTGCCGGTCGTGCCCGCCGGTCTGTACCCGGCGAGCTGGGTGACGGCAGCCGGGTTCCCCAAGCAGCTGGCGTTCGGGTGGGTCGGCTCGACGGGCTCGGTGACCGACTTCCACGAGATCGACAACGCCGTCGTCAACACGCTGAACCCGGTGCCGGTGCTGGCCGTCACGCAGACGAGCTACGCGGCCGCGAGCCTGTCGCCCGGCAGCCCGGTCACCTACACGCTGGCGGTGAGCTCGTCGGGTGCCGCGGAGACCTCGCCGGTCTCGGTGACGGAGACCCTCCCGGCCGGCGTCCTGCCGGTCGGGGCGTCGGGAACGTCGGGAACCGGTTGGGTCTGCGGGACGCCGGTCGGAGCACAGATCACTTGCACGAGCACGACCAGCCCGTTCACGAGTGGCGCGATCACGGTGAACGGGGTCGTCAACACAAGCGGTGTGACCGCGGCCGGAATCGCTGCCTCGACGACGGCGGTGGCGACGTCGGCTGACGCCAACCCCGGCACATCGACGACGGCTCCGGCCGGGACGATCCCGACGACGCCGAGCGGGGTCGTCCTAGTCCTCCCGACCGGCCCGGCGGGAGGGAACAACGACGTCAAGGTGACCGGGTCCAACCTGTCGGGCGTGACCGCCGTCGAGATCGGCACGGCCGTCGAGTTTGCGGCGGGTACGCCGGTCACCGAGGTCCTCTGCGCGGCGTCGGGGCCGGGGTGCTTCACGGTCGTGAGCGACGGCGTCCTCGATATCGCGGACATGCCGGCCCACACGCCGGGCCAGGTCGGGGTCAACGTCGTCAGCCACGGTATCGCCGGCACCGGCATCTACACGTACGCCGGCGGCCCGGCCCTGCTCTTCGCCGACCCGCCGACTGGGGAGGTCGGTGCCGCCTACAGCGACCAGCTCACGGAGACCGGTGGACTCGGTCCGTACACGTGGTCGGTCAGCAGCGGGACGCTCCCGGCCGGATTGACCCTCAACCAGTCGACGGGCCTCCTCTCGGGGACGCCGACGGCCGCCGCGGTCGGGACCGACGCCTTCACTGTCAAGGTGACGGACTCCGCATTGGCGACCGACACCCGGGCGGTCAGCCTGTCGATCGTCGCCGCGCCGGCGCTCGCCTTCCCGGCGCCGCCGGGCGGCTGGACCCGGACCGTCTACACGGACACGCTGACCGAGTCGGGCGGCACTGCGCCGTTCACGTGGACGATCTCGAGCGGTAGCCTGCCCGCCGGCATCAGCCTCAGCCCGGACGGCGTGCTCAGCGGGACGCCGACCGCGACCGGAACGGCGAGCTTCACGGTCAAGGTCACCGACGCCCACAGTCAGACTGCGACGGAGGCGGCGACGCTGATCGTCGCCGAGGGCGTGCGGGCGACCGGCTCGACACCACCTCAGGCCGATCTGAATGTCGCGTACAGCTACACGGCGACCGCGGCGGGTGGGACGGCACCGTACACGTGGTCGATCAACGACGGGAGCCTTCCGCCCGGGCTTGCGTTCAGCTCTGCCGGCGTGCTCTCCGGCACGCCCACGGTTGCCGGCAGTACCACGTTCTCGGCCAATGTCGTCGACCAGAACGGCGGAATCGACACGATCTCGGTCACCTTCGTGGTCACCGGGACGTCCGTCGCGACAACCTTCGGCACACCGCCGGCGGCAGACCTCGGAACCGCCTACAGCGATCAGCTCACCGCCTCGGGCGGAACGGGGCCCTATGTGTGGTCGATCAGCTCGGGCGCGCTGCCGGCCGGCCTGACCCTGGACTCGTCGACCGGGCTCATCGCGGGGACGCCCAACGTCCTGGGGTCGGCGTCGTTCACCGTCAAGGTCGCGGATCTCTACCAGCAGTTCGCGACGAAGGCGACCACGCTGAACGTCGTCGCCGCTCCGCTGCTCGGGTTCGCGAGTCCGCCGGCGGGCGAGGTGGGTGCCGCGTATTCCGATCAGTTGACGAAGTCTGGTGGGCGCTCGCCTTACGTGTGGACGGTGAGCGTCGGGTCGCTTCCGGCGGGCCTGGGACTGGGTTCGACGGGTCTGATCAGTGGCACGCCAATGACGTCTGGGCTCACGAACTTCACGATCGCGCTCACGGACGCGAACGGCGTGGTTGCGACGCAGGCGACGAGCATCAACGTCATCGGAGATCCAGTTCTGGCCTTCGCGACGCCGCCGGCCGGCGAGGTCAACGTGGCGTACTCGGACCCGCTGGCGGTGTCGGGTGGCGTCGGCCCGTACACGTGGTCGATCAGCGCGGGGGCGCTCCCGGCCGGAGTGTTGCTGGGGTCGACGACCGGCGTCATCTCGGGTGCGCCGACCGAGAGCGGGAGTTTCGGCTTCACGGTCAAGGTGACTGATTCGTCCGGTCAGTTCGCAACTCAGGCGACGACGTTGACGGTGGTCGCGGCTCCGGCCCTCGGATTCGCGACGCCGCCGGCGGGTGAGGTCGGCGTGGCGTATTCGGATCGGTTGACGGAGTCGGGCGGGACGGGGCCGTTCGTGTGGTCGGTGAGTGGCGGGTCGTTGCCGGCGGGTTTGTCGCTTGCGCCTTCGACCGGGCTGATCACGGGGACGCCGTCTGCGTCGGCGACGTCGAGTTTCACGATCCAGGTCAAGGACGCGAACAATCAGGTCGCGACGCAGGCGACCAGCATCAGCGTCGTCGGCGACCCGGTTCTGGCGTTCGCGACGCCGCCCGGCGGCGAGGTCGGCGCGGCGTACTCCGATCAGCTGGCGGCGTCCGGGGGGACTGGGTCGTATACGTGGTCGACGACGGGCTCGCTGCCTTCCGGTGTGACGCTCGGCTCGTCGGGATTGTTGTCTGGGACGCCGACGGTGGCGGGGTCGTTCAGCTTCACGGTGAAGGTAACCGACTCGACGGGTCAGTTCGCGACCGAGGCGGCGAGCGTGACCGTCGTCGCCGGTCCGGCGCTCGGGTTTGCGGCGCCGCCGGCCGGGGAGCTCGGGGCAGCGTATTCCGATCAGCTGACGGCGTCGGGCGGGACCACGCCGTATGCGTGGTCGGCGAGTGCCGGGCTGCCGCCGGGAGTGTCTCTGGGGGCTTCGACGGGGCTGCTGTCGGGGACGCCGACGGCGGGCGGGATCTTCAGCTTCACGGTCACCGTGACGGATGCGGCGGGCCAGGTCGCGACCGAGGCGGCCACGGTTGATGTGATGGCGTCGATCAGTATCAGCCCGGCTGCGGTGCCGGAGGGTGTGATGACGAACGGGTCGGGTGCGTCGTATGGGCCGTTGACGTTGACGGCGAACGGGCTGGCGGGTGCGTGTGGTGGTGGTGCGAGTACGTGTGTTTGGTCGGTTAGTCCGGCGTTGCCGCCGGGGTTGTCGTTGTCGAGTCCGAATGCGGCGTCGGCGGTCATTGCGGGAGCGCCGACGGCGGTCAAGACGGCGGTTGTGACGGTCACGGTGTCTCAGGGTGGTGTCGCGCAGGCGACGTTCGCGTTGACGATCTCCGATATCGAGAACCTGACGAGCGGGATCGGGGCGTTCCCGACGGGGATGGTTGCCGATACGCGGAACGCGCGTGTGTACGTCGCGGCGTCGAAGGCCAATCAGGTCGATTCGATCGACGCGACTGCGAATCCGATCGTGGCGACGCCGGTTGTGAGCGGGCTGGGTGCGAGCGTGTTGCGGTTCCCTGACGGGTTGGCCTACAACTCGGCTGGGAACGCGCTGTTCGCGTCCGATTACGGGTCGACGAGCGCGGCGCAGGTCTCGCCGCCGGCTACGGGAACGGCGCGGTCTGATCCGCTGCCGGGCTGTGGTGAGCAGTCGGGCATCGCCGAGGACAGCGGTGGCCGGGACGTGTGGGTCGGGTGCGCGGGCAACGCGAACAATGGCAGGCTGGCTGTGATGACGCCGGCCGGCAGCCCGGTCGGGTCGTTCGTGCTCGCGGCGGGAGCGTCGTCGCCGAGCGGCGTCGCGCCGACCGGGACCTCTGGTCATGTCGGGGTTGCCGACTCGGCGAGCGGCAGGTTCTACACGGTGAGCGCGACCGGTGTGGTCGGCAGCCCGGCGGTCCTGCCGGTGGGGTCGGTCCCGGCGAACGTTGCGTTTGCGAGCGTTGGCGGGACACCGTTTGACTATGTCGCCGATCCCGGGACCGGGCAGTTCAGCATCGTCAGCGAGGCGAACGACGCCTCACCGGTTGTCGCGGCGAGCGTCACGCTGCCGAAGGCGACGAATCCGTCGCAGCCGTACGGGATCGCGACGGACGGGTCGGCGCTCGTCGTCTCGGATGCCGACAACGCGAACGCGTACGTCTACACCCTGACGAACACGGCGCCTTACGCGACGCTTCAGTACACGATCGCGCTGCCGTCGAACGCCATTCCCGACGGCGTCGCCGATATGACGGTCGCTGGGACGAACCTCGCTTTCATCGGCAACGAGGGCGGCAACTCGGTGACCGTGATCGATCCGCCGCAGCAGAACGCGAAAGCCAAGGCGGTGGCCAAGGCGACGGCCAGGACGGGCGCCAATCGTCCGTCGACCGCGCCGATCCATCTGGGCCTGATCAGACGCCCGGTCGTGCGCGGGCTGCTGGGATCGCCGCGGGCGCGTGCGCGTGCGGGGCACGGCCTTTACCCCGGAGTGAGGCGAGGACCAGCATGAGCACTGACCAATCCGGCCGGATCGATCCGATCACGGGACACCTGCTGCGCCCGCGGGCACGCGAGGACGGCCTTGTCGTGCAGGACCTCGGCGACGAGTCGCTCGTCTTCGATCGCGACCGCGACATCGCGCACTGCCTCAGCCCGGACGTCGCGGGGATCTGGCGAGCGTGCGACGGCACGCACGACCTCGGCCGGCTCGCCCGCTGACAGGAATCGAGGAGGAGCAGACAGCCGACGCGCTCGACGAGCTCGAGGCCAACGCACTGCTCGCCGGCGAGCCCCCGAGAACCAACGGCGCGGCAGCGGTCTCGCGCCGCAGCGCGCTGAAACGGATCGGCACCGCCGGACTCGCGGCGACCACGATCCCGTTGATCGTCTCCGCGACGATCGGAGCCCCACTCGCACACGCGTCGGGCGGCACGGCCGGTCTGTGCGCGACCTGCACGATCAACGGCCCCGGCGATACCTGCGCACCGGGGTACGTCTGCGACGCCGACAACTCCGTCTGCATCCCAATGGGCTGCAGCTTCTCATCCTGCACAACCCCAGGCACCTGCGGCAACAACATCTTCCAAGGAACCTGCACCCCCGGCTGCACCGCGACCGGCAACCTCTGCTGCTGACACCGCGCCGACCCGGCCCAGGCCGGAGCGGGTAACCGATGTCAGGTCGTGACGCCGAAATCCTCGGTGTACGTGCCTCCGGGGCCGGTCCCGACGACCTTTGGAACACCTGGCGCCGCGGCGATCCCGGTGTCCTTGAAGCTCGCATCGAGGATGTTCGCCCGGTGGCCGGGTGAGTTCATCCACGCGGTCACGATCGCCGCCGGCGTCGCCAGCGAACCCGTCGCTGCGGCGATGTTCTCGCCGATGCTCCAGGCCTCGTTCGGCTTGATGTAGCCGACCGCGGTCAGCCGGCTGAGCATCGTGCTCCCGGTCGGGCTCGTATGGTCGAAGTAGTTCTTGGCGACCATGTCCAGCGAGTGCTGGGATGCGGCGGTGTTGAGCGCGGTGTTGGAGCGAAGCGCCGGAATGCCGGCGGCCGCGCGCTGCTGGTTGATCACGCACAGCGTGGCCGCCGCGATCCGGGCGAGGTCGGTCGATGTGGGAATCAGGGTCGAGTCGGCGCAGGCGGCGGCGCGAGCCGTCCCGGTCGCGGGGGCGGCGGCCGAGGCCGGCGCCGCGGGCATCGCGCAGCAGACGGCTGCGGCGCAGAGGGCGAGGCCGGCGGAGAGCCTGTGTGGTTGCGAGTGGGCGAGTGATGTGGACATGGTGCTGCCTCCTCTGCATAGGCGCGAGACCCGGGATGTCGGTAGCCCGGCGTGCTGTCACCGAGATGACGTCGCCGCGGGTCTGTGTCTCCGCCTGGTGGCGGACTCCTTCGTGCTGGAAGGGGGCGTGAGTTCGGCTGTCGTGTGTCCCATCGGCGCGGCGTGGGTGTCACGCGAGCGATCGACGCGACGCTGAGATGTGGGGCCGCGCGTCGGCGGATCCGCGTCCCATCTGTTGCGGCTTTGCCGTGTGATGCCTGCGAGGGTCGAGCAGTTCGTGTCACCGGGAGCCGGGCGCAGGCACGCCAGCCTGGGGAACAACTACGGTCGAGCGCGCGGCCTCGGACGTCGTTCGGCCTCGGCGGAGGTAGTCGGACGTCGCTCCGTCTCGGCGAGCGGGTCGTCAGTCGAGCTGGGCACGACCGCAGCGGCCGGCGGCGTCATCGCCAGCACACCCAGCCGACGTGGCCGGGTGGCGGCGAGTCGACGCGGGCCGCGTGCCAGCGACCCGAGCGCAGGTCCGGCCATCGGATCGGCGCGTCGAGCCGGCGGGGGTCGTAGAGGACGGCGTCGCCGAGCGCCTTGGCGAGGGCCTCCTTGCTGCACCAGAGGTCGGCCACCCAGCTGTCAGGGTCGGGGCGGCCGGCGAGCTCGACGCGCTCGGCTGGGGTCGCGATCGACTCGGCGAACGGCCGGTCGACTGAGCCGAGTCGCTCGAGGTCGACCCCGACGGGTGCGTGGTGCCAGGCGACCAGCGCCCAGGGGAAGCGGTATGAACGGGCGGTGTAGGCGGCTCGTGACTCGTCCGTCACACGGCGGGCGAGCTCACGCAGGCCTGCGTCGTCGAGCCCGGTACGGCGGGCGTCGAGCAGCCGGATCCTCGGGCATCCGGTCAGGCGGGGATCACCGGGGAACCGTGCCAGTTGGTCCCTGGCGGGAGCTCCTCGCCGCGCAGGACGACCGACCGGCCGCCGACGACGCAGCCGGCTCCGAGCTTCGTGTCGGGGAGGATCGCGCTCGTCGGTCCGAGTGTGGATCCGGCGCCCATCTCGGTCGGGCCGATCCGCAGGACGCGGTCGTGGAAGAGGTGGGTCTCGATGCACGCGCCGCGGTTGATCGCGCAGCCGTCGTCGATCGTCACGACATCGAACTCGGTGATCGCCAGCGTTTCGCACCAGACGTCGCGGCCGACCTTCGCGCCCATCAGCCGGAGGTAGGCGGGGACGAGGGGCGTGCCGAGTGCCTTTTCCATGATCCACTCGCCGGCGAGCTGTTCCTGGCAGGAGTTGATGATCTCGTCGCGCCAGACGAGTGAGGAGAAGAGCGGTGCCTCGCCGGGGCGGTATCGGCCGATGATCAGCCACTTCATGGCGACGGTCACGAGGACGGCGGCCGCGGCGGCCGCGGCGAGTACGAGCGGGAGCGTGGTCACTGCGGTCGCGAGCCCGGCGGTGGCGTCGATCGCCAGGATGACCTGGAGGACGAGGGTCGCGAGGATCACGTTGACGGTGGTCGGAAGCAGGATGCGGACGATCTCGGTGGCCCCGCGGGCGAGCACGAGCCGGCGGGGCGGGTCGACCGTGCGTCCGGGGTGGGTCGGCTCGGCCATCCGGGGCAACTCGAGGGCCGGGGCGCCGAACCAGGACGTGCCGTCGGGGGTGTCGCGGGGAGCGTTGGACTCGATCCCGATCAGGCAGTCGTCGCCGACCGTCGATCCGGCGCCGACCAGGGCACCGTTGCCGATGAAGCTCCGGTTGCCGATCGTGATCGGATCGAGATGCAGCCAGCCGCGATGGGCTCGGGCGCCGGCGAAGAGTGGGTGATCGGCCACGAAGCACGTGTGACCGAGGCTGACCAGGGGATTGAGGCCCTCGGTCGTCGAGACCTCGGTCCGGCGACCGACGCGGAGGCCGTGGAGGCGCAGCCAGGCGCGGGTGTAGATCGTCGCGTAGAGCGGGAACAGGGCCGTCGCCGAACCTTCGGCGAGCTGGCCGGTGAACCAGAGCGCCCAGGCGGCGCCGCCGGTGTCGGCGTGCCAGCCCGGCCTGATCAACCGGGCGGCGGCGCGGAACGCGAGTGCGACGACGAGGGCATCCCCGACGACGAAGGCCGCCGCGAGCAGGGGAGAGCCGACGAGCAGTGCGGCGAGGGCGGACGACGGCGAGTGGATCGGTCGGCTGATCGCCTGGAAGGCGAGCAGGGCGGGCACTGTCGCGACGAGGCCGATCAGGTTGAGGCCGAGCGTCCCGACGGCGAACATCGCGCGCCAGAGACGCGGATGCGCGGCGGCGGTCGGCTGCCGGTCAGGCCAGCGCTCGCCCGCGGGGCCGACGTGGCGGGCCGGCGACCCGGCCCACCGCTGACCCGGAGGGACCGGTGTCGAGACGACGCTCCCGGGTTCGATCTCGGCACCGGCGCCGATCTCGGCCCCGGGCATCAACACGGTGCGGGCGCCGACGCGGGCGCCGGCGCCGATCCGCAGTTCGCCGACGACCAGGTCGTCGCCGTCGATCCACCAGCCGTGCAGGTCGACGCCGGGTTCGATCGTCGCGCCGGCGCCGACCCGGACGAGCGAGGTCAGCGGTGGCAGGGTCGCGAGGCGGGCGCCGGGACCGATCTCGGCGCCGATCAGGCGGGCGACGCGCGGCGCCCATGGCGTGCCGGCGCCGCGTTCGACGTGGAGGACGTGACCGAGCCGGTCGAGGAAGAGGACGCGGGTCGCGAGCCAGCCGCGGCGGGGATGGCGGCCGGGTTCGAGCCGGCCGAGCAGGAGGGCCTTTGCGGCGATCGCGGTGAGCATCCGGGCCGGCGGGCTGATCAGGACGGCCCAGGCGATCACGAGCCATGGCCAGGCGATCCGCGGGCCGAAGCCCTGCCAGTCGTCGAAGGCGAAGGCGGCGATCAGCCAGGCGGGGGCGGTGAAGGCGATGAGACAGAGCACGCTGGCGATCTGGGCGGCCGCCCACCGGCCGGCGGGCCGGGTCGGCGGGGCCGGCATCACTGAGCCGAGCTCGCCGAGCTCGTCGAGTCGGTCGGCGAGCGCGGCGAGCGTGCGATGGCGATAGACGTCGGCGACGGCGACGGTCGGGAATCGGTGGCGGAGCGCGGAGATCAGCTTGGCGACGGCCACCGAAGACCCGCCGAGCGCGAAGAAGTCGCTGCCGGGGTCGACCGGCACGGGTCCGAGCTGGTCGGCCCAGTGGTCGGCCAGCCAGGCGCGCGTGCCGGCGAGCGAGCCGGACTGCCTGGTCGGCGGCGGCCAGGGCAGCGCGGACCGGTCGACCTTGCCGGAGGTACGTTTCGGGAGGTCGTCGAGCTCGACGATCAGCGGGGCGACCCCGGGGGGGAGATGTTGGCGGAGGTGATCGCGCACGGCGCCGGCGTCGATCGGCCCGGTCACGTACCCGACGAGGACCGGGTTGCCGGCAGTCGTCGCGCGGAGGGCGGCGGCGGCGGCCGTGACGCCGGGTGCGCCGGCCAGCTGGGCTTCGACCTCGCCGAGCTCGAGTCGGCGGCCACCGAGCTTGATCTGGTCGTCGCGCCGGCCGACGAAGTGGAGGCCGGCGAGCGTCTCCCTGACGATGTCGCCGGTCCGGTAGGCCCGCTCGAGTCCGAGGGCTGCGTTCGGCGCGAATCGGCCGGCGTCGAGCGCCGGGTCGAGATACCGGCCGAGGCCGATGCCGGCGATCAGGAGCTCGCCGGGCTCGCCGAACGGGACGGGCGTCCCGTCGTCGGCTACGACCGCGACGATCCATCCGCTCAGCGGCCAGCCGATCGCGACCGGCTCGCCGACACGGACGCGAGCGGCGGTGGAGACGACGGTGGCCTCCGTCGGCCCGTAGGTGTTCCATACGTCGCGACCACAGGCAAGCCGCCAGGCGAGCTCGTTCGGGAGGGTCTCGCCACCGAGGATCAGGAGGCGGACGCCGGAGAGGACGGTCTCGTCCCAGAGGGCGGCGAGCGTCGGGACGGTCGAGACAACCGTGACGCGGCGCTCGGCGATCCACGGGCCGAGGTCTCCTCCGGAGCGAACGATCGTGCGGGCGACCGGCAGGAGGGTGGCGCCGTTGGCCCAGGCCAGCCAGATCTCCTCACAGCTGGCGTCGAACGCGACGGAGAGGCCGGCGAGGACGCGGTCGTGCGGGCCGACGCTCCAGAGGCGGGCTTCTGCGGCGACGAATGCGGTGGCGGCGCGGTGACTGACGGCGACGCCCTTCGGTCGGCCGGTCGATCCGGACGTGAAGATGACCCAGGCGTCGTCGGACGGGTCGAGCGCCCGACCCGCGCCGGTGCCTGGCCGGCGGGAGGAGACGTCGAGCCCGTCGTCTGGCCGCCGGGAGCAGACGTCGAGCCCGTTGCCGACGATCGCGCAGACGCTCGCCCCGTCCCAACAGGCGGCGGCTCGGGCAGGCGGCTCGTCGGCGTCGACGGGCACGTAGGCCGCTCCGGCGGCGAGGACTCCGGCGATCGCCAGATACAGCGAGGCGGTGCCGCTGGTGACCTGGATGCCGACACGGTCGCCCGGCCCGATGCCGAGTGCGGCGAGTCGGTCGGCGAGGCGGCGGGCGGCGACGGCGAGCTCGGCGTAGGTGAGCGTCTGGTCGGTGGTCTGTATGGCCGGTCGAGCGGGGTGGAGGCGGGCCGTCCTTGCCAGCACGTCGACGAGCGTGCCGGGCGTCGGGGACGGCCGGGTCGGCGAGGAGAGCGGCGGGGAGTCGGGTCGGCGGGAGTCCGGGACGACCGGGTCGAGAGCGGTGCGACCGGCCGCTCTAGACACGGGACGAGCCGGATCCGGCCGGGTGTGAGATTGCGTCGGGCATGGTGTCCCCAGTCGGGTCGCGGGCCAGTGGCGAGCTGCCCTGAGATGATCGGCGGCGGTCGGTTGGGGACGCGTTAGAGGCCGGTTGGGGTTGCGACCAGGCATGTTGTGGAGTCCCAACGTCAGCGCGCTACGCTGTACCCGTGACACGATCAGAGGCCGAGCGCGAGTGTGTCGAGCGGAACGCCGAGGCCGCCGGCGGGCCGGGTACGCACTGGATGGTCCGAGAGGTCTCGCCCGGCGCGTGGGGAGCCGTCCGGGTCGTGATCCCGGGGCTCAGCGGGGTCGGGCCGGTCGGCCCGCTGAAGACCACGACGTTGTCGGGCCCCCGACCTGACCAGCCGCCCGACCAGCTGCCGACTCACAACCCGCTCTGGGGCTACTGAGCCGGGAGTCCTGGGCGCTGCCGGCCGGGATTGGCCCAGCGCAGGCGCATCGTACGCCGCAGGCCGGACCCGGGGGTTGGATCGGCGGCAGGGGGCGGCGTGCAGAGCGAGCGGCGACCCGCAGTACTGGACCGTCCAGTACTGGCGCAGTACTGACCAGTACTCGGCCAGTACTCCTCGGTACCCGACGGGTACTGGACCGTCCAGTACCCGCCGGAGTCCGTAGAGTTGGCAGCGTGTCCTGGCAGCAGCTCGACATCGAGATCGGTCCGGGCCACTACCACCTGCCGGCCGGGGCCCCCCGTCTGGCGATGCGCTTTCGGCGGGCGGCCGTGATGCGCGGGTACGAGACGGAGATGGGCACGCCTGGCGTGGCGGCCGTCACGCTGACCGTCCACGACCGGCCGAGGCCCGGCCGGACGCCGATCGCCGACGACGCGCTCGAGCACTTCGACGTCGACCGCGACGGGATCGTCACACCGCGGCCAGCCTGAGAACCCACCGACCCACCCACCGACCCACCGACCGACCCGCGCCGGACAGGCCCCGGCCCCGCCGGACGCGCCCCGGACGCTCGCCGGACCCGCCCCGAGCCGGGCTCAGCGCAGGACAGCCTGGCCGGGATCGTCCTCGTAGAGCTTGATCACGCGGACGGCGCCGTCGGGCCCGCCGTCCTGGGCCATCGCGACGAGGCAGAGCTTGCAGAGGACGCACTCGTCGAAGTTCGACTCGTCGAGCGCGAGCGTGCCGTCGTCGGCCGCCGCGAAGATGTCGACCGGGCAGACCTCGACGAGCTTGGCGACGAGCCTGGCGTCGGAGGCGACCGCGTCGTCGACCTCGACGTTGATGAACAGGGCGCTCACGCGGCGCTCCTCTCGTCGATCTTGGCTTGGATCAGGGCGGGGATCTGGGAGATCTCCTCGGCCACCTGGATCCCGGCCTCGGCGAGGCGGGCGATCTTCTCGGTGGCGGTGTCCTCCTTGCCCTCGACGATCGTGCCGGCGTGACCGAAGCTCATGCCGGGCATCTCGTCCATGAAGCGGCCGGCCATGAAGGCGACGATCGGGAGTCGGGAGTTGTTCTCCTGGACCCAGCGGGCGAGCTCGGCCTCCATGCGGCCGCCGGGCTCGGTGTAGATCACGATCCCGAGCGTGGCGGGGTCGGCCTCGAAGAGGGGCATCAGCTCGGCGTAGCTCGAGCCGATGATCGCGTCGCCGCCGATCGAGACGGCGGTCGACTGGCCGAGGCCGGCGGCGGTCAGGGTCGAGGACATCTCGGTCGTCATCCCGCCCGAGCGCGAGATCACGCCGATCGGGCCGGGGGTGTAGGCCTGGGCGGCATTCTTGGCGGGCCCGCCGATGCCGCCCATCTTGACGACGTCGGGGACGATCATGCCGAGGCAGTTGGGACCGATGATGCGGGCGCCGCGGAGGGTGGCGAGCTCGACCATCTGGGCGACGTCGCGGCGGGGGATTCGCTCGGTGACGACGACGATCAGCTTGATGCCGTTCTCGATCGCCTCGACGACGGCGTCGCGGGTGAAGGCGGGGGGGACGGTGACGACAGAGCCGTAGATCGGCTGGCCGTGGTTCTCGACGGCCTGGGCGACGGTGTCGAAGACGGGCACGCCATGGACGTCGCGGCCGAGCCGGCCGGGGGTGACGCCGCCGACGATCTTGGCGCCGTCGCCGTAGTCGAGGCACTCGCGGGTCAGGTTGACGGCCTCGCGGCCGGTTATGCCCTGGACGATGAAGGTGGTGTCCGCGTCGATCAGGATGCTCATCGGGGGGCCTCCTGGGCGGTGGTGGCTCCCTGGATCTTGACGACGGCGCGGCGGGCGGCCTCGTGCATCGAGACGGAGCGGTCGGCGTATTCGATCCCGTAGCGGCGGAGGATCTTGAAGCCCTCGTCCTCCCAGGCGCCGGGGATGCGGAAGATCGCGATCTTCTCGGCGGGGTCGTAGCCGAGCTCGACGCAGGCCTTGATCACGCCGCGGGCGACGATGTCGACGCGGGTGTTCGAGACGATCGACATCATCACGGCGATCTGGTCGACGCCGGGCTTCTGGAGGACGAGCTTGGCGAGGCCGCAGGCCTTGGCGACCGAGGGGTTGCCGCCGATCTCGCAGTAGTTGGCGGGGCGGCCGCCGTGGGCGCGGACGGCGTCGAAGAGGGTCAGGGAGCCGCCGCCGGCGCCGATCACGAGGCCGATGTTGCCGTCGAACTCGGTGACGTTGCCGGCGACGCCGCGGTGGTCCTGGGCGTCGACGGCCTCGCCGGCGATCTCGAACCGGGTCGCCTCGCGGGCCTGGCGGGTCTCGTCGTCACCGACGCCGAGCGCGGCGAGCAGTTTCTTCTGACGGGGGCGGGCCTCGGTCTCCATGTCCATGTGGGCGTCGAGGGCGACGAACCTGCCGTCGGCGAGCTCGCCGATCGGGTTGATCTCGGCGAGCGTCATGTCGTACTCGACGAAGAGGCGGGCGAGTCGGGCGAGGATCGGGGTGAGCCGGTTGAGGCGGGATCCGGTCACGCCAATCGAGGCGATCACCTGCTTGGCCTGCCAGTCGGAGAAGGGGAGGATGGTCGAGAAATGGCCGCGTCCGACGTGGTCGGGGTGGTTTTCGGCGACCTCCTCGATGTCGATCCCGCCCATGTCGGAGAAGAGCATCACGGGCTGCTTGCGGAGTCCGTCCCAGACGACGCCGGCGTAGTACTCGTGGGCGACGTCGGCGCGGGGGTCGACGAGGACGCCGCGGGGCCTGTGACCGCCGATCTCGAGCTCGAGCACGGTCGCCGCGTGGGCGGCGGCCTCGTCGGGCGTCGCGGCGAACTGGATTCCGCCGGCCTTCATCCGGCCGCCGGTGAGAACCTGCGACTTGATCACGATCTCGCCACCGATCTCGCGGGCGATCTCCGCGGCCTGGTCGGCCGTCGTGGCGAAGCCGAACTTGGTGACGGGTATCCCGGCGCGCTTGACGATCTCACGCGCCTCGTATTCAAAGAATCGCATTGGTTCCAGTCAGGTGGATCTTTTGGAGCGGCCCAGGATATATGGACGATTGGTGGGTGAAGTCAGACCGCCGGGCGATCGGCCGGCGGTCGGGTGCCGCGGCGTGGGGGGGAAGCGTCGTCAGGCGGCGTAGCGGGCGGCGAGCTCGGGGTCCTTGTCGGCGAGCATGTCGGCGAGGGTGACCATCACCTTGCACTGCTTCCAGGTCGCGTCGTCCTGCATCTTGCCGTCGATCATGTGGACGCCGCGGCCGTCGGGGATCGCTTCGAGGACCTTGCGGGCGAAGGCGACCTCGGCGGGGTCGGGGCTGAAGACGCGCTTGGCGATGTCGATCTGGACGGGGTGGAGCGACCAGGCGCCGACGCAGCCCATCACGTAGGCGGAGCGGAACTGGGTCTCGCAGCCCTCGACGTCGCGGATGTCGCCGAAGGGACCGTAGAAGGGGAGGGCGCCGACGGCGGCGCAGGCGTCGACCATGCGGCCGATCGAGTAGTGCCAGAGATCCTGCTGGGCGCTGGGCCGGGGGGCGTCGGGCTGGTCGGCGTCGGGGTCGGCGATCACGCGGTAGCCGGGGTGGCCGCCGCCGACGCGGGTGGTCCGCATGCGGCGGGAGGCGGCGAGGTCGGCTGGTCCGAGGCTCATGCCCTGCATGCGGGGGCTGGCGGCGGCGATCTCCTCGAGGTTGGCGACGCCGAGGGCGGTCTCGAGGATCGCGTGGATCAGGATCGGCCGGTGCAGGCCGGCGCGGGCCTCGAGCTGGGCGAGCAGGCGGTCGACGTAGTGGATGTCGAAGGCGCCCTCGACCTTGGGGACCATGACGACCTCGAGACGGTCGCCGATCTCGGTGACGAGGGTCGAGATGTCGTCGAGCGCCCAGGGCGACTCGAGCGAGTTGACGCGGGTCCAGAGGGCGGTGCCGCCGAGGTCCATCTCCTTGGCGATCTTGACGAGGCCGTGGCGGGCGGCGTCCTTGCGCTCGACGGCGACGCCGTCCTCGAGGTTGCCGAGGAGGATGTCGGTCCGCTTGGCGATGTCGGGGACCTTGGCGGCCATCTTCTCGTTGCTGGGGTCGAAGAAGTGGATCATCCGGGACGGCTTGACGGGGATCTCGCGGACGGGGTCGGGGGCGCCGATTGCCAGGGGCGCGAGGAAGGCGCGGGGGTTGCGCAAGGCGATTCTCCTTGGTCGACGCGGGCGGAAGAGGTCGCGAGAACCGTAGCGAGGTTGCGTTTGGCCGGGTTCGTGCTATGACCAAGGAATGCATCTTCGTCGCCTCGCGGGTGTTCTGGTCGTCCTCGGCGTGCTTGCGTTCGCGGGTTCGGCCGGCGGGGCACCGGCCGGGAGCGGAAAGTCGTCGAGGCGGGCGTGGCACGTCAGCCTGCGGGCGCCGGCCCAGTTCAACCTGGAGTTCGCGGAGCTGCGCTTCGCCGGCCGGGGCGCGTCGAGCGTTCGTCTGTCGCTGACGAGGAGTCCGGGCGTGTACTACGCGGCCGGGGCGCTGGTCCGCAAGCCGGTGTCGGGCGGGCCGCAGGCGCTGGTCGTCGTCGTGAACGAGCGGCCGAAGGGGTCGCAGGCGGCGGATCGGGCGACGATCGGGCTCCGGGTGACCGGAGATGCGAGCGTGGGCCGGCCGACGATCGAGCAGGTCACGAACCCGTTCCCGGGACCGGCCGGGTCGGCTTCGACGGAGCACGTCTGCGGGCTGGGGAGCAATCACGGGGCCGCGTACCTGTCGAAGCTGCTCGGCGCGGGCACGCCGGTTGCCGGCTTCCGGGCGGCGAGCGTGGTCGCCGAGGCGTACGACGCGGCGTGCGGGCTGCCTTACGACCCGGCGTTCGGAGAGGCGGTGACGGGTTGCGCGACGGCCCTGGTCGCCGGTTGCTGCCCGGCCAACGCGAGCTGCGTGGCGCCGCCTACGACCCCCACGCCGACGCCGACCCCCACGCCGACGCCGACGCCGACTCCCACGCCGATCCCGACGCCGCCGGTCGGCTGCCCGTGCCCGGGGCTGCCGTCATGCGCTCCACGGCCGGGATACGCGTGCCCGGACGCGACCAAGGTGGTCGCGTGTCCGCTGATCGCGTCGTCGGCGATCGCCTGCTGATCGACTGCCGCGCGGTACGGAAGTCGACATTTCGCAGGGTCTTCTGCCGAACGCGAAACAATCGACCACCGCGCGTCGGCTCGACGCCGGCCGGGCCGGTCGGGGCGAACCGGGAGGCCGATATGCTCTCGGCGGCCTGGAGCCTCGACCCCAGCGGGCCCGCCGAGCGCTGAGCCGGCGGTGGCCGGCGGGCGGGTCGACACAGCGCCGTCTGTTGTCTTCGGCTCGCCGGTTGGCGGCCCAGTCAGGAGGATCACCCGATGAGCCAAGTCGAGACTGGCCAGGCGGCCCGCGAGGCGAGCGGCGCCCACCCGTACGGTCGGTACCTGGAGGAGTTCGAGGTCGGCGCGGTGTACAAGCACTGGCCGGCGAAGACGGTCACCGAATCCGACGACCACCTGTTCTGCCTGATCACGATGAACCACCACCCGCTGCACCTCAACGACGTGTACGCGGCGGCGTCCCAGCAGGGGCGCAACGTCGTCGTCGGGCCGCTGGTCTACTCGCTGGCGCTGGGGATGTCGGTATCGGACGTCAGCGGCAAGGCGATCGCGAACCTGGCGACCGACGAGTTGCGTCATCCGGCGCCGGTCTTCCACGGGGACACCCTGTACTGCGAGTCGGAGGTCCTGGAGAAGCGGGAGTCGAGGACCAAGCCGGATCGGGGGACGGTGCGGGTCCATACGCGGGTGCTCAACCAAGACGGAGTGCTGGTCGCGGAGTTCAAGCGGCTGGTTCTCGTGCCGCGGCGCAGTACCGGTGGTCCAGAGTAGCCCGACAGGCGGGCCGACGGGGCCGTAGAGTAGGGGCGAGAGAGAGTCCGTTCAACACACAGAGGAGCTAGCAAGCCGTGATCGAGACCACCGCCCCGACCAAGCACCAGAGTCTGATCGCCTGGGTTGCCGAGGTCGCCGAGCTCACGCGACCCGAAGCGATCCACTGGTGCGACGGCTCCGGCGAGGAGTACGAGGCGCTCTGCCAGTCGTTGATCGACGCGGGTACGGCGGAGCGACTGGCCGACGACAAGCGGCCGAACTCGTTGCTGGTGCTCTCCGACCCGGCGGACGTCGCACGCGTCGAGGACCGGACGTTCATCTGCTCGCACGACGAGGCCGACGCCGGCCCGACGAACAACTGGCGGGATCCGGCGGAGATGCGGGAGCTGCTGGGCGATCTCTTCACCGGGGCGATGGCCGGGCGGACGATGTACGTCGTGCCGTTCTCGATGGGCCCGATCGGCTCGCCGATCGCGCACGTCGGGGTCGAGCTGACCGACTCGCCGTACGTCGTCGCGAGCATGCGCGTGATGACGCGGATGGGTCAGGACGCGCTCGACGCGATCGGCGAGGAAGGCGAGTTCGTGCCGTGCGTGCACTCGGTCGGGATGCCGCTCGGCGACGGCGTCGAGGATGTCGCGTGGCCGTGCAACGCCGATAACAAGTACATCGTCCACTACCCCGAGACCCGCGAGATCTGGTCGTTCGGGTCGGGCTACGGCGGAAACGCCCTGCTCGGGAAGAAGTGCTTCGCACTGCGGATCGCGTCGATCATGGCGCGTGACGAGGGCTGGCTGGCTGAGCACATGCTGATCCTCAAGCTGACGTCGCCGGCCGGTGACGTGAAGTACATCGCGGCGGCGTTCCCGTCGGCGTGCGGGAAGACCAACCTGGCGATGCTGATCCCGACGATCGAGGGCTGGACTGTCGAGACGATCGGCGACGACATCGCGTGGATGAAGTTCGGCGAGGACGGTCGTCTGTACGCGATCAACCCGGAGGCCGGGTTCTTCGGCGTGGCGCCGGGGACGAGCGACAAGACGAACCCGAACGCGATGCTGACGGTCGCGGAGAACACGGTCTTCACGAACTGTGCGAAGACCGACGACGGGGATGTCTGGTGGGAGGGCATGACGAAGGACAAGCCGGGTCATCTGATCGATTGGCACGGGGACGACTGGACGCCGGAGTCGACGACGCCGGCGGCACATCCGAACGCGCGGTTCGCGGTGGCGGCGTCCCAGGACCCGGCGATCGCCGACGAGTGGGAGGACCCGGCGGGCGTGGCGATCGACGCGATCCTGTTCGGCGGTCGTCGGGCGGGCGTGGTGCCGCTGGTCTGCGAGTCGTTCGACTGGGAGCACGGTGTGTTCATGGGGTCGACGATGTCGTCGGAGATGACGGCGGCGGCGGCCGGGACGGTCGGCAAGCTGCGCTTCGACCCGTTCGCGATGCTGCCGTTCTGCGGGTACAACATGGCCGACTACTTCACCCACTGGCTGAAGCTCGGGGCCGGCGCGGACGCGGATCGGCTGCCGAAGATCTTCTACGTCAACTGGTTTC
>DATAUX010000152.1:0-2802 GCA_036268015.1 Solirubrobacteraceae bacterium | reverse complement strand
TCGTCTCCGAGTTCTCGGTGATCGGCACGCCGAACACGATCAACTTCCCCGCGCTCGCCGTCATCCTGATGTGCTGCGCCGTCGCCGTCTCGGCCGCCGGCTCCGGACTCTCGCTCCGCCGCTTCCTCCGCGTCTGAGTCCGGCCGCCTCGCTCCGCCGGTTCCTCCGCGTCTGAGTCCGGCCGCCGGCCCTGGTCCCTGCGCCGTCCGTCCCCGGTCGCGACCCCGGATCGCCGGCACGGGCCTTGGCGGTACGCTCTGGCCCATGAGGCGGAGCCCGACGACCGTACGACCGTCACCGCGGTCGGCCGGCGTCTGATGCTGGCCGACGCCCGTGCCCGCGCGGCAGCCGCGTCCGCGTTTCTGATGGTGCTGGTCGTCCTCCTGCTCGGGATCTACCTCGGCGGTCACCCGACCGACCTGCCGGGGTTCCTGCGCAACGTGAGCGGGTCACAGAGCACGGTGCTCGACCAGGCGGTCAACGAGGTCCTCCACGACTACTACGTCCCGTTGAAGCGGTCGACGCTCGACAACGACTCGCTGTCGGGTCTCGTCGCCGGCCTGGGCGACCGGTTCTCGTCGTATCTGACGCCTGACCAGTACCACGACTTCACGACGTCGGCGGCCCAGCAGTTCCAGGGGGTCGGGCTGACGGTGCTGGCGAACAGGCTCGGCCTCCAGATCACCGAGGTCTTCGCCGGGTCGCCGGCCGCGAAGGCGGGCATCGTCCCGGGGGACATCATCACGACGGCCAACGGCAAGTCGCTCGCCGGGAAGACCGAGGCGGCCGGGTCGGCGCTGATCAAGGGGAAGGCCGGGACGAGCGTCGTGCTCGGCGTCCGTCATCACGGCCGCGTCCGGCGGGTCAGCGTGACCCGGGCGGAGGTCGTGATCCCGGTCGTCGCGTCGGCGATGCGGTCCTACGACGGCAAGAAGATCGGCGACGTCGCCCTCGAGACGTTCAGCTCGGGCGCGCACGGCGAGGTCCGGGCGGCGATCGACAAGCTGCTCAAGCAGGGCGCGAAGGGGATCGTCTTCGATCTGCGCCACAACGGCGGCGGCCTGGTCACCGAGGCCCGCCTGATCGCGAGCATCTTCCTGCCTGACGGGCCGATCGTCACGACCCGGGGGCGCAGCCAGCCGACGGTCACGCTGACGGCCGTCGGCGACGCGATCCCGACGTCGATCCCGGTCGCCGTGCTCGTCGACAAGGACACGGCGTCGTCGGCCGAGATCGTGACCGGCGCTCTCCAGGACCGTCATCGGGCGACGATCGTCGGGACGCATACGTTCGGGAAGGGCGTCTTCCAGGAGGTCTCGCCCCTGTCGAACGGCGGCGCGCTCGACATCACGGTCGGCGAGTTCTTCCTGCCGAGCGGGCGGAACCTCGGTGGCGGGGGGATCAAGCAGGGGGCCGGGATCACGCCGGACGTGCCGGTCTCGGCCCAGCCGACGGCGAACCGCGACCCGGCCCTGATGGCCGGGTTGCGCGTGGTCGCGGCAAAGCTGAAGTGATCACCCGCGCCGCCGTCCTCGAGCGGCGCGGCCGGTTCACCGTCGCCCGGCCGGTGTTCGCCCGTCCGCGGGGCGAGGACGACCTCGGCAGCGGACCGCTGACCGTCGACCCGGGCAAGGCCCGCGTCGGCGATCTCGTGCTCGTGTCGGTCAAGCCGGGCTCCCGCGGCGCCCGCGGCCGGGTCGTTCGCAAGCTGGGTCGGCCGGATGTCGCCCGGGACGTGATCGAGGCGCTGATGCTCGACCGGGGCCTCCGCCGCCGGTTCGACCCGGCGATCGACCGGGCGGCCGTCGACTCGGCCGAGGCCGGCGTGGGCGGGGGCGGAGGCGGGGAGCGGGCCGGGTCGCGGCGGGACCTGCGGGACCTGGCGACGTTCACGATCGACCCGCGGGGAGCCAGGGACTTCGACGACGCGATCTCGGCACGGCGGCTGGACGACGGACGGATCAGGGTGTGGGTGCACATCGCCGACGTGGCGGCCTTCGTGCGGGCGGGGTCGCCGGTCGACAAGGAGGCGCGGCGGCGGGCGACGAGCGTGTACGTGCCGGGCGCGGTCGAGCCGATGCTGCCGCCGGCCCTGTCGAACGACGCGTGCTCGCTGGTCCCGGGCAAGGATCGGCTGGTCGTGACGGCCGAGCTCGAGTTCGACGGTCCGCGGGTCCGGCGGGCGTCGTTCTACCGGGCGGTGATCTGCTCGGACGAGCGACTCGACTACGACCGTGTCGACCGGATCTTCGCCGGCCGGGAGCAGGCCGGGTCGCCGTGGGCGGAGCCGTTGGACGCGGCCCGGACGGCGGCGCGGGAGCTGGCGGCCGAGCGGGCGCGGCGGGGGTCGCTGGAGATCGTCAGCGGCGAGCCGGAGTTCGCCTTCTCGGGTGAGGGCCACGTCGTCGACATCCGGTTGACCGAGCAGACGGAGTCGCACGGGCTGATCGAGCATCTGATGATCGCGTGCAACGAGGAGGTCGCGAAGCTGCTGGCGAGCCGGAAGCTGCCGACCCTCTACCGGGTACACGAGCAGCCGGAGCCGGCCCGGATCGAGCGACTCGTCGCGCAGCTGGCGTCGCTGGACGTGCCGACGCCGCCGATCCCGAAGCTGATGTCGGCGGCTGGGGCGGCCGAGCTGGTCGGCGAGATCTCACGGGCGGTCGACCGCCACGTGCGCAGGACGGGTCACGGGCGGCTGGCGCTGACGTCGTTGGTCCTGCGCTCGCTCAAGCAGGCGTACTACTCGCCGCGGAACCTCGGCCATGCGGGACTCCGGTCGACCGGGTACTGCCACTTCAC
>DATAUX010000151.1:0-3507 GCA_036268015.1 Solirubrobacteraceae bacterium | reverse complement strand
GCCTGGTCGGCTTCGTGGGCCTGGTCGGCTTCGTGGGCCTGGCCGGGCGGGTCGGCCCGGCCGGCTCCGTGGGCCTGGTCGGTCGGGCCGTGGTCGGGCTCGGCGGTCAGATCATCGGCGATCGGCTGCTGATCGTCGTCGTCGAGCCGAGGACCGACCGCCTGGGGAGCGTCGCTGGACATCTGTCAAGTCTAGATGTCGACCGATCGCGGCTACTGCGGGTCGACGTCCACGCTGACCGCGACATCCCGCCGGCCGAGTCGGTCGACCGCGGCGCCGACCGCGGCGATCGCGGCCCGGCGATCGCCGCCCTTGACGACGAGCTGGATCCGATCCCGGCCGCGGAGTCGAAACAGCGGGGCCGGGCCGAGCAGGACGGCCCCGGGCACGTCGATCTCGTCGCGCAGCCTGCGTCCGGCCGAGATCGGCGCGTCCGGCGACTCCGACGAGCAGACGATCCGGATCAGCCCGCCGTACGGCGGGTAGTGGAGCGCCTCGCGGCGGCCGAGCTCGACGGCCAGGAACCCGTCGCTGTCGTGGTCGGCCGCGAACGCGATGCTCGACGCCCGCGGGTCGAGCGTCTGGACGAGCACCCGCCCGGTCCCCCCCGGCCCGCGGCCGGCCCGGCCGGCGAGCTGGGCGACGAGGGCGAACGTCCGTTCCTCCGAGCGGAAGTCCGGGAACCTGAGGGTCGCGTCCGCGTCGAGCACGACGCCGAGCCCGACCCCGTCGAAGTCGTGGCCCTTGGCGACCATCTGCGTGCCGACGAGCACGCCGGCCGGGGCGTCGTCGAAGCGTCGCAGGACGGCCGCCGCCCGGCCCTTCTTCGCGGCGACGTCGCCGTCGAGCCGGAACACCGGGTACGAGTCGCCGCCGAGCGCCTGCGTGAACTCGTGCTCGAGCCGCTCGGTTCCCAGTCCCCGCCGGCCGACGCTGGTCGACCGGCAGTCCGGGCACCGGGTCGGTGTCGGCTCCCGGTGGCCGCAGTGGTGGCAGGCGATCAGTCCGTCGGCCCGGTGGAGGACGAGTGACACGTCGCACTGCGGACACCCCCAGACCCGGCCGCACGATCCGCAGAAGAGGAAGTTCGACCAGCCGCGCCGGTTGAGCAGGACGATCGCCTTCCCGCCGGACCGGGACACGTCCGACAGGGCCTCCGACGTCCGCGGGTGGAGGGCGCCCGGGACGCCGATCATGTCGAGCACCTCGACCTCCGGCAGCCGCCGGCCGTCGACCCGCTCGGGCAGACGCAGCCGCTCGAGCCGGACGTAGCTCTCCGGGCGGGGGGTCGCGCTCCCGGCGATCAGGACGGCCCCGGCCCGCTCGGCTCGCCGCTCGGCGACGTGGCGCGCGTCGTACCGGGGGTCGCCGTCGTGCTTGTAGGACGGGTCGTGCTCCTCGTCGACGACGACCAGGCCGATCCGGTCGATCGGCGCGAAGACGGCCGACCGCGGGCCGACGCAGATCCGCGCCTCGCCGCTGCGCAGGCGAAGCCACTCGTCGTAGCGCTCGCCCGCCCCCAGGCCGGAGTGGAGCACGGCGACCGTGTCGCCGAACCGCTCGATGAACCGGCCGACCGTCTGCGGCGTCAGGCCGATCTCCGGGACCAGGACGATCACGCCCCGCCCCTGGGCCAGGGCGACGGCCGCCGCCCGCAGGTAGACCTCCGTCTTCCCCGACCCGGTCACCCCGTGCAGCAGGAAGCTCGTGTGCCGGCCGACGGCGAGCCCGGCCTCGACGCGGGCGAGAGCCGCCGTCTGGGCCGCGTCCAGCTTCGGCGGCCCTTTCCGGCGAGCCCCGACCGGCTGATGCTCCGGCCGGCGGCCGACGACCCGCGGCTCGATCGACACCAGGCCCCTGGCCGCCAGTCGCCGCAGGCCGCTGAGGTCGAAGCCGGTCGCCCCGGCCGACAGCGGCCCGGCTTCCCGCAGCCGCTCGAGCGCCGCCCGCTGGTTGGCCGTCAGGCGAACCGACCGCGTCCCGGGCTGGGGCGCAGGAGCGGCGGCGGCCGGCTGGGGCGCGCGGGATGGGAGGCCGGCGGCCGACTGGGGCGCGAGGGCGGCGAGTGCGGCGGCGCCGGCCGGCGTCAGCTCGGCGACGAGGCGGGTCCGCTCGCGCGTGCCGGCTGCCGTGCCGGGTGGGAGCATCAGGCTGAGGGCGCGCGCCGGGGTCGAGCAGTACTCGGCGGCGATCCACGCGGCCAGGGCGACGAGGTCGGGGGGGACGCCTGGTCCGATCGCCCGCAGTGGAGTGAGCAGGCGGTCGTGGGCGATCTCCGAGCGGTCGGTCAGGCCGACGACTACGCCGAGCAGCTCGCGGCGGGCGAACGGGACGACCAGGGTCGAGCCGATCGAGATCGCGTCGCGCAGGCCGTCGGGGATCAGATAGTCGAACGGGCCGCGGAGGGCCCGGGCCGTCGTCAGGGGTTCGACCTTGGCGATCGTCGGCACTTCCGCAGGGTAGAGCCGCGTCCGGCGTCCGGCCCGAACTCGACGATGGACTCCCGGGCTACGCTGGAGGAGTGCGCCGTGGCCTCCTGCTCTGTCTGCTCGTCCTCGCTGCAACCGCCGTGACCGGACCGTCGGCGATGGCAACCGCCGCGACCGCGCAGACCGTCGCGGCAACGGCCGCCGCCCAGGCGAGGACCCGCACGTGGTACCTGCCGGTCGGCGGGAACGGCCCGGGGAACTTCAGCATCAACCGCGTCGGCGTCAGCCGGCCGCCGCACGCGTCGTCGCGGTCGACCGTGACGATCCCGAAGGCGTCGGCCGCGACGATCGTCGCCGGCGTCCTGCGCCATCAGCCGGCCGGCCGGGCGGTCGGCTGGAGCTTCCAGGGCAGCCCGAGCGCGACGGGCACGCCGATGAACCTGACCTGGCGCTTCCGTGACCCGATCATCGGCGGCGGCGGGATCGCCGTTCCGGACGCCGTGGGCACGGGGCTCAGCAGCCGGGGACTGTGCGCCGACCTCCCGGCCGGGCCGGTCTCGACCGCTCGCCTGAAGGTCCTCGCGAGCTCGGGGCCGGAGATCGGCGATCTCACCGCGGCCGACGTGCTCGCCCAGGCGCTGGACATCGCGTGCCACCGGTCAGGTGGGACCGCGCTCCGGGCCGCGCTGTAGGCCGAGCGGCCCGGTCGCCGGTGTACGCCCGCCCACCTGAGCGCACGCCGCCCGCCTGCCCGGCGGCCCCGCGCACACAGGTGGCATCGCCGGGGTCAGGCGAGTCGCAATAACTAAAAACTGGATCTAGATTAGCTAGAATTCTATGCCGGTACGCGCACTGGCGTCACAGGCAAGAGAGGAACTGCATGAGCACGATCGACACCGAGCCCGACCTGGGCATTGGCAGCACCGCACCCGACTTCGAGGCCGAAACCACCCAAGGCCCGATCCACTTCCACGAATGGATCGGCGATTCCTGGGCCGTCCTCTTCTCACACCCCCGCAACTTCACCCCCGTCTGCACAACCGAACTCGGCTACCTCGCCGGCATCGAGCCCGAATTC
>DATAUX010000150.1:0-34993 GCA_036268015.1 Solirubrobacteraceae bacterium | reverse complement strand
AAGGCCGTGCGCAACAACGGCGGCGGTCACTACAACCACACGCTGTTCTGGGAGAGCATGAGCCCGGCCGGCGGCGGGGCCCCCGACGGGGCGCTCGGCGCGGCGATCGACGCGGCGTTCGGGTCGTTCGCCGACTTCCAGGGCAAGCTGAAGGCCGCCGGCCTCGGTCAGTTCGGGTCGGGCTGGGCCTGGCTGGTCCACGACGGCTCGGGCCTGGCGGTCGTCTCGACGGCCAATCAGGACAACCCGATCTCGACGGGCCAGACGCCGCTGGTCGGCGTCGACGTCTGGGAGCACGCGTACTACCTCAACTACCAGAACCGCCGGCCGGACTACATCGACGCGTGGTGGAACACGGTCAACTGGGCGGCCGTCGCAACGCGCTTCTCAAGCGTCGCCTGACCAGAGCACCGCGACTTTCGGGTCGCTAACCTCGTTGGTACAGGGGAGGACGCGTAGTCGCGTCCTCCCTTCTCCATGAATCCGGTCAATTCGACTCCACGAGGCCCATGAACCGCAATAGGCTGATCTCGCTCCTGCTCGGAGCCGCGCTCACGATCCCGATCGCCGCGTGCGCCGCAACGCCGGCGCAAGCCAGTCAGAACCAGATCTCGATCATGCAGGACGATGATCAGCTGGTCAACGGCAGCGCTGCGCGGGCGGATCACGCGCTGCGGGTGATGGCCAGCCTGGGCGTCGAGTACGTACGGGTCACCGTGCTCTGGAGCAACGTCGCGCAGGGCGTCAAGCCGGGAAAGAAGTTCAACGCGAAGGACCCGGCCGACTACCCGCATGCGAACTGGGACCGGTACGACAACCTGGTCCAGAACGCGAACAACGACGGGATCGGCGTCTACCTGGACGTGACCGGGCCGGGGCCGAGCTACACGCATACGAAGGCTCCGAAGGCCGACAAGAAGTACAACGCGGCGTGGATGCCGAACGCAACCCAGTTCTACCGGTTCGTCTACGCGGTCGGCAAGCGGTACTCGGGGACCTACCACAAGGAGACCGGCGCCCATCAGCTGCTCCCGCGGGTCAGCTTCTGGTCGCTGTGGAACGAGCCGAACCAGGCCGGCTGGCTCGCGCCCCAGTCGTACAGGAGCCCGGTCACCCACACGGTGATCCCGTACGCGCCGATGGCCTACCGCCGGCTCTTCCTGCTCGGCCGCCAGGCGCTGACGGCGACGGGCCACGACAAGGACTACATCGTCGCCGGCGAGACGGCCCCGGCCGGCCGGGGCGCGCCGTCGGTCAACGACCCGCTGGCGCCGGTCGAGTTCATCCAGCAGATGCTCTGCGTGGATCCGTCGAACACGCCGTACACGGGTATCCAGGCGACGGCCAGGGGCTGCTCGGACTTCACGAAGTACGGGCCGATCAAGGCGTCGGCGTGGGGCCATCATCCGTATACGAAGGCCGTTCCGCCGGAGACGACGCCGCCGGCCGGCGCGATCACGATCGACAACCTGTCTACGCTGACGAGTCTGCTCGACAACCTGGCGGTCGTGACCGGCCACATCAACTCTCCGCTGTCGGTCGTGCTGTCGGAGTTCGGCTACGAGACGAACCCGCCCGACCCGTTCAGCGGGACGTCGCTGACCAACCAGGCGGCCTGGATCAACGAGGGCGATTTCCTCGCCTACGCGGATCCGCGGGTCGTCGGGATGACGCAGTTCCAGTTGGTGGACGCCGGGCCTGACAAGAAGCATCCGTCGAACTCGAAGGCGTACTGGGACACCTACCAGGCGGGTCTGGAGACGGCCGCCGGCCACCAGAAGCCGGCCTATCAGGCGTACACGCTGCCGCTGGTGACCTACAGCGGGGGTACCGACCCGGCGACCGGCGCGCCGCTGACCGGCTTCTGGGGCCAGCTGCGGTTCCTCCCGCACTCGTTCGTCGATCTGACGACGCCGCAGACGGTTCAGTTGATGTTCGAGGCGATCCATACGACGACGTGGGTCCCGGTCGGTCCGCCGGTCTCGGTGACCAACGGCCACGACTTCTTCACGGGCTCGATCCCATACCCGGGGCCGGGCACGCTCGAAGCGACCTGGGCGGCCCACATGCCCCCGTACCGGGAGGCCAGCCGGCCGGCGCCGGTCCCGAACCCCGGGACGTCTGGCTTGAACTGACGCCCCCGGCCGGCCGGACGGCCGTGCGGCCGGCCGGACGCGCCGTCGGGTTCAGCTCCGGCGCTTGCGCGGGCATCGGGATTCCGCCGGCGCTTGCGCGGGCGTCAGCCGTGCTGCCGCAGGGGCGAGGACGGCGGGCTCCGGCTGTTGCGAGCGATCGTCCGGCGTAGCGACCGCCGCCGGCTTCCCTGACGACGCAGGACCGCTGACGACGCCTGGCGGTTGCCCCGGCGCGCCCGTCGACCCCCGTCGAGGACGAGCCCGGCCCAGGTCGTCAGGTCCGTCGGCCAGCCATGCTCGACCCGGATGCGCTCGTCTCTGCCGGTCGGTTGCGGGTCGGTTGCGCCGGATCCCCGGTCATCGGCCGACAGCACCGGACGTTTCGGCCGTCCCGAGTACTGGACCGTCCAGTACTCGGCCGGTACTCATCAGTTCTTCGGCAGTACTGATCGGTTTTCCGCCAGTACTGGACCGTCCAGTACCACCGCCCTCGTCGAAAGGACGACACGACACGCCGGCCCCCACGGCCCCGGACCTCCAGATCGGCGCCGGCGGACCGGGGCCGACCGGCACGACGAGGTCTGGGGAGGCCGGTCCTGGGATCGCGCGTCGACGACGACGGCGACTCAGGTGCGGCTGAAGCGCCGGCCCGAGACCGGGGAGTCGGCCTCGTCGAGCGGGGCGACCGGGTCGCCGCCGAGCACGGAGACGAGATCCGCGTCAGCCTGTTCGTCGGCTGCGGCCTTGGCCTCGAGGGCGGCCAGCCGCTCGGGCGTCATCGCCGTGGCATCCTCGTTCTCGGCGAGCCACTCGCGCGCGTCGGAGGCCTGCTGCTCGTCGCGGACGACGGTCTTGCCGGCGGCGTAGAAGCGGTCGATCTCCTTGAAGAGCTCGTCGACGAGCTCGCCGGTCGGAACCTTCTTGAGCGGCTCGCCGCGGGAGTAGATCATCCCCATATCCTTGGCGCCGGTGATTCCGAAGTCTGCGGACTTGGCCTCGCCGATCCCGTTCACGGCGCAGCCGAGCACGGAGACCTCGATCGCGTCGGGGTAGGCCTCGAGGCGACGCTCGACCTCGGCGACGACCGTGTCCATGTCGAACTGGAGCCGGCCGCAGGTCGGGCAGGCGATCAGGACGGGGCCGCGCTCGCGGAGCTTGAGGGCCTTGAGGATCTCCCAGGCGACCTTGACCTCCTCCTCGGCGTGGAAGGTCGACAGCGAGATCCGGATCGTGTCGCCGATCCCGTCGGCCAGGAGCGTGCCCAGACCGACTGCGGACTTCAGCGAGCCCGACCACTTCGTCCCGGCCTCGGTGATCCCCAGGTGGAGGGGATAGTCGATCCGCTCGCTGAGGAGCCGGTTCGAGGCGATCGTGTTGGGGACGTTGGTCGACTTGATCGAGACCTTGAAGTCGTCGAAGCGGAGGCGCTCCATCAGCTCCACGAACTCGACGGCGGCGGCGACGAGGGCGTCGACCGGGCTGCGGGCCTCGAGGTCGTGGAGGTGCTTGGGGAGCGAACCGGAGTTGACCCCGATCCGCATCGGCGTGCCGGCGGCCCGGGCGCGCTCGACGACCTCGGCGACCTTCTCGGGGCCGCCGATGTTGCCGGGGTTCAGCCGGACGCAATGGGCTCCGGCGTCGATCGCCTTGAGGGCGAGCGTGTGATTGAAGTGGATGTCGGCGATCACGGGGATCGGCGACTCGCGGACGATCGTCCGGAGTGCGTCGACATCCTTCTCACGAGGCACGGCGACCCGCACGATGTCAGCGCCGGCTTCGGCGACCCGGCGAATCTGGTCCATCGTCGCCGTGAGGTTTGCCGTCTCGGTTTTCGTCATCGTCTGAACGACGACCGGGGCGCCGCCGCCGATCAGTACGCCACCGACGTTGATCTGTCGCTTGGAAGCCATGTCGAAATTGTACGCATCGGCGGGCCGGGCACCAAGCCGGTGACGCTACGCTCACGCGCGTGAGTCGCCCGCGGGTCTATGACACGGCCCGGGGACCTCTCCCCCGTCTGGCCGAGCCGTTCGCCGGATGGGCGCGCGCCCGCCGGCACGCCGAGTTCCTCAGACTGTCCGGCGTCGACGCCTCGACCCGGATCGTCGACGTCGGGTGCGGGAGCTTCGGCCTGCTCGGGCTGGCCCCGGGGTTCGACATCACGGGTGTCGACCTGGCCGACCGACCGGGGTACGGCGGGCGCCTGGTGGTCGCCGACGCGGCCGACGGGCTGCCGTTCGCCGACGGGGAGTTCGACCTCGTCTACTGCAACAGCGTGATCGAGCACGTGCCGCCCGAGCGGCGTGAGCGGTTCGCGGCCGAGTGCCGGCGGGTCGGGCGCGGCTGGTACGTGCAGACGCCGGCGGTCTCGTTCCCCGTCGAGCCGCATTCGCTCCTGCCGGGCGCCCACTGGCTCGGGGCGAGGCTGCGACGCCCGTACTGGCGGCTGGGAGCCGCCGGTCACTGGGAGGACGTCCGCCTGCTCCGGCGGGCCGAGCTCGAGGCGCTCTTCGGGCCGGCGATCCCCGAGCGGTTCGGCCCCTTCACGAAGAGCTGGATCGCCGCCCGGCCGGCTCGCCCGCCGGCGGAGTCAGGCGGAGGCTGATCGGGTCGGCCGGCCGGCCGGGTCAGTGGACTCCGGATCCGGCCAGGCTGGAGATGTTGTTGCTGAGCGCGGTGATCACGAGGAAGCCGAGCAGCACGACCGGAACCGCGCTGAAGCGGATCATCGCGACAGAGGAGATCCGCCTGCGGCGGAGCTTCTCGCCGACCGACCAGAGGATGTGGCCACCGTCGAGGGGGAGGAACGGAAGGAGGTTGAGGACGGCAAGGCTGAGCGAGATGAAGCCGAGGATGACGAACGCGTACTGAGCGCCGCTGGCGACTGCCTCCTGGGTGACCTGTGTCACGCCGACGATGCCCGAGAGCTGATGGCGCACCTTCGAGCTTGTGAATGCCCGTCCGATGTTGGTCACCGTGTGCTCGGTGATGTTCCACATCGCCGCCACGGCCGTGCCGGCCGCTCCGATCGGGCCGAAGGCCTTCGCGCTCTCCCCGAAGCCGAAGCCGACGAGCATCCGGCCGGCGGTGGTCGAGTAGCGGGGCCGGACGGTCAGGGTGACCCGGTGGCCGGCGCGCAGCACGGTCAGGGCGAGCGGGGCGCGGCCGGCGCAGCCGGCAGTCTGGGCCCCGGCGCAGGAGTCGGCCCCGATCAGCTTCGTGATCTGGTCGACCGATCCGCCGCGTCCGTTGACGGCGAGGACCTTGTCGCCGAGCTTGAGGACGCCGTAGGCCGGCGCGCCCTTGTCGATCGCGGCAACGACGGGGGCGGGAACGACGGTCGTTACCGACGGCGCGATGTTGTTCAACGTGATGTCGGCGCCGGTGCTGCCGGAGAGGAGCAGGACCCAGAAGATCGCGAACGCGATCACGAGGTTCACGACCGGTCCGGCGAGGATCACGGCGACCCGCTTCCAGACCGCCTGGTTGTAGTAGGCGCGGGCGGCGACCTCCGGCGGGAGGCCCTCGATCTCGTCTGGATTCATCCCGGTGATCTTCACGTACCCGCCGAGCGGGATCGACCCGATCCCGTACTCGGTCTCGCCCCGCCGGACCTTGAAGAGGAGCGGCGGGAAGAACAGGCAGGCCCGCTCGACGCGCATGCCGACGGCCTTGGCGACGGTGAAGTGGCCGAGCTCGTGGAGGACGATCAGGAGGGCGATGCCGACCAGCGCGAGGAACAGGGACACGCGACCAGTCTGGCAGGACCGCCTTAAGCGTTCGTGAGGTCGTCGACCTGGTCGCGAGCGAGCTCGCGGGCGCGGCGATCGACCTCGAACAGAGTCTCGAAGGCGCGGACCGGTTGGGAGCCGAGCTGGTCGAGGACGGCGTCGATCACGTCGGCGATCCCGAGGAAGGCGAGCCGGCCGGCGAGGAACGCGTGGACGGCGATCTCGTTGGCGGCGTTGAGGACGCACGGGGCCGTCCCACCGGCGAGTGCGGCCTCGCGGGAGAGCCGCAGGCACGGGAAGGCGTCGATGTCGACGGCCTCGAAGGTCAGGCTGCCGAGCGCGACCAGGTCGAGCGGGGCGACGGGCAGCGGGGCGCGTTGGGGGTGGTGGAGGGCGTAGGAGATCGGCACGCGCATGTCGGGATAGCCGAGATGGGCGAGCGACGAGCCGTCGCACAGGTGAACCATGCTGTGGATGATCGACTGGGGATGGACGACGACGTCGATCCGGTCGTACGGGGTCCCGAACAGGTGATGGGCCTCGATCACCTCGAGACCCTTGTTCATCAGCGTGGCCGAGTCGATCGTGATCTTGCCGCCCATCTCCCAGGTCGGATGCCGGAGGGCCTGGGCGACGGTCACCGATTCGAGCGCTGCGGTGGTCCAGCCGCGAAACGGGCCGCCGGACGCGGTGATCACGAGCCGCTCGACGACGCCGGGCGTCTCGCCGGCGATCAGCTGGTGGATCGCCGAGTGCTCGGAGTCGACCGGGATGATCCGGGCGCCGGTCGCCTCGGCCAGCGCGATGACGAGCTCGCCGCCGACGACGAGCGACTCCTTGTTGGCCAGGGCGAGGTCGATCCCCTCGCCGAGGGCGGCGACGGTCGGACCGAGTCCGGCCGAGCCGATCAGCCCGTTGAGGACGAGGTCGGCATCCGACTCGACGATCAGGCGAACGAGGCCGGCCGGTCCGCCGAGGACCTCGCCGTCGGGCCAGGCGCGGGCAGCCTCGTCGGCCGCGGCGTCGTCGGTCAGGGCGATCCGCTTGACGCCGTGGGCGCGGGCCTGCTCGACGAGCGTCTCCCAGGACGACTGGGCCGACAGACCGACCAGCTCGAGCTCGCCGTCCGAGCGGTCGACGACGTCGATCGCCTGGACTCCGATCGAGCCGGTCGAGCCGAGGAGGAGCAGGCGACGGCCGGGCACGGCGCAAGCCTGCCAGAAGTCGGCCATCCGAGGCTGGTCGGGACCGGCGGCGCTGGTGGGACGGCCGGGTCAGCCAGCGGGCCGGGCAGCCGGGTCAGGCGGGTCAGGCGGCGAGCACGGCGACCAGACGGTCGACGTCGGGGCCGACGATCCCCGGGTCGGGCGAGAGCCGGAGGACCGGCAGGTCGTGATCGAGGGCGCGGCCGGCGGCGACGACTCCCGGCGAGGCCGGCGTCCCGGAGGCGGACGACGGCATCACCGGGTTGGAGGCGGCCGCGGGCTTCGAGCGTGACGAGTGGCGTCCCCTCGTCGACCGGCTCGCGCAGGCGCCATCCGGGAAGTCCGTCGAGCCGGTCGCGGAGCGTGTCGCCGAGCAGGCGGTAGCGGGCGCGGACGGCGGCGAAGCCGTGGTCGCCGAGTTCGTCGAGGGCGGCGGCGAAGCCGACCCGGATTGCGACCGCCGCCTCGGACGGCTCGATCGCGCGGGCGCCGGGGATCCGCTCGACCGTCCGGCCGGAGCGGTTGGGTCTGGAGCGACGGGGGTCCGTCGAGGCGGCTCCAGAGGTCGTTCGAGATCACGGCGAAGCCGACGCCGCGGGGTCCGTGCAGCCATTTCCGGGCGGTCCCGGCATACGCGTCGGCCTGGGCGGCGACCGGCGACTGGTGGCCGAGCGACTGGCAGACGTCGACCAGAATGTCGGCGCCGGCGGCGTGGGCCAGACCGATCAGCTCGTCGATCGGCTGGATGACACCCCGGTGGGACGAGACGTGCGAGACGACGACCAGGTCGAGCCCGTCGGCGAACTGCGGCTCGGCCCGGTCGAGGTCGAGGTCGAGGCGTCCGTGTCCGTCCTCGGGCAGCTCGACGATGGTCAGCGACCGCTGGGCGGCCATTCGCTCGACGATCATCCTGGTCGAGGCGAACTCGGACCGCGGCAGGCCGACGCGGGCGGCGGCTGGGATGCCGGCCGCGGACTCTACGATGCGTCGCGTGACCACGACCTCCCGCCCGGACGAGACCACCGGGCTTCCGGTCGGCTGGCGGGCGGCCCGATCGGAGCAGGCGCTGGCCCACTTCGACGTCGCCACGTGCTCGATCTCCAGCGACCGGGTGATCCGGGCGATCACCGATCACCTCCGGGCTGACCAGCGGGTCGGCGGCTACCGGGCCGAGCAGGCCGCGTCCGTGACGCTCGACGGTGCGCGCGACCGGCTCCGGCGGCTGACCGGCTCCGCCGACGCTGCGGTCGAGTTCGTCGACAACGGGACGAACGCCGTTCGCCTGCTGCTCGACAGCTGGCCGCCCGCCATTCGACGAACCGGTGTCGGCGACCGCCACCCGCAGCGGCCACCCCGGCCCGCGACCACCCCGGCCCGCGACCAACCCCACGCCCCCGGGCATGGCCCGGGACTCAGAGCATCGCGTGCCAGATGTAGAAGCCGACGACGGCGGCGAACATCGCGGCATCCAGCCGGTCGAGGGCTCCGCCGTGCGGGCCGAACAGCCGGCCGGAGTCCTTGGTCCCGGCCTCCCGCTTGACGTAGGACTCGAAGAGGTCGCCGACCGGGGCGGCGATCGCGACGCCGATGCCGAGCAGGACGGCGTCGCCCTTGTGCATCCAGTCCTGGTAGAGGCTGGCGAACCAGACCGACCCGATCGCGACGGCGCAGCCGATCGCGAGGCCCTCGACGGTCTTGTTCGGCGAGATCCGTGGGGCGAGCTTTCGGCGGCCGAACATCCGGCCGCCGAGGTAGGCGCCGGTGTCACCGGCGAACGTGCCGACGAGGATGTCGATGATCACGCCCTCGCCGTGGGGAAGGTCGCGGAGGAGGACGGCGTGGGCGAGGGCGAAACCGATCCACCAGATCCCGAGCAGGGTCACGGCGATCCCGATCGTGCTGCCGCGGGGGGCGACGACGGCGAGCAGGAAGCAGGCCGGGAGGGTCGCGACGGCGACGAGGAGGATCTCGTACTGGCTGCCGAAGCGGGCGGCCAGGAGGAGGCCAACGAGCGCGAGCAGGCCGGCCAGTCGAAGCGGATCGGTGTAGCCGAACATCCGGTAGAGCTCGTCCAGGCAGGCCCAGCCGACGACGATCATCGCCAGCGTGAAGATCAGCCCGCCCCGGTCGACGATCACGACGGCGACGATGATCGCGGGGATCGCGACGACGATCCGCCGGGTCAGCTCGGATCGCTCGCGGCGCTCGCGCCGCCTCCCGCCGTCCCGGGGATCACGCGCGTCCGGGCGTGACGCGCCGCGGGCGAACCGTTCGGCCACTCCCCGGCCGGACCCGCCCCCGGAACCAGCCCGGCCGGACCCGCCGCCGGAACCACCCCGGCCGGACCCGCCGCCGTAACCACCCCGGCCGGACCGGCCGCCGGAGCCACCGCGACCAGACCCACCGGAGCGGCCACGGCCGGAGGCCATCTAGGACGCCTTGTCCGCGGGATTCATTTCCGGCCGCCGAAGCGACGGCGGCGGGCGGTGAACTCGGCGAGCGACTGCTGGAAGACGTCGCGGGTGAAGTCGGGCCAGAACTCGTCGCGGAAGACGAACTCGGCGTAGGCCGACTGCCAGAGGAGGTAGTTCGAGAGTCGCTTCTCGCCGCTGGTCCGGATGATCAGGTCGGGATCGTGCATCTCCGGGGCGTAGAGCAGGGCGCGGAAGTCGTCCTCGTCGCCGCCTTCGAAGCGGGCGGCGGCGTCGAGGATCTCGGCCCGGCCGCCGTAGTTGAAGGCGACGAAAAGGGTGATCCGATCGTTGGCGTCGGTGAGGTCCTGGGCCCAGTCCATCTGTTCGGTGAGGGCATCGGAGACGCCGTCGCGGCGACCGATGAAGCGGAGTCGGACGCCCTCGTCGTGGAGCTCTGGCGTCTCGGCCAGGATCCGCTGGCTGAACATCCGCATCAGGGCGCGGACCTCGGTCCGCGGGCGGGACCAGTTCTCGGTCGAGAAGGAGTAGACGGTCAGCTCCCTGACGCCGAGGTCGACGGCGTCGCGGAGCCGGGCCTTGACGATGTCGGCGCCGGCGCGGTGGCCGGCAGCGACCGAGACTCCCTGGCGCTTGGCCCAGCGCCCGTTTCCGTCGGTGATGATCGCGACGTACCGAGGGCCGTCGCTCATCAGACCTCGAGGATCTCTTCTTCCTTGGTCTTCAACAGGACGTCGAGCTCGGCGATCCGGGCGTCGGTCAGCTTCTGTAGCTCACCTTCGGCCCGCCGCTCGTCGTCCTCGCCGACCTCGCCGGCCTCCTTGAGCTCGCGGAGGTCCTGCTTGACGTCGCGGCGGACGTTGCGGATCGCGATCTTGCCGTCCTCGGCGATGTGCCGGGCGACCTTGACGAGGTCGCGGCGGCGCTCCTCGTTGAGCTCGGGGATCGACAGGCGCATGAGGTTGCCGTCGTTGGACGGGTTGAGCCCGAGGTCGGAGTTGGAGATCGCCTTCTCGATCAGCTTCATCGCGGACTTGTCGTACGGCTGGACGGTGATCATCCGGGGTTCGGGTGCGGAGATCGTGGCCATCTGGCGGAGGGGGGTGATCGCGCCGTAGTAGTCGACGACCACCCGGTCGAGGAGCGCCGGGCTGGCCCGGCCGGTGCGGACGGTCGCGAGTTCGTGGTTGAACGCCTCGACGGACTTCTCCATCCGCTCACGGGCGTCTTCGAGCAGCTCTTCGATCATGTGGCCACCAGGGTTCCCACCCGCTCGCCGGACAATATCCGCGAGATGTTGGTCTCGTCGTCCATGTTGAAGACGTAGAGCGGGAGCTCGCTTTCCATACAGAGGGTCAGTGCGGTCGCGTCCATCACGCCGAGCCGCTGCTGGACGGCGTCCATGTGGGTGATCTCGGGAATGAAGACGGCGTCGGGGTCGAGGGCGGGATCGGCGGTGAAGACGCCCTCGACGCCGTTCTTGGCCATCAGGATCGCCTCGGCGTGGATCTCGGAGGCGCGGAGGGCGGCGGCCGTGTCGGTCGTGAAGAACGGGTTGCCGGTCCCGGCGGCGAAGATCACGACCCGGCCCTTCTCGAGGTGGCGCATCGCCCGCCGGCGGATGTACGGCTCGGCGACTTCCTGGACGGTGATCGCCGATTGGACGCGGGTGTGGATGCCCTGCTTCTCGCAGGCGTCCTGGAGGGCGAGGGCGTTGAGGACGGTCGCGAGCATCCCCATGTAGTCGGCGGTCGCCCGGTCCATCCCGGCGGCGGCGCCCTTCATGCCGCGGTAGATGTTGCCGGCGCCGACGACGATCGCCAGCTCGACGCCGGAGTCGACGACGACCTTGACCTGGCAGGCGATCGCCTTGATGCGGTCGGGATCGACGCCGTAGTCGAGCTCGCCCATCAGGGCCTCGCCCGAGAGCTTCAGGAGGACGCGTCTGAAGACCGGGTCACCCACAGCGGCGCATGCTATTCGTTCACCGAGGCGGTCCCGTCCGACCGAGCCACGCCCCTATTGACCGATCGCGAAGCGCTGGAAGCGGCGGATCAGGACGTTCTCGCCGGTCTTCGCGGCGATCTCGTTCTGCAACTCGCCGATCGTCTTGCCGCCGTGCTTGTCCGAGTTGACGTGGGGCTGGTCGAGGAGGACGACCGTCTCGTACCACTTGCCGAGCTTGCCGGCGGCGATCTTCGCGCGGATCGCCTCCGGCTTGTCGGCGGCCTCCTGCTCGAAGACGCGGAGCTCGGCGGCCTTGGCGTCGTCGGGGACGTCATCCTCGGAGAGGTAGAGCGGGGCGGCGGCGACGACGTGGAGGGCGATGTCCTTTGCGAAGGCGACGAAGTCGTCGTTGCGGGCGACGAAGTCGGTCTCGCAGTTGACCTCGACGAGAGCGCCGACCTTGGCGTTCGAATGGATGTACGCCTGGACGGTTCCCTCGGACGCCGTCCGCTCGCCGCGATCCTGGATCCGCTTGCCCTGCTTGACGCGGAGGATCTCGATCGCCTTGTCGACATCGCCGGCGGCCTCGGTGAGGGCCTTCTTGCAGTCCATCATGCCGGCGCCGGTCCGGTCGCGGAGGGCCTTGACCTCGGAGGCCTTGACCACAGTCATTTGGGGGTCACCTCGTCAGGGGTGGTCACCGTGCCCGGGCTCGGCGTGTCGGTGACCGGTGTGCTGGCCGCGCTCGGCGGTTGCGCGGCTGCCGGGGCCGGAGCGTCGGCGGGGGGTTCGGGCGGGGATGCGGCTTCTGCGGCCGCGGCCTGCTCGGCCGCTGCCTTGGCGGCGGCCGCGGCGGCGGCGCCACGGGCGGCGGCGCCGGCCTGGACGGCGGCGACTGCCGCCTCCTGCTGGGCGGCCTTGGCGGCGAGCGCGGCCGCGGCGGCCTGCTCGGCGGCCTGGGCCTGGGCGATCGCGTCGCGGGCAGCCTGCTCCTCGGCTTCGCGCTTGGCGATCGCCTCGGCTTCGCGGCGCGCGCGCTCCTCGGCCTCGCGGCGGGCGCGGTCCTCGGCCTCCTGGCGGACGCGCTCCTGCTCGGCGCGGTGGGCGCTCGAGCCCTGGGCGACGACATCGCCGATCGCGCGGGTGATCGCCGCGCACGAGCGGATCGCGTCGTCGTTGCCGGGGATCACGTACTCGATCCCGTCGGGGTCGCAGTTCGTGTCGACGAGGCCGATGATCGGGATCCGCAGGCGCTGGGCCTCGGCGACGGCGATCGCCTCGGTCTTGAGGTCGACGATGAAGATCGCCGCGGGGACGCCCTTCATGTTCTTGACGCCACCGAGGTTGGCCCGCAACTTGGCAAGGTCGGCCTGGGCGGCAAGCCGCTCGCGGGTCGGCAGGAGGGCGAGCTGGCCCTCGGCGTCGTAGCGCTCCAGATCGTGCAGCCGCTTGATCCGCTGGCTGATCGTCTGGAAGTTGGTCAGCAGGCCGCCGAGCCAGCGGTGGTTGACGTACGGCATGCCGGCGGACTCGGCGACTTCCTTGATCGAGTCGCGAGCCTGCTTCTTGGTGCCGACGAAGAGAACGGTCCCGCCCCGGTGGGCGACCGTTCCGGCGAACAGCTGGGCCTCGTCGAGCAGCTTCTGAGTCTTCAGAAGGTCGATCAGGTAGATGCCGGCCCGCTCGCCGAAGATGAAGCGGCGCATCTTTGGATTCCAGCGACGCGTCTGGTGGCCGAAGTGAACGCCGGCCTCCAGCAGCTCCTTGATTCCTACTTGAGCCACGGACTGCTCCCTTGATAAGTGATTGGACGGCTGCCGTCCGGCTCGAGCCGCGGACCCGGACTCAAAGGTCCGGGCAGGGCCGCGACCCGCTGTTCCGAGCGGATCTGGGTTTTTGAACTTCTGTCGAGGATACGCGAGATCCGCGGCCGACCACCTGACCGGCCGCTGCTCGCCGGCCGGCTGAGGCCGCCGTGAGGTCAAAGAGTCGCGCGCCGACCGGTCGAATTCCCGCAGCACTCGACGATCGATCCCGTAAGCGGGACGGCCTTCCGACCTAGGCGGGAACGCGCGGCAGGATGTAGATGACTTCCCAGAGGTGATCGTCGGGGTCGGCGAAGTAGCCGGAATAGATCCCCCACGGCCGTTCATGCGCGGGGCCGAGCACCCGCGCGCCGGCCCGGCGTGCGAGGTCCAGCACACGGTCGACATCGTCGCGACGCTCGACGATCTGCCCGATGCTCAACCCGGAGCCGGCGGTCTGGCTGGCGTCCACCCCGGCGTCCTTGGCCAGTTCTGCGCGCGGGTACAGGGCGAGCCTCAGCCCGTCGTCGAGCGTGAACATCGCGATCGCGCCCGCCGGGTGCGTGTCGTCTCCGGCGAACTCGGTGGCGGTGATGCCCGGTGACGCCAGGCCCAGGCCGTCGCGGTAGAACGACATGGCGCGCTCGAGGTCGCTGACGCCGAGCGTGAGGACGTGGATGCGGGCGGTCAGGGAGTCCGGGTCTTCTGAGCGATCGGCCACGCGGTCACCCTACGCTCGCGGTCAGCGGCGCGTCTTGCAGGAATCGGACGGACGACGGCCGGGAACGGAGTCGCTCGTTGCGCATTGGATCCCTCAGCGGGCTCGAGTCTGCGGCCGACCGCGGCTCAGGGGGCGCCGAACCTCGCGCGGTCGGGTTCCCAGAGCTCGATGCGATTGCCGTCCGGGTCAGACAGCCAGGCGAAGCGTCCGATCCCTTGGGCGTACTGGACGTCGTCTTCGACCGGGACACCGGCGGCGCGCAGTTGCGCCAGCATCGCGTCGAGGTCACGGACGCGGAAGTTCAGCATCCATTGCTTGCCGGGGGGCGAACTTGTCTGTTGACTCGGGAAACGGAGCGAACACCGTCGGGCCGGCGGTCGGCGTCCAGACCGGCGCGCCATCCAGACCGTCTTCGACACCGAGGCGCTCGGCGTACCAGTGGCGGAGTGCCGCCGGGTCTCGCGCCGTGAAGAAGACGCCTCCGATGCCTTCGACCCGCTCCATGACCCAATGCTCGCAGACCCTCGCACGCGTCGGGGCGCCCGCCCGACCGCCACTCGTCTGCGATTCGGCCGTCGACGCTACCGGCGAGAACCCCCGCCGTGTCCCCGGATGCGGTGTGTGGCGCTCAGCACGAAGGCGACAGCGAAACCGGAGATCAGGCCGACAGCCCCACCGGCGATGGTCGCGGGAAGGCCGAGCTCGAAGACGGCGAACCAGGCAGTCGGCGCATAGGTCACGAGCCCGACGACGAGACCGACGATCGCCCCCGTCGTCCCCGCTGCGACCGCTCCAATGCAGGCAAAGCGCGCGGGCAGGGCCAAGTCAAGAATCGAGCTCGCCACGACCCGCGTCCGCCGTGTTGCGTGTCTTCGGCAGCGTCACTCGCGCTCGATCCTTCTCAGCCCGTGCGCCGGCATCCACCACTCGACGACCAGCAAGGTCGCCAGCTCGTTGAGGTGGGTGAGCACGACCTCGGCGATCTCGGCGTGGAAGCGGTCGCCGTCGGCTCCTTCGGTCGTCCGTCCGGCAGCGACCGCCCGACCCGAGATCTTCGCCTCACCCGGCCACTGGGCTTCCGAGCCGTCGACCGGGTCGACCGTCGCGCTGTGCAGGGCGAACCGCGGATCTCGACGCAGATCGGCCCCCTTGCGGGCGTTCGGCATCGACGCGAAGACGAGCTCGCCATCCTCGAAGCCAGCCTCGATCCCCGAGATCCGCGGCGACCCGTCGGCCCGCAGGGTGGCAATCGTCTTGTGTCTGTGAGCGTCGAAGCGCGCCCGTACGCGCTCGGCGAACTCCGGCTCGGCCCGCTCCACGTCCCGCCATGCCGTCACAACCCCGATCTTCGCACCGATGATGCCCGGCGTGAGCCCGGCCCGACCGGACGACGGCCGGCGGGACTCGGTGGCCGCTACCCGAGGCGGGCGAGCGCAGCGGCAGCCTGGAGATCGTCGGGCAGGGGGCGAGCGGACGTCGATCGGCGCCGGAAGCCGAGCACGGCGTCGGTCTGCCGGTAGCGCGGATCCGCAGGCCCATCGCGAAGACCCAGGTCGAGACGATGCAGGCGAAGCCGATCCTTCACCGGGAGCCGGGGCGAGTACCCGGGCAGTACTGGACGGTCCAGTACCCGGGTGCTGTCGAGTACCTCGCAGTACTGGACGGTCCAGGACGGGCGGTCACGGCCGGCGGGCTGCGCCCAGACCGCCGCAACTCGTCCCCCGGGCCGCACCGCGGCCCCGTGACGCGGGCGATGCCTTCTCGGTCCGACGGAGGCGGCTCCGGACCGCACCCGCACCCGCACCCGAAGGTGGCATCATTTGATGTCCTGGACCGTGCGTGTCGATCGGGAGCGTGCAATGAGGACAACCCTGGCGCTGGATGACGAGCTCGTCGCCGAGGCGCAACGCCTGACGGGGACGAACGAAAAGACGGTGCTCGTCCGCGAAGCGCTGACCGCGTTGATCGAACGCGAGAGCGCGCGGCGGCTCGCGCGTCTCGGCGGAACACAGCCCGACCTTGTCGCGATCCCGCGGCGACGGCCCCCGGAGCGGTGATCCTGGTCGACACCGGCGTCTGGATCGATCATCTCCGCGCTGGCGACCAGTTGCTTGTCGCGATCCTCGAGCGAGGCGACGTGCTCGGTCATCCATGGGTGGTCGGCGAGCTGGCGCTCGGAAACCTGCAGCGCCGCGAGGACACACTCCACCTCATCGGGCAGTTGCCCCAGGCCACTCTCGCCACGCCAGCTGAAGTCCTCGAGTTCATCGACCGGAACGACCTGGCCGGTGTCGGCGTTGGTTATGTCGACGCTCAACTCCTCGCAGCGACCCGGCTCACCGACGACGCTCGCATCTGGACACGCGACCGGCGACTCCGCGAGGCGGCCGAACGTGTCGGCGTCGCCTTCGACGACGGTCAGCCGCACTGACCCGCAGCCGACCCCAGCTGGGGTCCGGAGAGCCCGAGGCCTGGCCTCTCCACGTTCTCAGGTGGTGTCGACGCGGGACAGGGTTGAGCGCGCTCCGGAGGCACCGCGGACGATCAGGGTCAGCCGGAGGTGGACCTCGCGGTGATGGGCGATCGCCCTTCCGATCTGGGCGTGGTCGACCGCGTTGAGCGCGACTGTCAGGCGGACGGTGTGCCCTCGGGTGAGCTGGACGGCTTTCGGCGGCTCGAGCGCGGCGGCGCCAGGGTGGGCGATGCGGATCGCCGCCGCGGTCGACAGGAGCAGGCCGGTGATGGCGCCGGTGACGCGCCGGTCGCAGCGAACGGCGACCGTGACCTGGCGGCCGCTCACCTTTGCGCGGGTGCCGAGCGTGCAGGGAGTCGCGAGGCGGACCGCGGCCGCGCGTGACGCGCCGGTCGATGCGGGTGGTGTGCCGGTGAGACCGACGCCTGAGACGGAGACGGAGAGCGGGGGAAGGCTGGGGCCACCGGGCGGGGTGTTGGTGATCTCGGCGGTGGCGGTGCGCGGCCCGGTTGCGGTTGGGGCGAACGCGGCGTAGAACGAGCAGGTCTGCCCGCCGGCGAGCGTCGCGCCGCTGCAGAAGTCGTTGAAGATCGCGAAATCGCCCGGGTCGGCGCCGGCGAGCGTCACCCGGCCGAGGGCGACCGGTCCGTCGCCGGGGTTGTTCACGTCGACGAGTTGGGACGAGCCGGAATACCAGTAGACCGGCTTGTCGGTCGGGATATTGATCAGGCTGAACGCACCGGAGCCGATTGCCTGTCCGGCGAGCGTAGCTGCAGTCGGCGTGACCGTGAGCGGCGTGGCACGCCCGTTGATATAGATCCCGACCGCGTCGTTCGGCTCGTTCTCGGCGACCGTTGCGATGTCCGGCCTGCCATCGCCGTTGAAGTCGGCGACGACGCTCGAATCGGCGGCGACGGCCGTTCCCGCGTCGTAGACGCCGAGATCGACCGGCTGCCGGAAGCTGCCGTCGCCGTTTCCGAGCAGCACGGAGCCCGGCCACCCGGACGTCAGGATGTCAAGCTCGCCGTCACCGTTGAAGTCCGCAAGCGTCGGCGGACCGTCCGCGAACGATTCCCGGTCGGGCATCGACACTGGTAGCGCCAGGCCGAGCGTCCCGTCACCGTGGCCGAGCAGGACGGAGATCTGCTGGGTCTCGAGGTGGTTTGCGGTCGGGACGCTCGACGTGACCACGACGTCGGGATGCCCGTCACCGTTGACATCCCCGACCGTCATTGCGTCGGCGGTCGGCAGTCCGCTGGGCGTCGCGATCGGGGAATCGAACGTGCCGTCGCCCCGGCCGAGGAGCACGTCGATCGTGCCGTCAGTCGTCCAGGGAGCACAGATCAGGTCGAGCTTGCCGTCGCCGTTCATGTCGATCGTGGCCGCGCAGTCGAGATCGGCCCCGGGGTCGATCGGTGGGCCGGGGACGAGCTTCCCACCCGGCCCGCCCAACAGCAGCTCATCGGTGTAGGTCAACTGGTCGTACGCCACGAGGTCGTCGAACCCGTCGTGATTGTAATCACCGGCGACGTCCATCAGCGAAGCGGTCGCCGGTGCTCCAGGGGGCTCGAACGTCCCGTCGCCCCGACCGAGCAGGACGACGTTCCCTCCGGCTCCATCGCCGACCGCCAAGTCGGGATGCCGATCGCCGTTGAAGTCGCCGACGACGAGCCCCTCGGCGCCCCCGGGAATCGGGATCACGCCGCCGGTCGCAAAGCTGCCGTCGCCGCGACCCAGCAGAATCTCGACATTGCCGCTCGACGTTCCCGGCGCGTCTCCGATGCCGTCCGTGAAGATCTGCGTGGCGACCGCGAGATCGGGAATCCCGTCACCGTTGAAATCACCGCTCCGCAGCGTCGCGTACGAGTTCGAGGCGGCCGCCTGATAGCTCGCGACCTGGCTGAACTCGACCGCGCCGGCCCCGGCCGGGCTCGCGAGTCCAACGGTCGCCGCGAGCGCGACGCCGCCGACCACGCGAGCGAAGACGACCAGCGGCGGCCCGCCCCACATCGACCTTGTCCTCACACCCTCCCATCGGCCCGTCAGCCGGTGGGCCTTAGCCGGGCGGCGTTCGTCGCTGCTTGCGTGGCCTCCCCAGTGTTCGCTTCGCCTTTGGGAGAGGGCCTTGCGTTCGGCGTGCTCCACGAGATACGGCCGGCGGAAGGCGGCGGCCGCTGGCGGTCAGCGGAGGCGGGCGAGCGCGAGGGCAGCCTGGAGATCGTCGGGCAGGGGCGAGAGGACGTCGATCGGCGCACCGGTGAACGGCTGGTCGAACCGCAGGCGGGTCGCGTGGAGGAACTGGCGCTCGAGGCCGAACACGCCGGCCCGGCCGTACTCGGGATCCCCGCAGACCGGATGGCCGATCGCCAGGAAGTGGGCCCGGATCTGGTGGGTCCGGCCGGTATCCAGACGAGCCCGCAGCAGCGTCGATCCGAGCAGGGCGGCTTCGAGCTCGAAGTGTGTGCGGGCCTCCCGCGGATCGTCGGTGTCGGTCGAGATGTGCGTCCGGACCCGACGGTCGCGGCCGAGCGGCGCGTCGATCGTCCCGGTCCGGGCCGGCGGCCGGCCGTCGACGAGGACGAGGTACTCGCGGGTGATCGTCCGCGCCTGGAGGGCGGCCTTCAGTCGCCGGTGGGCTTCGGTGTGCTTGGCGACGACCAGCAGTCCGGACGTGTCCTTGTCGAGCCGGTGGACGATGCCCGCCCGCCACGGATCCCCGCCGGCGGCGCCGCGGGCGGCGAGCGCCTGCGACAGCGTGCCCTCGTGATGGCCGCGCGACGGATGGGCGACGACACCGGCCGGCTTCTCGACGACGAGCAGGTCGTCGTCCTCGTAGGAGACGCCGAAGACCGCGTCCCCAGCCGGCCGGGGACCGGGCCGGCGCCGGGCGCCGGCGACATCGTCGGACGACTCGTCGACGACGATCGTCTCCCCCGGGCTGACCCGGTGGCGCTTGGGAACCTGGCGGCCGGCCAGGCTGACCCGGCCGTCCTCGAGCAGGCGCTGGGCCTGCGCCCGGGAGCCGACCCGCGCGCCGAGGAAGCTGTCGAGCCGCTCGCCGGCGGCCTCAGCGGGTACTTGTACTTCCATCGTCTCTGAGCACGAAGAGGAGGGCGACCACGCCGAGCGTGATCGACGCGTCGGCCAGGTTGAAGGCCGGCCAGTGGGGCAGCTTGATGAAGTCGGTGACCGCGCCCAGCCGGATCCGATCGACGAGGTTGCCGACCGCGCCGCCGATCATCATCCCGGTCGGCAGCCAGATCAGCGGCCGGTCGTGGTGGGTCGCGAAGTAGCCGATGATCGCGAGCACGGCGATCCCGATCACGACGAGAACGAGCGTCGGCCCGCCGGCCGACACGCTGAACGCGACGCCGTTGTTGGTCGCGTGGACCAACTCGACGCCGGGGATCACGTGGCGGGTGTCGCCGTCGGCGAGCGAGCTGTTGATCAGGTGCTTGGTCACCTGGTCGGCCGCGACGACGAGCCCGGCGACCAGCGCGGCGTACGACCACGCCCTGCTCGTGGAGCCGGTCACGGTCAGCCGCGGATCAGGGGCACGACGACCGACCGGACGATGTCGAGGACGATGATCCCGACGATCGGCGACAGATCGAGGGCCCCGAACCTGGGGAGGATCCGCCGGAAGATCCGCAGGTACGGCTCGACCACGTCGCGGAGGAAGCCGAGCACGGCGTCGGTGTGCCGGTAGTACGGGATCCGCAGGCCCATCGCGAAGACCCAGGTCGAGACGATGTAGGCGAAGATCACGAGCAGGTAGACGTAGATCAGCGTGCTGACGTAGTCGGCGGCCTGGGACCGGACGGTCAGGAGCGGGACGGTGAGGCTCATCCGAGGACGTCCTCGGTCGCCCGGGCGAAGGCCGACCGCAGACCGGACCGCTCGAGCGCCTGGAGGCCGCGCGCGGTCATGCCGCCGGGGGATGTGACCTCTCGGCGTACGGTGAGTGTGTCCATGGAGCGCGCCCGGAGCAGCGCGGCCGATCCGCTCAGAGAGGCGCCGACGAGTTCGGCCGCCGGTCCCGGCGGCAGGCCGTGGCGGATCGCCGCATCGATCCAGGCCTCGGCGATCAGGGCGACGTAGGCCGGAGCGACGCCGCTGACCGCGGTCGCGACGTCGATCAGGCGCTCGGGGAGCTCGACCACGAGGCCGACCCGTTCGAACAGCCGGCGGGCGTCGGCCCGGAGCTGGGCGGCGCCGTCGGTGCACAGGCAGGTGACGCCCTCGCGGACCTCGACCGCCGTGTTCGGCATCGCGCGGACGACATCGGCCTCCGGGTAGGCGGCGCGGATCCGGTCGAGCGTGGTCCCGCCGAGCAGGGAGATGACCCGGCCGGCCCGGCCGCCGATCTCGGCCGCGACGGCGTCGAGCTGGGCCGGCTTGTGGGCGAGGATCAAGATGTCGACGCGGTCGGCCAGCTCGGCGTTCGACGAGACGGCCCGGCCGCCGAGCTCGCCGGCCAGGGCGGCCGCCCGGCCGGACCCGCCGTCGGTCGCGAGCACGGGCTCGGCCAGCCCGCGGGCGAGCGCCCGTGCCATGTTCCCGCCGCCGATGAAGCCGATCGTCACTCGACGGCCAAGGCTACCGGGCCGGCCGGCCGCCGCCTGTCGACCGCCGGTCGTCGCGTCGCATATCGTTGGCCGCCAGGCAATCCCAGCGCAACGGGAGGATCTCTTGGAACGTCCGTCAGCCGTCGGCCGCCGCCCACTCGGGCTCGTGCTCGCGACGGCGGCCGTCCTCTGCGGCTCGACCGTCGCCCCCGTCGCCGCGGCCCCGGCTCCCCGAACGTGCGGGCACTTCTTCAGCCGGGGCGACGACGTCATCGTCCTCGACCGCGGACCCGTCACCTGCAAGCGGGCGACTTCGGTGATCCGGGCCTTCTGGTCAGGACACGGCGTGACGATGCACGGCACGAGCGACGCGACCGGATACTTCACGATCGCGACCCAGCCCGGCTGGCGCTGCCGCCAGGCGGCCGGATCCGGCGAATGCGCCAAGCACACGGCAACAGCGTCGTACGAGGTCAAGGGCAAGGCCTGACCGGCCGACCGGCCGCCACGGTTACGATCAGCGGATGCAACGCGTCGCCACCCAGACCGACCACGGCAGCCAGATCTCCTACAGCCGGGCGATCCGCCGGGGCGAGGTGATCGAGGTCTCCGGGACGACCGCCCCCGGCGCCGATGCCTACGAGCAGGCCCAGGCCGCCCTGGAGATCATCCGCGCCGCGATCGAGGCCCTCGGCGGCGGCCGGGGTGACATCGTCCGCACGCGCATGTACGTATGTGACATCACCACCAATGCCCCGGATGTCGGCCGGGCTCACCGGGAGTTCTTCGCCGACGTGATGCCGACCACCGGAATGTACGGTGTCACCGGTCTGCTCGAGCCGTGGATGCTCGTCGAGATCGAGGCGACCGCCCTGCTCTACGAATAGGCTGTCGCCAGCCGCACCACCCGCGCGCGGTCGACTGGGCGTCGCCGGGGATCTGGATTCGAACGTTGGAGGCAACGATGGGGGCATCGGAGTTCGCTGGCAGGACCGTCCTGGTCACCGGCGCATCTCGCGGGATCGGCCTCGCGACGGCCGCCCACTTCGCCGGCCTCGGCGCCGACGTCGGCCTCGTCTCGAGCAACATCGACCGCCTCGACGCGGCCCAGGCCGGGGTCTCCGGCCGGACGCACGCCGTCGCCGCCGACCTGACCGACCCGGCCGAGTGCGCCCGCGCCGTCGCCGAGGTCGAGGCTCAGCTCGGCCCGATCGACGTCCTGATCAGCTGCGCCGGCACGCTCGTCCGGGCCTACGTCGAGGACGTCACGCCCGCCGACTTCGAGCACAGCTACCGGCTCCACGCGGGTGCCGGCCTCTGGCTGACCCAGGCCGTCCTCGCCGGCATGCGGGCCCGCGGCTACGGCCGGATCGTCCTCGTCTCGTCCGAGTTCGGCCTGATCGGCGGCCCGTCGTACGCGTCCTACTGCACCAGCAAGTTCGCCCTCGTCGGCCTCGCGGAGGTCCTCCACCACGAGCTCGCCGGGAGCGGCGTCCGCGCCTGCGTCGTCTGCCCCGGCGACGTCGCCACCAAGCAGCTCGCCGACGAGATCGAGTGGGGTCCCACCGGCGGCACGACCTTCGACAAGGCGATGTCGCCCGCCCGAGTCGCGAAGGCCATCGAACGGGCCGCCGCCGGGCGCGCGCCGGTCGTGATCATAGACAGACCCCATCTGAAAGCCGTTTTCAATCTACTCGGCGGCCCCCGCCGGCTCCGCCTGAAGGTCGTACACGACGCCTTCAAGGGCCTCCTCAAGGCCCGCGACACCGCAAGCTGACTCCCGGTGGCCACGCTCGCCGAGCCGGTCTCGCCGACGCCTGCCCGGGCTGCTCGGACCGGCGGCTGGGGCGCGATCGTCGCCTATGCCCTGGTCGCCGCCGCGACCCAGATGCTCTGGCTGACGTACGCCGCGATCACCGACCAGACGGCCGCCCGGTATGGCGTCTCGAGCTCGACCGTCGGCTGGCTGTCGGAGATCTTCCCGCTCCTCTACGTCGTCCTCGCGATCCCCGCCGGGATCATCCTCGATCGGTGGTTTCGTCCGGCCCTCGCCGCCGGCGGCCTGCTCGTCGCGACCGGTGGGCTCGTCCGGCTCGGCGGTCAGACGTTCGCCTGGGCGCTCGCCGGTCAGATCCTCGTCGCCCTCGCCCAGCCGATCGTCCTCAGCGCGGTCGGCAAGCTCGCCGGCGAGTACCTCTCGCCCGCGGATCGCGCGACCGGGATCTCCGTCGGGTCGGCCGGCAGCTTCGTCGGCATGCTCGCCGCCCTCCTGCTCGGACCGCTCGTCGGCGACCACGGCCACCTCGCGCGGCTGCTCGTGATCGAGGGACTGCTCGCCGTCCTGCCGACCGTCGCCCTCGCCGTCAAGCTCGCCCGGCCCGGCCGGTTTCAGGGCGAGCCGGCCGCGATCGCCCGAGGGGTCGCCCGCCTGCTCTGGGCCCAGCCGCAGATCCGCGACCTCTGCGGCCTCGTCTTCCTCGGCTTCGGCGTCTTCGTCGCCCTCGCGACCTGGCTCCAGACCCTGCTCGAGCCGTCGCACGTCTCCGACACGACGGCCGGCGTCCTCCTCGTCGGGACGATCGTCGCCGGCGTGGCCGGCTGCGCCGTCCTGCCTGGGCTCGTCGACCGTCGCCACTCCGAGCGGCGCTTCATGCTCGTCGCCGTCGCCGCCAGCCTCGTCGGATCGGTCGCCCTCGGCGCGATCCCCTGGGTCGGCGGCCGGGCCGTCGCCCTCGCCGCGATGGGCCTCTTTCTCCTGCCGGCCCTGCCGGTCGTCCTCAGCGGGGCCGAGCGGATCGCCGGGACCGCCGCCGCCGGGACGGCCGGCGCGATCGTCTGGATGGCCGGCAACCTCGGCGGACTCGTCGTCGCCGTGATCGTCCAGATCCTCGTCCACCATCCGCTCGCCGCCTTCCTCGCGATGGCCGCCGTCTCCGCCTTCGGCGCCCCCCTCGCACTCCGCCTGCCCGGACCGCTCGCCCGACCCGACCCGGTCGCCTCGGTCTGAGCTGATGCGAGTCGCCGTCCTCGACGACTACCAGGGGCGCGCGTCCGGGTTCGCCGACTGGGACTCGCTCGGCCCGGACGTCGAGGTCACCTACTTCGGCGACCCGATCGACGCCGACCTCCTCGCGCGGACGCTCGCCGACTTCGACGTCCTCGTCCTGATGCGCGAGCGGACGGCCTTCCCCCGCCGGGTGCTCGACCGCCTCCCGAGGCTCGCGCTCCTCGTGACGACTGGCATGAAGAACGCGTCAGTCGACATCGACCACCTCCGCGAACGGGGCGTCGTCGTCTGCGGCACCGGCGCGCCCGCCGGCCCACCCGCGCCCGGCCTCCCGAGCACGGTCGAGGTCGCCTGGGCCCTGATCCTCGCGACGGCCAAGCGCGTCACGATCGAGGACCGGGCGGTCCGGGCCGGATCCTGGCAGCTCGATCTCCCGACCAACCTGGCCGGCGCCACGCTCGGCCTGGCCGGCCTCGGCCGCCTCGGCGCCGCGATGGCCGCACCCGCCCGCATCTTCGGGATGGACGTGATCGCCTGGAGCCAGAACCTCACCGACGAGCGGGCGGCCGAGGTCGGCGTCCGCAGGGTCACGAAGGCCGAACTGCTCGCCGGCTCCGACGTGCTGTCGATCCACCTCGTTCTCAGTCACCGGACGCGTGGCCTGTTCGGGGCGACCGAGCTCGCCCTGATGAAACCGACCGCCGTGCTCGTCAACACGTCCCGCGGACCGATCGTCGACGAGCCGGCCCTGATCGACGCGCTCGCCACGAAGACGATCGCCGCCGCCGGCCTCGACGTCTTCGACCGCGAGCCGCTTCCCCCCGGACATGCGCTCCTCGAACTCGAGAACGCCGTCCTCCTCCCCCACCTCGGCTACGTCAGCGAGGCCGGCATGCGGTCGATGTACGAGCAGGTCGTCGAGGACATCGCCGCCTTCCGCGCCCAGGCACCGATCCGGGTCGTGTCCTGAGCCGGGCGGCAGCTCGCCGTCCCGGGCCGATCGCCTGGCTCGGCGTCACGGGCTCGCGCTGGCCGTGCTTCCACAGACCTTGAAGCCGTACGCGCCGGCCAGGTCGTCGACCGTCGTCTCCCCCAGGGTCAGCTTCGCCGACGTCGTCGTCACACCCGCGGCATCGTCGTCGTCGACGGCCTTCGCGAACTGGTCGACGAGCTGGACCTGACTGGCGACGGCCGCCAGGTACTTGGCGACGACCGCCCGGTCGGCGGCCGGCGGCCTGAGCGCCCGCAGCCGGGTCAGCTCGGTCTTGGCCAGCGACGTCTCCCCGCGCATCCCGGCCGCCAGGGCCTTCCGGTGCCCGGTCGTGCTCTTCTTCTGCTCGGCCTTGACCGCCGTGTCGACCTTCGCCTGCGCGACCTCGAGCTCGTTGTCGGTCGTCAGGCAGACGCGATCCGCCTGCGTGATGAAGCGCGCTCTGGCCGGACTCGGCGGGGCCGTCGGCGTCGTCGCACCGGTCGCCCCGCTCGCGCCGGGGAGTCCGCCCGCCAGCGCCGACCCCGATGTGCCCGCCGGCGCCGGCGCGATCGGTGCGGTCGTGCCCGACGCGATCGGTGCGGTCGTGCCCGGCGCGATCGGTGCGGTCGCGGCCGTCGACGGCCCCGAGCTCGACCCGCCACACCCGCAGACGGCGGCAGCCGTCAGCCCGGCCAGGCACACCGCCCGCCAATGAAGACCTACAGAAGTCAGCCTGCCCATCGCCGTACCGCCCTTCGCCCGTCGGGGTGCGGCACCGGCCCGATGCCTCACGTCTGCGGACCCTGCCGGCCCCGGACCGGCGCGAGCCTAGCAGTCGTCCGGCCGACCTCGGCGTCCGTGCCGATCTCGATCACCGGGTGGTCGGTCGGGTTCAGCCAGCGCAGCACGCTCAACAGGTCGGCGACCGGCAGGGCGACGCACCCCTCGGTCGGGGCATTCATCCAGTGGTGCAGGAAGATGCCCGCGCCCGGCGCGTCCGGCCCGCCGACGGTCGGATCGTTGTTGGTCCGGATCACCGCGAGGTACGGGTAGGCCCGCGTCTCCGTCCAGAGCGCCTCCGACCACGAAGCGAATGACGGCGTCGTCCCGCACGGAGCGTGCACGAAGTCGTTGTACTCGGCGGCGTACGGATCCTCGTTCCACCAGTCACCGCACGCCAGCCGGTGGTAGGAGTAGTGAAGGCCACCCGGGTTCGGCCTGTTCCCGTACATCGTCGCCCCGATTCCGAAGACGCCTGTCGGCGTCGCGTAGTCGCCGAAGTGGCGGGCGTCGACCAGCTCTCCCGACCCGATCTCCGCCGTCCAGGTCGCGAAGACCGGCTCCCAGGGCGAGGACCCGGTCGGTCGGCGGAAGGTCCGCAACGTAGCCAGCGATCCGCGCGGCCGGTAGGTCGGACTCGAGACGAGGATCAGTTGCCTGGCCGACGACGGAACTGAGAAGTCGTCGGGTCCGAGTGCCCGGGCCGGGCCGGCGCTGGCGAGTCCACCGAGAGCCACGAGGACGGCGAGGATGACCGCCGAGCACGCCCGTCGACCAGGAAGGTTCCGCGCCATCGACATCTCCCGATCGTAGACGGCTGGCGTCCACCGGCACCAGCTCCCTGGGCGGACGATTCGGCCATCAGCCGCCGAGGAGATTCTCAGCGGGCCAGGCGGTCGAGCACGCGCAGCAGGACCTCGAGATCCTCGGCAGGCACGTCGCGCATCGCGGCCGGCGGCTCGTCGAGGATCGTGTCGGCGCGTGCGGCGGCGGCGCGGCCAGCCGCGGTCAGCTCGACGAGCTTCGCTCGCCGGTCCTCGGGATGAGGCATCCGCCGGACCAGTCCGCGGTCCTCGAGGTCGTCGACGATCAGGGTGACGTACGGCGGGTCGGCCGCCAGCCGTTCGGCGAGCGCGCGCAGCGTGTGCGGATGCGTGGTCAGCCGTCGCAATGCGAGCACGCGTGCCCAGCTCAGGCCGAGCGCCTCCGCGACGGCGATCTTGCGGTCGTGGTCGAGGGCGATCTCCGACATCGCGTGCCAGGCGCGACGCGCGAGATCCGCGTCCGGCCCACCAGTCACGCCGGGCCGCCGGCTGTCGAGCGCGCCTCCAGCCAGTCGTCGAAGTCGCGGGCGACGATCCGCTCGTCGTGGACCCCGGCGGCATCCGCAGACGCCAGCCAGACGATCGGCGGCCCCATGATCGCCGGGTCGAGCAGGTTGGCTCGGAGCGCATCTCGCATGTCGTCGGGAATCATCCCGGTGTCGGTCGCCCCGCCGGGCAGGAGGAGGTTGGCGGTGACCGGCGTATCGGCCAGGTCTGCCGCCATCACCCGGGCAAGGGCCTCGACGGCAGCGCCGGAGGGCCCGTAGGGGACGAAGCCACGACGGGTCATCGTCTGCTCGCTCATCGAGATCGTGACGACCTGTCCGCTGCCGGCGCTCAGCATTCGCGGCACGACGGCCCGGGCGACCAGGAACGTCCCGGTCGCCTTCGTCTCCAGCACGTCGCGAAAGCCGGACGGCGCGACCGCCCAGAATGGCTGCGGCTCGGTCAGGAACCGCGGGTTGACGGTTCGCATTCCGATTCCGGCGTTGTTGACGAGCAGGTCCAGGCCACCGAGCGTCTCGTAGGCGGTTTCGACCGCCGTCGAAACCGAGCTCGCGTCGCGGACGTCGAGCTCGACCCCGACTGCTCCGCCACCCAGCGCGGCAGCGCTCGCCTCCGCCCGTTTCCCGTCGCGGCTCGTGACGACGACCCGGGCGCCCGCCCGCGCGAGCGCGTACGCCATCGCCCGCCCCAGGCCACTCGTGCCGCCGGTCACAAGAACGCGGGTGTCGCTCAGCAGCGCCATCGAGACTCAGTCTCCCTGATAGTGGTGGACGTATAACGATTATATGGGTATAACCAAATTCATCGTTCGCTCCGGATGCCCCGACCGCGGCGAGCGGGTGCGCGCGGGCCGAACCGGACGGTCATGGCTGCGACGGCGCCGCCCAGCACGCCAGACAGACGAACGAGCTGGGAGCATGTCGCCGTGTCCTCTGATCGCGCCGATCCCGGTGACGAGCGCCCGGTGAGCTCGTTTGCCGATCCGGACGCGGTCGCCCGATACCGGGACGGGCCGCCCCGGCAGGTGCCGGGATTCGCGGATCTCCACCGGATGACCGATCTGCTCGTCGCGGAGCGCACGCCGGATGACGGGCGGGTGCTCGTACTCGGCGCGGGCGGCGGGCTCGAGCTCGAACACCTGGCGGCTGCGCACGCGGGCTGGATGTTCGACGGAATCGACCCGTCGGCGGAGATGCTGGGTCTGGCCGCGGCCACGACGGAGCCGTTCGCCGCCCGGATCCGACTGCACGAGGGCTACGTCGACAGCGCGCCGGCCGGACCGTTCGACGCGGCGGTGTGCCTTCTGACCCTGCATTTCATCCCGGCGGCTGAGCGGCTCGACACGCTCCAGCAGTTGCGTCGCCGCCTGAAACCGGGTGGGCCGCTCGTCGTCGCCCACCACAGCTTTCCGTCGCAACCGCCCGAGCGCGACGTCTGGCTCACGCGCTATGCCGCGTATGGTGTCGGCTCAGGCTTCCCGGCCGACCGGATGGCGAGGGCGATCGCGGCGATCGGCGACCGACTCCCCGTGCTCAGTCCGCAGGACGACGAGGCCCTCATGCGCGAGGCGGGCTTCGGTGACGTGAGCCTGTTCTACGCCGGGCTCACCTTCCGCGGCTGGGTCGCCTACGCCTGACCACAGCCCACCCGCGTACCAGCCAGAGCATCCTGCGCGCTACGTCCGCTGGCCTTGCAGCTCCGCTCCGCGCGAGCAGGAGAGCCGAGCAGCTGCCCAACCCAGGCGGGGTATCTGATTTATCTGATACCGTTGGTGAGTGTCTCGGATGAGCGCCACCGAAGCCGCACGAAGCTTCTCGGACGTGCTCAACCGCGTCGCCTCTGGGGAGGAGGTCGAGGTCACCCGCAGCGGCGCACCGGTCGCGGTGATCACCCCGCCGCGAGCCCACCTGTTGTCGGCGCAGCGGTTTCGAGACCTGATCGCCACGGCCCCTCGCGCCGACGACGACTTCGGTGAGGACCTGCGAACCCTCCGCGCCGGCGTCCAGGCCCCCAAGGATCGATGGGCGTCCTGATCGACACGGATCTCCTGATCGACCTCGAGCGACGACGACCCGACGCAGAGCGGGGGCTGGGAGAGGAAGAACGGGCGATCAGCGTGATCACGGTGAGCGAGCTTCTCCACGGCGTTCTGCGGGCCACCGGCGCAACCCGGGCCCGACGCGGCGCGTTCGTCGAGCACCTCCTCGCCGGCCTGCGGGCGATCCCGATCACCGAGCCCGTCGCGCGTGCACACGCCGAGATCTGGTCCCAGATGGCCGGGCGCGGCGAGACGATCGGATCCCACGATCTCTGGATCGCCGCGACCGCGATCGCCCACGGACTGGGCGTCGCGACTCGCAACACCGCGCACTTCGGGCGCGTGCCGGGCCTGCGGGTCGTCTCTCCGGAGCCCTGAGACGGCGGACTTGCTCGACCATCACACTGGTGGAGGGCTACCAGTGGACCCTGGGCATCCGCTCGTCGTGGCGCGCCAGCCCGTCGTCGGGGATCGGCTCCCATGGCGCCGCGTAGGCGACGAACCGGCGCGCGGTCGGCCGCACGCCGGGGTCGCCGTCGATCGCTCCGAGGCGGACGCCCGCGAACTCGCCGGTCTCGGGATGGCGGATGAAGAGCGCCGACCCGCAGACGCCGCAGAAGACCCTCTCCCGTCCGCCTTCAGGTGCCCAGCCCCGCATCTCTCCCGCGCCCTCCGTGACGACGACCGAGCCGGGCGCCAGGATCGCCGAGGCCGACGCGGCCGTGCCGGTGCGGCGCTGGCAGCTCGTGCAGTGGCAGTAGCGGGCCGGACCGAGCGGCGCCGCGACCTCGAAGCGCACCGCGCCGCAGCCGCAGCCCCCAGTGAGGTGGTCGGGCGTCATCTGCGTCAGTCTAGACGCGCTGCCGCGCGTCCCCGCGCGGCGCTCGAGAGGCGATCGAGGGCGTCGCGAGCCGGCGGTTCGGGCGTCGCCAAAGCCGATCCCTGCGGCCGCCCACGCCGATCCCGCAGCTGCTCACCGGACGTCCGGCGTCCCGCCCATCTCGAGCTCGCCGGCGGGTGAGATGCCGATCACCGACGTCCCGTCCGATCCCGTCCGCGTCAGCCGCAGCTCGCCCGCCGCGACCGCTGGCAGGAGCTGGCACGTCCCGCCGCCGTCATCGCCTGAATAGATCGTGAACAGGCAGAGCGAGTTCCTGCCCGGAACCAGCCAGATCTGCAGGGCGTCGCCCGCTTGGGTCAGGAGATGAGCACGCGCGAAGTCCGGTGCGAATCGCTCGCCCGCGATTGGCGTCGCCAGGCGGACCCTCAGCCGAGCCGGCATCCGGATCGACGGCGCGGACGCCAGTGATGCGACCGCCGACCCCGGTCGAACCCCGCCGGCGGATCCGGCGCGAGCGGCCGCCCGGGGGCTCGCGGCCGGCCGCGGGGCTCCCCCGCCCCGGCCTCCCTGACCTCCGCCGGCGAGCCCGACGACGCAACCGCCGACGGCCACGGAGGCCAGCAGGCCGAGTCCGCCTCGCCGCCGTCGCCTGTGGCGGCGAGCGTCAGCGATCACCCCGTAGTCGATGCCGATCGCCGCGTCACTCATGCGAACGTCGATCCTCAGCCCCAGCCGGCGCTCAGCTGCGCCGTTGTCTGGGTGGACACGACCCGGCCGTGGCCGTGGCCGATCCAGACACGGATCGTCGGTGACGGCGCGCCGGTCCCGAACCACAACCCCGCGGCATTCGGCGTGACCTGACCGGCGACCCCGGCCGGCTGGAGGAAACCCGCGAAGAGCCGGCGGCGACCGTCGTGGATCGGTCCGCTCCAGCCCGGGTCGTCGAGCTTCACGGGCCGCCCGGCGATCGTCGCGCGGACGGCGACGGCCGGCCGGCGCAACCAGACGGCAAGGCCGACGCGGTCGCAGACGACCAGGTTCGGCACCCCGCAGGCGACGCCGAGGTACGGGGGCCGCGAGAAGACCTGGCGTGGGCTGCGCAGCCCGCTCGGGGTGGCGGCGGCCCGCGGGACGGATCGACCCGGCCCCGGGGACCGATCCGATCCGCCCAGATCGACCGCGAGCCCCGCTGCGATCGCCGCGAAGATCGTGCCGGCCAGGAACACGCGCCGCCGGCGCTGACGCCGGCGGGCCTCCTCGATGACACCCTGGTCCGGTCCGACCGACGACGCCGGCGGTCTGGCCGGAGCCGCCTCTCCGGAGAAGCCCCGGACGGCCGAATCGACGTCGGCGTGATCCGCGACCGCGTCCGTGGGGTCCATGATCGCAGGCATGACGCTAGTATGTATAGCACCATGTTGAATGTCAAGATCACCCGGTCGGACCCGATGCTCCTGCACGACCAGGTCGCCGCCGAGATCCGGCGGGCGATCGCCGACGGCGAGGCCTCGCCGGGGGATCGGCTCCCGCCGGCGCGTGACTTCGCCGCCGTGCTCGGTGTCAATACGAACACCGTGCTCCGGGCCCTGCGCCTGCTCCGTGACGAGGGCCTGCTCGAGTTCCGCCGCGGACACGGCGTCCACGTCGTCGGAACACCCGAGCGGGGTGCCGTCATCGCGAAGGCGACCGACCTCGTCCGGTTCGCCCGCCACCACGGATACCGCCGGGCCGAGCTGATCGAGCTGATCGAGGGGCTGCCATGAGCCGTTGGGCGAAGCCGGTTGGTCGCCTCACCTCACGGACACGCCCGCCGATGCCGGCCACGGCCGTCGACCCGGAATCCACACCGTTCGTAGAACCGTCCGGCGTCGACGTTCTCCCGCCAGAAGCCGACCACGACCAACCGCACCCGGCGCAGGCCCAACTCGCCGACGACGCCGGCCACGAGCTGCCCGCCGATTCCCTGCCGGCGGCGCGACCCGATCACCGACAGCGTCTCCAGCCTGCCGACCCGGTCCACCGGCGGCCAGAACGTCGGTCCGCCCGGGCCGATCTCGACCCGCGCGTAGCCGACGAGCTCCCCGGAGGCCTCGGCCGCAACCACGAAGTCATGCTCGCCCCCACCGCCGGCCGCGAGCGCCGTCGCGAGTCGCAGTCGCTCGGTCTCCCAGGTCGGGAGCGACGACTCGGGATCTGCCGACCGCATGCCGGCGTGATGGCCGGTCACCGCTTCCCAGAGCGGAAGGAACTCGTCCGGCTCACGGCCGGCCGCAGCGGTTCTGATCTGGACCGACGCCACGCCGTCAGGACGCCGCGCCACACACCTTGAAGCCGTACGCCTGACCCAGCCCGTCGACCTTCGCCTTGCCCGCGGTCAGCTCGCCCCCGACCTTCGTGACCGCCGACCCGTGGTTGCCGGCAACGGCGCTGGCCAGCTCGTCGACGAGCTTCGTCTGGTCGGCGACGGCCGCGATGTACGCGTCGACGACCTGCCGATCGACCGACGGCGGACTCAGCGCACGGAGTCGATCCAGCTCACCGTTGGCGACCGATGACGTCTCACGCACCGCGCTCGCCAGCGCCGCCCGGTTCGCGGTCGTGCCCTTGGCCTGCTCGGCCTTGAGCGCCGCGTCGACCTTGTTCTGGGGGACCGTCAAAGCCCGGTTGGCACCAGCGCAGATCTGGTCGGCCTTGGCGATGAAGTTCGCTCGCGCCGGGTTCGTCCCGATCGTCGGCGTGCTCGCGCCGGCCGCCGCCGACCCGGTCGTCGACGCGCCGCCCGATCCCGATCCCCCTCCGCCGGCCGTGCTCGATCCGGAGCCACCGCACGCGGCCAGCACGACGCTGCTCAACCCGGCCAGGCATGCCGCCCGCCAGCGAGTCAGTCGCACGATTCTCAACCTGTCGAGGCCCAAAGCCGCACGACCCTACCAGGCGCGGATGTCCTCGCCGCGGAACTCACAGCCCGAGCAGGCTGGGTCAGCTCTGGTTGAAGAAGCCCTTCTCGATCAACCTGGCCCGCTCCTCGGCGGAGATCTCGACGTTGCGGGGAGTCAGCATGAAGACCTTGTCGGCGATCCGCTGCATCCCTCCGTCGAGTGCGTAGGTCAGGCCGCTGGCGAAGTCGACCAGTCGCTTGGCGAGGTCGTTGTCGACGCCCTGGAGATTGAGGATGACCGGCACGCCGTCCTTGAACTTGTCGGCCACCTGCTGGGCGTCGTTGAACGACTTCGGGAGCACCAGGTGCACGCGCAGGTCCCCCCCACCACGTCCGTTGGAAGGCCGGGCCGGCGCCTGGGGCACCGACCGGAGAACAGCCGTCCGGCCGCCGGCGGCCGGCTCGTCGTCGGCGAAGATGTCGTCGAACTCGTCCCTGCGCCGGCGGGCCGGCAGCCGGCGAACGGCCGGGGCCGCGGCCGGCTCGCGGTCGCGATAGCGGTCGACCGGCTCCGGGTCGGGTTCCGGCTCATAGTCGCGATCGTCGTGCGCCCGGTCATCGGCCAGGCCGAAGTAGACGAGCGCACTGTGCCAGGAGTCACGTAAAGCCATCAGCTTTGGGTCAGTTCGCCGCAGGGGCGTGGTTTCCCTGCATGAATCAACACTACCGGTACAGACTCGTGCCGATTCGCACGATCGTGGCTCCCTCCTCGACGGCCGTCTCGAAGTCCTGGGTCGTGCCCATCGACAGCTCCCGCAGGCCGCGGCCGGCCGCCAGCTCGCGCAGGCCGGCGAACGCCCGCCGGCTGCCGTCGCCTCCGCGCGGCGGCATCGTCATCAGGCCGACCACGGGAACCGGGCAGCGGGCGATCATCGCGTCGAGCTGATCCGGTCGGATCCCGGCCTTCCCGGCGTCGCCGGCGACGTTGACCTCGATCAGAACCTCGAGCCCCGGCCGGCCGTGGCGGTCGAGCTCGCGGACGGCCGACTCGCTGTCGACCGAGTGGATCAGGTCGACCCGCGGGGCGATCAGCTTGACCTTGCGGCTCTGGAGCTGGCCGATGAAGTGCCAGCGGAAGAGGTCGCCGTGGGCGGCGAACTTCTCGACGAGGTCCTGCGCCCGATTCTCCCCGACCAGGTCGATCCCGGCCTCGGCGAGCAGGCCGAGCTCGGCGGCCGGGAGGTACTTGACGGCCGCGAGGATCCGCACGTCCTCGCCCCGGCGGCCCGCCCGATCGGCCGCCGCGTCGACCCGGCCGCGGACCGCCGCGAGGTTCGCACGGACCCGGTCGGCCGTCAATCCAGCCATGCGATGCCGGCTTGGCGCCCGGCCGCCGGACCGTCGCGTCGTCGGGAGAAGACGAGCCCGGGCTCGGCGCACAGCGTGCAGATCCCGACGTCGTGGACCCGGTCGACGCCGACCGACGCGAGCTTGCGGCGAGCGACCTCCTTGAGGTCGACGCACCCGGCCTGACCCGGCGCGTCCCGGCCGCCGAACGCGTCCCGGACGTCCGGCCCAGTCTCGTAGCAGCAGCCGCCGGCCGCCGGGCCGATCGCCGCCTCGATCGGACCGGTCACACCCAGCCGGCGGAGGGCGTCGACCCCGGCGGCGATCACCCCGCCGGCCAGGCCCCGCCAGCCGCCGTGGACGATCGCGACGCCGCCGGCACCAGCCAGGGCGATCGGCAGGCAGTCGGCAACGTGGACGGCGACGGCGACCCGCCGGAGCCGGGTCGCCTGGCCGTCGGCCGGGTCGCCGGCGACCACGTAACCCGGGCCGGCCGTCGTGACGAGGGCGACCCGCGCGCCGTGGACCTGACGGCCGGCGGCCAGCGCGTCGAGGCCGTACCGGTCGAGCACGTCCGCCCGGTTGGCCAGGACCTCCGCCGGCTGACCCGGCTCGGTCAGGCCGAGGTCGCCGTCGGCCCGCGTCGTGAAGCGGACCCGGGCGCCGCCGGCAAGTCGCAGATCGAGCCGGCCGGCCGAGCCGGTCATCGCAGCCGCCGGCCGAGACCGGGGTCGAGGACGGCGTCGCCGGCCGGCGGATCCGAGAGGGCGCTCGCCAGCTC
>DATAUX010000149.1:0-13255 GCA_036268015.1 Solirubrobacteraceae bacterium | reverse complement strand
GGGCGATCGGCGGACCCGACCGCTTCCCACTGTTGATCAAGCTGCTCGACGCCAGCGACGTGCTCTCCGTCCAGGTCCATCCGCCGGCCCACCTCGCCGCCGGCCTGGGCGGCGAGCCGAAGACCGAGACGTGGATCGTCGTCGACGCGGCGCCCGGCGCCTACCTCCTCGTCGGTCTGCGGGCCGACGCGACGCGTGGCGACTTCGAGGACACCCTCCGCCGCGGGGGCGACGTCGCCGCCCTCCTGCATCGTGTCGACGTCGCCGCCGGCGATGCGATCCTGATCCCCAGCGGACGCGTTCACGCGATCGGGCCGGGCAACGTGATCCTCGAGATCCAGCAGAACTCCGACACCACCTACCGTGTCTTCGACTTCAACCGTCCCGGGCTCGACGGCCGGCCGCGAGACCTCCACGTGGACGAGTCGATGGCCTCGATCGACTTCGCCGACCTCACACCCCGGCTGGCGCCGACGGGCGACACCGGCCCGGCGCTCAGCAGTGACCATTACGAGCTCGAGCGCTGGCGCTTCGAAGGCTCCCGCCCGGCCGCCCCGGTTGGGGAGATGGCCGTGGTGTGTGTACTCTCCGGAAGCGCGACCATCGCCGGCGGTCAGCTCGGACCCGGAGACCTCGCGCTCGTGCCGGCGGCCGCCGACCCGCCGACTGTCGTGTCGGCTGACGGACTGCCCGTCGACCTGGTCAGGATCATGCTTCCGGCGAGCTGATCGCCCAACCCACCCTCGACGCCCGCCGCCGGCAGGCTCATGACGGCCTACTCGAGGCCGGGGTCGGCGGCCGGTCCGGTGAGAGGCCCGCTCGCGGCCCGCCGGATCAGTTCCGTCGCGGTGTCGTCGGCCTCGAGCCCGGCGCAGCGGGCCGTGATCGCGCACGGCTCGGGGTCGGATTCCAGCGCCGCGCGGATCGCGCCGAACCGGTGCCGGGCATCATCGACGGTGGCGCCGGGCATCACGCAGAGGACCTCCCGGTCGGCAAGGCGGACGACGACGTCGTATGAGCGCAGGTGACCGCGGATCGCCCGGACCGCCCGCCACCTGGCCGCGTCGTCGCCAAGACCGGCCGTCGCCGCGGCGGCGAGGCCGACGTGCGCCACGGCAAGCAGACCGCCCGTCCGGTTGGCCCGATCGATCTCCTCGGTGAGATCGGCCAACCCGGCGACCCGGGTCCGCGCCCCGGTTGCCGGGTCCGTCTCGACCTCGGCCAGCCCCTCGGCAAGGGCTTCGTCACGCGCGATCGCCCGACCGTTGAGCGCGACGACCTGGTCGCGGGCCGCGGCGATCAGCTGCCGGGCCTCGGCGATCTCCTCGTGCGCGAGGGTGGCCCCGGCTCGGAGCGTCGCGATCGCGCGACGCTCCTGGCTGCTGAGGTCGCGAAGCGCGCGTGAGACCTCGTGGGCGGCGAAGTCGCCGCCACGCACGAAGTCGAGATCGCTGGCGACCTGGTCGCGGTCGGACGCCGTCTGGTCGCGCTCGGCCGCCGCCTCGTCCCCGCCGAGCCGTGGCGGGTCGTCCGCCGCGCCGGCCGTCGGTGGGCCCGGGCTGTGATCCGCCCGTGGAGCAGCCGCTCGACTCTCGGCATCGACGGGATCCTCGGAGTGGTGACCTGGCGTGCTCGTGACGGCGGGCTCGGTCGACGGGCCGGACGGCAGGCGCTCGGAGAGTCACCACATCCGGCTGACGGTGACACCAGCCTACACAGGGTACACCGATCTGCAACTGTCGTCCGCGGCCCGTGACGGGCGTCGGCAGACCGGTGCTAGTTGGTGGCCCGGTCAGTGACCGGAACCTGCGCGTCCGTGCACGCGGGCACGTCCGGCTCCGTGCCCGCGCGCACGCGAATCGCAGGTAGCCAGGCTTTCGCCGGGTGGTGGTCCGGGACGTTGACGCGATACCAACTGGTCGTCGGAGTGCCGTCCTCCGACGAGACCCGCGAACCGTCGGAGACGAGGCAGTCGACCGCCAACCGGTCGCCATGCCAGACGTATCCGACGATGTTCGACAGTGTGTAGTCAGCGTACGGATCCTGCGCGAGCCCAAGCCCGCAGTGGTGGGTGCGCGGTCCCTGGCAGTCAGCTTCGAGGTCGTAGACGGTCAAGAACCCCGGGCCGCGGGTCCGTCCACCGCGCAGCCCCAGGTCGGCGGCGACGGCGCCGCCCAACGCGACGAGGACGATCAGGATAGCGGCCAGCCGCGGCCGGCGCCGAATGCCCGGGATCGTCGGCTTCGCGACCAGCCGCCGGGCCCGCGGCGCCTCGACCGCGGCGGCCGGCGGGCGGACCGTGGCGGCCAGGGCGGACCGTGTCGCCGGCTCGACGTCGGGCTCGGATTCCGACGACGCGGTCAGCGGCCGGCAGAGGGCGGCGAGCCGTGGTCCGACGCCGCCGTACCTGGCGAACCGGCCGGCCGCATGGGCGCACGTCCGGGCCGCGAGGACCCGCTCGCCGCAGCCGAGCTGGGCTGCGACCAACAGCGTCCAGCCGGCCTCGTCGTCGGGGTGCTCCTCGACGAAGGAGGCGAGCTCGGTGGCCGCCTGCCGGTGATCGCCGGACCGGATCGCCGCGTCTGCGGCGACGATCCGGACGGTGGAGAGCCGGTGCTTGAGATCGGTCCACTCGTCGGGCAGTACGACCGGATCGCCCTGCCAGAGGCTGAGCGCCGCGAGGGCGAGCCTGCGGGCACACTCGACGTCCCCGGCTTCGAGGCTCGCCTCGGCCGCGCGAGCCGACCGATCGAATTCGACCGTGTCGACCCAGACCGGTCCGTCGCTCGCGTCGAACCGATATCGGTCGTGCTTGCGGACCGGGATCACGTCGCGGGCTCCGCTGCCGAGCAGCTGCCTCAGGCCGGCGACCAACCGCTCGACCTGCTGTGGCGAGATGAACTCATGGTCGACGTCGGGCCAGACGGCTTCGATGATCTCGGCCATCGACACGGGTTGATCCGCGCGACTGACGAGCAGCGCGAGCAGCCGAGCGGTGTTCCCACCCGGCACCCGGCTCCTCGGTCGCGCGCCCCGGAGACGTCACCGAGAGGGTCCCGCCGAGCGCCCTCACCTCCGGCACATGTCCGGCGGACGCCACGGTCTCACCATAGCAACGGCTCCCCGGACGAGATCGCGGCAGCGCGGGCGGGCCGACCTCGCGGCCGGGGCCGGCCGACGACGCGGCCGTGCGGCCGGTCGAGCTCGCAGTCGGGCGGGCGGGCCGACGTCGCAGCCGGGGCGGGCCGGCCGTCTCCACGGGCAGCGGCCGTCGACCGCGGGCGCCGTGCCACCGCGTGGGGGCGAACTGGCCGCTGATCGTCAGCGGATCGGGAGCGATCCGACAAGCAGGCTGTGATCAGCTCTGAGAGACGAGCCGGCCGCCGACACGCGGAGTGAGTCGCAGCGTGGCCAGGTCAGTCGAGCGATCGCTGGCCGCAGGACGGCGGGCCGGCGGATCTGTACTTGTCCCACCAGTCAAAGGAGCATCGAATGATCCATGTCACCAGCAACTCGCGGCGAACGATGCTCGCGATCTCGATGACGGCGGTCGCGTGCGTCGTGATGCTCGCGATCGGCACGTCCCGGTCGAGCGCGGCGGCGAGCTGCGGCCCGGGCCCGACACGGACTCACGACGGCCGCACGTACCAGACGAAGACCTGCCCGAACACGGCAGGGGTCGGCGTCTATGAGATCTACGCGTCCGGCAAACTGGGTCCCCGTCTTGACACGATGCGGTCGACGACCAGCTGGTTCGCCTGCCAGGAGCGGTTCGCCTCCGTCCCGAACCCGGCCCTCGGAGTCGGGCGCAACCACTACTGGCTGTGGACCGAGGGCGACGACAACGGCACATGGGGTTGGTTCCCGGCCAATGGCATCAAGCTCGGCGGCCAGGAGGCCGCGATCCCGGGCGTGCCGATCTGCTGAACGGGGCCGGACGCGCGTGACGCAGGTTCGCGGAGCGCGTTCGCGGGGCCGGGCGGGGCGGGGCACCATCCAGGTGCCGCGCCCCGCAGGCGCCGGGGCGCGGAACCGCTCTTCGAACGAAGTGGATCACCAGGTCGATGTGGTTGAGATCGTCGGCCAGACCCCCAGCACGGGAAGACAACACGCCAGCAAGCCGGCTCGCGGCCGCCGGCGTCCGGTCCGCCGGCGGCCGGTCCGACGTGGTGGATCAGCCCGCCGTAGCACAGTCGCCGAGCCCGGCCGGGGGAGCCGGTAAGCTAGGAGGATGAGTCAAATTACCGGCGGTTCCTCAAACCTCCCCGAGCAGGCTCCTCGCAACTCGCTCGCGCGTCGTGGCGTGGCCCTCGTGATCCTTCTCGTCTTCGCGTGGCTGGTCCTTCACCTGGTCATCCATGTCGTCCTGGCCCTGGCGACCGGGGTCGTCATCGTGGCCGCCGTGGTAGCGGCGATCTGGGCGGCCCGCGTCCTCTTCTAGGGTCGTGGAGTACCTCTTCTTCGCGGCGGCGTTCGCCTTCGCCGGCGGCTTCGTCGGCAGGTCGAAGGGCAGCTCGTTCTGGGTCTGGTTCCTGATCTCCGGCGTGGTTCCGGTGATCGGACTGATCACTGCCTACGTCTACCGCCATGAGACGGACGTCGCCCTCCGGCGGTGCCCGGGGTGCGGGCGCGGCCGGCAGATCCACGATGCGATCTGCACGATCTGCGGGACCGAGCTCGAGTACCCGGACGACGACGAGATCATCGAGCCGACGCCGACGATGCGGGTACCCGCGCGACTGTAGGCCGGCCGGGGCCTGCGCGTCCCAACCGCGCGCTATTCTGGGAGCAGGGAGGCTGGCCTTTGAGTCAGCCCGTTTGTCGTGGCCGTGCCCCGCGGGGCGGGCAGTTGAAGGAAGGTCGGAAGCGATGCGTGCAGTCGAAGCTCTGATGGAGTGTCTGAAGGCGGAGGGGGTCGATGTCGTCTTCGGCCTCCCGGGAGGCGCGAACCTCCCGACCTACGACGCGTTCTACGACGCGGGGATCAAGCACGTCCTGGTTCGCCACGAGGCCGGCGGGGGTCACGCGGCCGAGGGCTATGCGAAGGCGACCGGACGGGTCGGTGTGTCACTGGGGACGTCGGGTCCGGGCGCGACGAACCTCGTCACGCCGATCATGGACGCGATGATGGACTCGGTCCCGGTCGTATTCATCACCGGCCAGGTCCGGACCGACCTGCTGGGAACCGACGGCTTCCAGGAAGCCGACACGATCGGCATCACGATGCCGGCGGTCAAGCACTCGATCATGATCCAGAACCCGCTGGACATCCCGCGGGCGATCCACGAGGCCTTCCACATCGCGCGAACCGGTCGTCCGGGGCCGGTCGTCGTCGACATCCCGACAGACCTCTCACGCGCGGAGATCCCTTACGAGCCGGTCACCGACGTCCGGCTGCCCGGCTACCAGCCGACGATCGAGGGCAACCAGAAGCAGATCCGCCAGGCGGCCAAGGCCCTGGCCAGCTCACGCCGACCGGTGATCTACGCGGGCGGCGGGGTCGTCAACGCGAACGCGGCGGTCGAGCTGACCGAGTTCTGCGTGGCCGGGCGGTTCCCGGTGACGTGCACGCTGATGGGTCTCGGGGCGTTCCCGGGGACGCACGCGCAGTGGCTGGGCATGCTCGGGATGCACGGGACGCGGGCGGCGAACTACTCGATGGACGAGGCCGACCTGATCTGCGCGGTCGGCGCCCGGTTCGACGACCGGATCACCGGCAAGCTGACGGAGTTCGCGCCGCGGGCGAAGTTCATCCACATCGACGTCGACCCGGCCGAGATCTCGAAGAACGTGCCGGCGCACATCCCGATCGTCGGCGACGCGAAGAACATCCTCGCCCGCCTGTCGACCGAGTACCGGGCCCTGAAGGCCGACGCGTCGCGTCTGGAGGAGTGGTGGACGCGAATCGGCGGCTGGCAGGAACGCCACCCGTTGGGCTACGAGGACTCGACCGACGCGGAGATCAAGCCGCAGTTCATGATCCAGGCCCTGTACGAGGCGACGGGCGGCGACGCGATCATCACGAGCGATGTCGGCCAGCACCAGATGTGGGCGGCCCAGTACTACAACTTCGAGAAGCCGCGCCGGTGGATCAACTCGGGCGGTCTCGGGACGATGGGCTTCGGCCTGCCGGCGGCGATGGGTGCCCAGGTCGGGTGCCCGGACGCCCTGGTCTGCTGCGTGTCGGGCGACGGGTCGATCCAGATGAACGCGCAGGAGCTGGCGACCTGCGCGCAGAACGGGATCCCGGTCAAGGTCTTCATCCTCAACAACGGCTACCTCGGAATGGTCCGCCAATGGCAGGAGCTGTTCTGGGATCGCCGGTACAGCCAGGTCGACATGGGCTCGTTCCCGGACTTCGTCAAGCTGGCCGAGGCCTACGGGGCGACGGGGTTGCGCTTCGAGAGCAAGCACACCCTGGTCGACGACATCCGCAGGGCGGTCGCGACGCCCGGGCCGGTCGTCGTCGACGTGAGGGTGACCCGTGAGGAGAACACGTATCCGATGATCTCGCCGGGGGCGGCCGCCCGGGACATGGTCGGATGATGGGCGATCCGGGCACGAAGGAGCAGCTGCTCAGCCTCGAGGACCTCGAGGCGGTGGCGGGCCTGCGGACCGGCCGCAAGCACGTCCTGTCGATCCTGGTCGAGAACAAGCCGGGTGTCCTGACCCGCGTCGCCGGCCTGTTCGCGCGGCGGGGCTTCAACATCGAGACGCTGACGGTCGGCCCGACCGACGACACGGAGATCTCGCGGATCACGCTGACCGTCGACGGCGCGCTCCATCCGATCGACCAGGTGACCAAACAGCTGCACAAGCTGATCAACGTGCTGAAGATCCGCGACCTCGAGCCGACGGAGACGGTGACGCGCGAGCTCGCGATGTTCAAGGTGGCCGTCGAAGGGCCCCACCGTGGTGAGGTGATGCAGTTCTGCGAGATCTTCCGCGGGCATGTCGTCGACGTGACGAAGCGGTCGATCACGATCGAGATCACCGGCCCGACCAGCAAGATCGAGGCCTTCGAGCGGATGGTTCGTCCTTACGGGCTGATCGAGATGATGCGGACCGGCGAGATCGCGATGGCGCGGGGGCGCGGGGAGACCTGACCCGGGCGGTGCGGACCCTTGCGGGAGAGCGCTCGCCGTTTGCCCTGCTTGAGCCGGCCCGGCTGGCGGATCGCCTGGAGCGTGGTGTGCGGCAGGCCCGCCGGAAGGGCGAGTGCCTGGTCGGGATGACGTGGCGCCTGCCGGCGGAGATCGACCCGAGCGCGGTGGCGTTCGCATCGCGCCGGCCGGGCGAGCAGTGGCTCTGCCTCGAGCAGCCGGATCGCGACCGGCATGCCCTGGCGGCGCTCGGCGGGGTCGCGGTGCTCGAGGACCATGGGCCCGGACGCTTCGAGCGGGTGGCCGCGCGGTGGCGGTCGCTGGCGGGAGCGGCGCTCGCCGATCCACCGGCCGGGCCGGCCGGCTCCGGGCTGATTTCCTGCGGCGGTTTCGCGTTCGCGCCGGATGGCGGCGCGTCCGTGCAATGGTCCGCCTTTCGGCCGGCTTCGCTCGTCGTCCCGGAGGTCGCGCTCGCGCGGGAGGGCGACGACGTCCGGATCACGGTGGCGGCCTGCGTCAGGCCAGACGACACGGCGGCGGACCTGCTGGCCGGGATCGAGCGGCGCCTCGACGAGCTGCACGCGCCGCCGCTGCCGCTGCTCGACCCCCACCCGACCGGCCGGTACCGGGTCGCCGGGGCGATGCCGCCCGAGCACTACGAGGCGGCGGTCGCCCGGGCGGTCGAGCGGATCCGGGCGGGTGAGCTGTCGAAGATCGTGCTCGCGCGGGAGGTCGACGTCCACGCGCCGGTCGACCACGACGTCGGCGCCGTGTTCGGGGTCCTGCGGGAGGCGTTCGGCGCGTGCTTCGTGTTCTGCGCCGGCCGGGGCGACGCGGCCTTCATCGCCGCGAGCCCGGAGCTCCTGATCCGGCGGGAGGGGATGCGCGCGAGCACGCTGGCCCTGGCCGGGTCGGCCCGGCGGAGCGCGGACCCGGCGGTCGACGATCATCTCGGCGAGCAGCTCCTCCACTCCGCGAAGGACCGGTCCGAGCACGCGATCGTCAGCGCGCGGATCGAGCGGGCCCTCCTCCCGCATTCGGTCTGGGTGACCCTGCCGGACGAGCCGGTCGTCGTGACGATCGCCAACATCCAGCACCTGGCGACGCCGGTCCGGGCTCAGCTGCGCAATCCGGTCAGCGCGGTCGAGCTGGCCGGCCTGCTCCACCCGACGCCGGCCGTCGGCGGCGAGCCGCACGAGATCGCCGCGCGGATGATCCCCGCGCTCGAGGGGATCGACCGCGGCTGGTATGCGGGGCCGATCGGGTGGACCGACTCGAACGAGGACGGCGAGTTCTGCGTTGCCCTGCGGTGCGCCCTGGTCGACGGCCGGCTGGCCAGATGCTATGCCGGCGTCGGCGTCGTCGGCGGGTCCGACCCGGCCGAGGAGCTTGCCGAGACGGAGATCAAGCTGGCGGCGCTGCTGCCGGTCCTGGCCGGCTGAATTCACGCCGTGTGACGCGACGCGGCCGGCGTCGTAGTCTGGTTGTGAGGCTGCATTGCGAATCCGGCGCCCGATGATCGCCGCGGCGGTGAGACCCAAGCCACGGGCGGACACGGATCCCGGCTGGTTCGAGGACGTCTACCGGTCGAGCGTGGCCGACATCCACGCGTACGTCGGCTCGCTCCTGCGTGACGCGGCCGCCGCCGAGGACGTCACGGCGATCGCCTTCGAACGGGCCTACCGCCGCCGGGCAAGCTTCGATCCGGGCCGGGGAAGCGCGCGGGCATGGCTGTTCACGATCGCCCGGAACGCCGCCCTCGACGAGCTCCGCCGCCGCCGGCGGACGGCCAGCCTGCTGGGCGAGGTGGCGGCCGACGCGCCGGCCTTCGAGGATGAGGAACAGCGCATGCGACACGAGACCGTCCGGGCCGGTCTGGATCGGCTGGAGCCCGCCCAGCGGGAGCTGATCCTGCTGAAGTTCCACGGCCAGCTGTCGAACGCCGAGCTGGCGAAGATGCTCGGTTGCACCGTCTCCAACGCCGGGACCCGGCTGTGCCGGGCGCTCGATCGACTGCGGGAGGTATGCGATGTCGCGGGGTGACCAGCTGTCTCCTGCCGAGGTCGGCCAACTCGAGGCGCTCGACCGTGTTCTGGCCGGCGATCGGCTCGCCGTGGCAGACCCCGAGCACGCCGAGCTGTCGCGGTTGGTCGGAGCCGTGCGCGACGATCATCCGCCCCTGCGTCCGGCTTTTGCCGACGATCTCGGCGACCGGGTGTCCGGGGGGTTCGCTCGCCGGCCGGGCCGACCGGGGCGGCCGGGGACGCCGGGGCGCCCGGGGACGCCGGGGCGACCGGGAGGGTCGGGGACGCCGGCGGGCGACGTGGCCGGCGGGTCCGGCGCCTGGCAGGACAGGCTCCGCGGGAGTCGGCTGGCCGCCTGGGGCGGCGCCCGGCGCAAGTGGACCGCCGGCCTTGGGGTCGCCGCGTCGGTCGCCGTCTGCCTGGCGATCGTCGGCGCCGGACTCGGCGGGTCGCAGCCGTCCGGGTCGTCCGTGCCGGCGGTCGGGTTGTCCGGATCGGCGCCGGAGTCCGGGCCGGCCGGGGGGTCGTCCGGGCCGGCCGTGGGGTCCGGGTCGGCGGTCGGGCCGCCGGCGCCGGGCGTCGGGGCCGTCGGTTCGGTGCCGGCGAGCCCGACGGGAGGCGCCTACCGGACCAGCCCGTCCGCGCCGGCGCCGGCGGGACCGGCGGCGGTCGGCAAGTCGACGCAGTCCCAGTCGGTCGCCGGACCGATCGGAGGCGGGGCGAGCGGTGGGCGGGCGGTCGAGAGCGATGCGAGCGTGTCGCTGGTCGCACCCCGCGGCCAGGTCCAGCGGCTGGCTGACGGGGTGATCGCGGCGACCGACCGGTTCGGCGGGGTGGTCGAGAGCTCGCACGTGTCGGTCGGCGGTGGGGGCGGCGGGAGTCAGGCGACGCTGGCGCTCGAGGTGCCGAGCGCGGCACTCGATCGGACGCTGGCGGCGATCTCGTCGCTCGGCCGGGTCAGCTCCCGGACGCAGGACACGCAGGACATCACCGATCCGACCGACGCGGCTCGTCAGCGGCTGTCGGAATCGCGCGACGAACGGGTCGCCCTGCTGCGGCAACTCGGCCGGGCGACGACGCCGAATCAGGTGGCCAGCATTCACGCCCAGCTGGGTCTGGCCGACGGCCGGATCGCGAAGGATCAGGCGAGCGTCAAGTCACTCCGACGGCGGGCGAGCACGGCGTCGGTGAGCGTCACGATCGGCCAGGCGGTCGGGCCGCCGGCGGCCGTCAACCGCGGCGGGAACGGGTCGACCTGGCGGCCGGGACGGGCACTACACGCCGCCTTCGGCGTGTTGGAGGCCTGCTTTGCCGTCGTCGTGATCGGGCTGGCCGGCCTCGTCCCGGCGGCCGGCGTGGCCGGGCTCGGCTGGTGGACGGTACGCCGGGTCCGTCGCCGGCGGCGCCAGAGCGCGCTCGCGGGTTCGTAGCCGGGTCGCCGACCCGCCGGGCGGCCGACACGCGGAGGAGACGGGCGTCGCCGATGTCCGGGTAAAGAGGGCACGGCGACTCTTATTCAGGAATCCGTACGAACCACGACAAAGCGTCGACTTCCGTACGAAGTCCCGAAGAACGGACGGGCGCACCACCGGCGGCTCGACCTGCTGGATAGGGAGCGCGTCGTCGCTCTGTTTCAAGAATCTGTACGAACCACGACCGAATGTCGCCTTTCGTACAAAATCCCAAACGAAACCGGTGAACGCCGTCGCCGACCGGCCCCACGCCGCCGCCTGGCCGGCCCAATGCCGCCGCCGCCTGATCGACCCCAGGCCGCCGCCGCCCTGGCCGACCCCACCTCGGCGCCGCCGGGCCGGCGCCGTCCCCCGGATGCCGGGCCCCGGCTCAGAGCGCGCGAGGCGGCCGTCGCCTGCCGCGGGATCGCCGGCGCCGGCCCCCGACCCGCGTCCGGGCCTGCCGGGCCGGCCTGGTCGGTAGGCCGGGCGCCTGGTCGTCGTAGACGCAAGGACGCGCTCGTCGGGTGACCTGCGTCCGGCGGCGTCCGCCGTCGGCCGCGACCCGAGCGCACCAGCGCCGGTGCAGGGCGTCCACGCTCTGCACCGGCGCCGGAGGTTTCTGCTTTGGTCGTGGGCCGCCGGCTAACCGAACAGGCCGCCGATGATCGGGATCCCCGACAGGAGGCCGCCGAGACCCGGAATCAGCCCGTTGAGCAGTCCTCCGAGTCCTGAGCTCGGCAGCCCGGGCCCGGTCAGGCCGCCTCCGCTGACGCTGTCGACGAGGCCGGTCGTCGGGTCGAGGATCACCTTCGGCGCGACGTCGCGCACCGGGCCGAAGTTGAACATGTTCTCGAGCGTGCCGGCCTTCGCGTCGGCCGAGTCGCCGCCGATCCGTCCGAGCGACCAGTTGTCCTCGATGAAGCGGAGAATCGAGCTCTGGTCGGTCAGCGTGTGGTCGACGTAGTTCGTCTTCGCGTACGGCGAGATCACGAGCAACGGCAGGCGGGGGCCGAACCCGCAGCGGTCGTTCTCGAAGTCCGCCGGCGCCGGGTTGGGGACCGTTCCGCACTTCCCGGTTCCGGTCAGGGCGTCGCTCGGGCCGGCGGACGGGCTCGAAACCGGGTTGAACACGTGGTCGTACCAGCCGTCGGAGTCGTCGTAGGCGATCACGATCGCCGTGCTCGACCAGTCGGGCGACTGCTCGATCGAGTTGATCGTGGTTGCGAGGAAACGCTGCTCGTCGAGCGGATCCGACTACCCGGCGTGGCCGTCCTCGTAGGCCGGGGCCTTCAGGTAGGAGACGCTCGGCAGGTTGCCGGCGGTCAGGGCGCTGTAGAAGTACGACAGGTCGTACTGGTGGTTCGCCGGGTCGGTGTGGCCGACGGCCGAGACCGACGTCGGCGGCAGGTGCATCGGGTTCGCGGTCGACGCGTAGTACTGGAACGGCTCGTGGTGTTGGACGTAGTCGGCCGTCGACGCGCCGATCACGTTGGCGTGGGCGGTCGCGCAGACCGGCTTGCCGCCGGCGCTTCCACTCGGCGTGAAGCCGCCCTGGAACCAGCCCCACGTGATGCTCTTCGCGTTGAGCAGATCGCCGACGTTCGTGCCCTTCATCGCGACGTGCGTCGACGCGCTGCACGCGTCGTAGGTCGGGTCCGCGTCGTTGATCAGCGTGCCGTTCTCGACCGACGACGTCGCCGTGCTGTTGGCCGCGTCGACGCCACCGTTGTCCCCGCTGATCAGATTCAGCGCGCCGGGGGTCGACGGCCCGTAGTTGGTGTCGAACGAGTTGTCGTTGAGCGCGTAGTGCTGGGCGTAGTTCCACAGCCCGGTGACCGTGTTGCCGTCGTAGTAGTCCATCACGATCGACTTGTCCGCGCACCCGCCGCCGCCCGTGTTCTGGGGGAACGCGTCCATCAGGCCGCCGTCGGCCGCCTTCTGCTCGGGCCCGTAGTTGTGGCCCTGATCGCAGGTCACGACCTGCGAGTTGACGGGCGTGCCGCCGGTGTTGTCGAGGCGGACCGGGTTGGCCGGTGCCCCGGTCGTCGGCTTCTTGTTCGGGTTGTCGGTCAGCAGGGCCGGCGTCAGGCCGTTGACGGCCGGCGTTCCAGGTGCGGCGTGGAAGGCCGGCTCGCCGGCTGGATTCGCGGCTTTCGGGTAGGTGCCGAAGTAGTGGTCGAACGAGACGTTCTCGTCGAAGATCACGACGACATGCTTGATTGGTGTCGTCGTCGGTGTCGTGGCCGGCGACGCGTTCGGCGCGGCCGCCCCAGCCATCGTCAGGCTGGCGGCGACCGCGGCCGAGGCCACGAGACCGACGCCAACCCCGGCGAAGATCCTTGGATTGCGCAACTGCATCTCCTCGTGTTCGGATGAACGGCAGTCCATCCGAGCCGCGATGCCCGTGGCATCGTGCTCGGGACTCGAATCGTCGGGCCCCGACCGCGTCGGGGTGTTGCGTAGCCGTGACGAAGGAGTTACCGACCTGGTTTGGCGGGGCCGCCGTCCACAAGTGGGTAACAACTGGCGCGTCCGCCGTTTGTAGGCTCGCCGGACTCGGGCCTCAGCCTGGACCGCACGCAGACATGTCGACCCTGACCGCCGACCCACGCCGCCTCGGTCGCCGCCTGCTGCTCCCGGTCTGCGCCGCCGTCGTGAGCGCCGCCGTCGGCTT
>DATAUX010000148.1:0-16630 GCA_036268015.1 Solirubrobacteraceae bacterium | reverse complement strand
ACGCGGCGTGGAGTCGGCCCGAGCCCGTACGCCCCTGTACTCGGGAGACTTGCTTCTCGGTACTGGACCGTCCAGTACCCGGGTCTCGCACGAGACTCGGGACCGGCCTCCGGCCCGGTCGGCGACGGCAAATGACGGTCTCGGGTCGCCCGGCCGGCCGGCCCGCCTCCGCGAGTTCTCCCAAATACGGTGCGCATCGATCGAGCTCGACGGTGGGGCGGTCTATCGTAGGCCGCCGATGGCAAAGGACACAGAGAAGCTGATCCGCCAGCTCTCCCTGATCTCCTATTTGATGGCCGAGCGCCGCCCGGTCACGGCGCTCGACATCAAGCGGGACGTCGAGGGCTACAGCGGCATGAACGAGGACGCCTTCGCCCGGCGGTTCTACGCCGACCGCTCGGAGCTCGAGTCGCTGCGGATACCCCTGACCGTCGAGAAGCCGATCGACGGTCTCGCCGAGCAGGAGAACTACTCGCTGCGGCCGGAGAACTTCCACCTCCCGGCGATCGCCTTCACCGACCCCGAGCTCGCCGCCCTGGCGACGGCCCTGTCACTGCTCGACGGCGAGTTCGCCTACGCCGAGCCGCTTCGGCTGGCCCTCCAGCAGGTCACATGGGGTCGTCCGAGCCCGCTCGCCGCGCCCGACCAACAGGCGGTCCAGCTGGGTATCACGGCGTCGGCCGGCGGGCACGACCTCTCGCAGCGTCTCGTCAAGATCGAGACGGCGATCTTCCGGCACAAGACGATCGCCTTCGACTACTACACGATGGAGCGGGACGCCGAGGGCTCACGCAAGGTCGATCCATACCACCTGCTGTTCCGCGGCGGCCAGTTCTACCTGCTCGGCTACTCCCACGAGCGGAGCGCGCTCCGCGTCTTCCGGCTGTCGCGGATCCGGGGGAAGGTCTCGTATGCGACGAAGGCCGAGCACGACTTCAAGCGGCCGACCGACTTCGACCCCCGGGCGTACGCCAACCGGGCCGAGTGGCAGACCGGCGAGTCACACGCGACGGCGGAGATCCTGATCGCCGAGCGGGTCGCCTGGCAGGTCGAGCGCCACTTCGGCCGCTACGGGGAACTCCGTCCGGCCGACGGGGTCGGCGCGGCGACCGGCGACCGGGTCTTCGTCACCGACTACGGCAACTCCCGCCTGCTGCTCTCGTGGCTGCTCGGGCTCGGCGAGAATGCCCGGGTCCTCGGCCCGCCGGAGCTGGTTGCCGATCTCGACCGGCGGGTCGACCTGATGGTCGCCCGGCATGCCGAGTCGACGGGTCCGCCGTCGTCCGCGGCCGTGCTCGACCGGCCGAGCGCGTCTGCATCGCCGACGGCGCAGGACAACGGCGATCACGAGTCACGCACGACCGCCCGGGACACGGCAGGCGCCGGCGACCCACGCTCGGACTCGGCGATCCGCCCGGAGCGCTTCGCCCGTCTGGTCACGCTCGCGTCGATCCTGATCGAGGCCGGCCGGGCCGAGCGCAAGCTCGGGCTCGCCGAGCTCTGCGACCGCCTCCAGATCTCCGAACTCGAACTCCGTGAGGATGTCAGCGTGCTGAACGTCGTCAACTTCGGCGGCGGGTCGTATGTCCTCTACGCCGAGGTCTCCGAGGTCGACCGGACGATCGAGGTCGATCCCCAGCCCTACAGCGACAACTTCGCCCGCCCGGCCCGGCTCCTCCCGGTCGAGGCGAAGGCCCTGGTCGCGGCGATCGACCTGATCGGCGAGCACATCCCCGAGGGATCGCTGACCAGCGCCCGCGAGAAGATCGTCGCCGCGCTCGGCGAGGATCCGATGGACCAGGGGCTCCAGGTCGCCGGCGGCGGCGACGACTCGGGAATCGCCCGAATCGTCTCCCGGGCGATCGTCGACCACGTGATCCTCGAGCTCGATTACTACAAGGAGAACGAGGACGAGTTCTCCCAGCGCCGGGTCGAGCCCTACGCCCTGATGAACGGCCGCGAGGGATGGTACGTCGCGACGTTCGACCCGAGTCGCCAGGCGATGCGCCATTTTCGGCTCGACCGGATCAAGCGGGCGCGGGTCAGCGACGAGCACTTCGACCCCCGGCCGGAGGTCAACCCGTCGGCCGACGTCGACGGCTGGCCGCGGACCGGCGAGGTCCCCGCGTCGGCGACCGCCCGGGTCTGGATCTCACCAGAGCGAGCACGCTGGGCGCGGGAGCAGCGCAAGGTCGTCGACGAGTACGCCGACGGTTCGATCACTGTCGAGCTGAGCTTCGCCGGGACCGACTGGCTCGTCCGCGAGGTCCTCAAGGAGGCCGGCGACGCGGTCGTGCTCGAGCCGGTCGGTGCCCGCCGGGCAGTGCTCGCGGCGGTCAAACGACTCCGTTGAATGGCCGGCGAGCCGGTAGGCTGAGCCGCTGATGAAGGGGCTGATCCTCTCTGGCGGCAAGGGCACACGCCTGCGGCCGATCACCCACACCAGCGCCAAGCAACTGGTCCCCGTGGCCAACAAGCCGGTTCTGTTCTACGGGATCGAGGCGATGGTCGCCGCCGGGATCGTCGAGATCGGGATCATCATCGCGCCCGAGACAGGCGACGAGATCCGGTCGGCCGTCGGCGACGGGGCGAAGTTCGGTGCCGCGGTCACCTACGTCGTCCAGGACGCACCGAGCGGCCTGGCTCACGCCGTGCTGACGGCCGAGGCCTATCTCGGCGACGAGTCGTTCGTGATGTATCTCGGCGACAACCTCCTCCAGGGCGGGATCACCGGCCTCGTCGAGAGCTTCCGGTCCGACCGGCCGGACGCCCTGATCCTCTTGACGGCCGTTGCCGACCCCGAGAACTATGGGGTCGCCGAGCTCGACGACGGACGCGTCGTCCGGCTGGTCGAGAAGCCCGCGAATCCGCGGTCGGACCTCGCCCTCGTCGGCGTCTACATGTTCACCGCGGCGATCCACGACGCCGCCCGGGCGATCGAGCCGAGCCCGCGCGGCGAGCTCGAGATCACCGACGCAATCCAGTACCTCGTCGACTCGGGTGCCCGCGTCCAGCCGCACATCGTCCGCGGCTGGTGGAAGGACACCGGCCGGCTGGCCGACATGCTCGAGGCCAACCGGCTCGTCCTCGACACGATCGAGACCCGCATCGACGGCGAGCTCGTCGACTCGCAGATCGACGGCCGGGTCGTGCTCGAGGCCGGAGCCCGTCTCGAGCGGTCGACCGTCCGCGGCCCGGCGATCATCGGCGCCGGCGCCCGCCTGACCGACGCGTACGTCGGTCCGTACACGGCGATCGGCAAGCGGTGCGTGATCGAGAGCGCCGAGGTCGAGCACTCGATCCTGCTCGCGGATTCCTCGGTCCGCGGCCTCGACGGCCGGATGGAGTCGTCCCTGCTCGGCCGTAACGTCGCGATCTCCCGCGATCGCAGCCAGCCGCGGGCCTACCGGTTCATGGTCGGCGACAACTCCGAGATCGCGATCCCGTGACTCGAGCACGCGAGTCGATCGACGGGATCCTCGTGACCGGGGCGGGCGGGATGCTCGGCCGGGATGTGATCCGAGCGGGGTCCCGACGCGGACACCGCGTCAGCGGGCTGACCCGGGCCGAGCTCGACGTCTGCGACCCGGATGCGGTCGCCGCCGCTCTCGACCGGGTCCAGCCGGCGCTCGTCGTCAACTGTGCCGCCTGGACCGACGTCGACGGGGCCGAAACCGCCGAGGGCCGGGCGCTCGCGGTCAACGCCGGCGCTGCCGGCGTGCTCGCCCGCGGCGCGACGGCGGTCGGCGCCCGGATGGTCCACGTGTCGACCGACTACGTCTTCGACGGGCAGGCCGATCGCCCGTATGTCGAGTCGGATCCGGTCGGCCCGCGGTCGGCCTACGGCCGGACGAAGCTCGCCGGAGAGCGTGAGGTTCTCGGAACGGACGGCGGCCACGCCGTCGTTCGCAGCTCGTGGCTCTTCGGGTCCGGCGGCGGCAACTTCGCCGCGACGATGCTCCGGCTGGCCGGCGACGGCCGGGACACGGTGTCGGTCGTGACCGATCAGATCGGCTGCCCGACGTTCACCGGGCATCTCGCCGACGCGCTCGTCGAGCTGGCCGAGCGGCTCGCAGGCGACGGAGCGGGCGGGCCGGGCACGGGCGGGCGGGGCGTGGGCGGGTCGGGCGTGGGCGGGCCGGGGGCTGGCGGGGTTCATCACATCGCGGGGTCCGGCCGGTGTTCGTGGAACGAGTTCGCGGTCGAGATCTTCGCCCAGGCCGGGGTCGACTGCACGGTCCTCGGGGCGACGAGCGCCGAGATGGCCCGGCCGGCAGCCCGGCCGGCGTGGAGCGTGCTCGGGAGCGAGCGCCCCGACGCGATCGTGCTGCCGGCCTGGGAGAAAGGTCTCGCCGGGTACCTCGCCGAGATCGGCCGGGCCGCGAAGGCGGCCGGTACTGGACCGTCCAGTACTCGGGCCGACGCCGGGAGCACGGCCGCACGGGTGGCCGGATGAGGCTCCTCGTCTGTGGCGGCGCCGGGTTCATCGGGTCGAACTTCGTTCGCGAACGGCTGGCGTCGACCGACGACGAGGTCGTCGTCCTCGACAAGCTGACCTACGCCGGCCGGACGGAGAACTTCCACGATTTCGCAGACGATCCGCGGTTCTCGTTCGTGCATGCGGCGATCGAGGATGCCGAGGCCGTCGGCCGGGCGATCGGCGGGGCCGGGGCGGTCGTCAACTTCGCGGCCGAGACCCACGTCGACCGGTCGATCGCCGAGCCGGACGCGTTCGTCCGGACGAACGCCCAGGGCACGTACGTCCTCCTCGAGGCCGCCCGCAAGCTCGGCCTCCGGTATCTGCAGGTCTCGACCGACGAGGTCTACGGGTCGATCGAAGACGGCTCGTTCACCGAACAGTCGCCGATCGACCCGTCGTCGCCGTACAGCGCGACGAAGGCCGGCGCCGATCTCCTCGTCTCGAGCTACCACCAGACGTTCGGCCTGGAGACGGTGATCTGCCGCGGGTCCAACAACTACGGGCCGTACCAGTACCCGGAGAAGCTGATCCCGCTGATGGTCCTCAACGCGATCCACGGCGACCGCCTGCCGGTCTACGGAGACGGGCTGCAGGTTCGCAACTGGCTCTATGTCGTCGACTTCGGCCGGGCGATCGGCCATGTCCTCGATCACGGGACGCCGGGCGAGGTCTACAACGTCGGCGGCCCCGACGAATGCACGAACCTCGAGGTCATCCAACGGATCCTCGACCTGACCGGCCGGGACGAGACGCTGCTCGACCATGTCACCGACCGGCTCGGTCACGACCGGCGGTACTCGCTGTCGTCGAGCAAGGTTCGCGCGCTCGGCTGGACCCCGCGGATGCGCTTCGCCGATGGGCTCGGGCAGACGGTCGACTGGTACCGGGACAACGTCTGGTGGTGGGAGTCGATCCGGTCGGGCGCCTACCGGGAGTACTACGAGCGCCAGTACGGGTCGAAGCTCGGGTAGGGCTGCCGGCGTCTGCCATCCTCCAGACATGGAGCTCACCGAGTTCGGGATCTGGACGTCGTACCGGCAGATCGGCGAGGACAGCGCGGGCGAGGCGGCCAGGCTGGTCGAGGAGCTCGGGTTCGGGGCGTTCTGGTTGGGCGGATCCCCACGACTGCCGAGCACGCGTCCGCTGCTCGCGGCGACCGACCGGTTGATCGTCGCGACGGGAATCGTCAACGTCTGGACCTACGACCCGGCCGACCTGGCCGCCGAGTACGCGGACCTCGACCGGGCGTTCCCCGACCGGCTGCTGGTCGGGATCGGCATCGGCCACCGCGAGGCGACGACCGAGTACGCGAAGCCGCTGGCGACGATGACCGCGTTCTTCGACGGTCTCGACGCGGCTGACGAGCCGCTGCCGCCCGACCGTCGCTGCGTCGCGGCCCTCGGCCCGAAGATGCTCGAGTTCTGCGCCGACCGGGCCCGGGGCACGCACCCGTACTTCGTCCCGGTCGCCCACACCCGGCTGGCCCGCGACCGGGTCGGCCCCGGCGGCCTCGTCGCTCCCGAGCTGGCCTGTGTCGTCGACACCGATGTCGAGCGGGCCCGGGCGACGGCCCGTGGGTACGCGAAGACGTACCTCGGCCTGACCAACTACACGAACAACCTGCTGCGGTTCGGCTTCGCCGACGACGACATCGCCAACGGCGGGTCGGACCGCCTGATCGACGCGATCATCCCCCACGGGAGCGCTGAGGAGGTCGCCGCGGCGGCGCGGGCCCACCTCGACGCCGGGGCCGATCACGTCTGCCTCCAGCCGCTCGGGAGCGACGGGATGCCGCGCGAGGCGTGGGGCGCACTCGCCGCCGCCCTCCTGCCGTAGGCCGCCGGTCCCGGCGGCCCAAGCAGGTGAGTGGGGTGTGCCCGACGCCCGCGCTCAGGCGGCCGGCTCACCGGCGACGTGCACAACGCACACCGCCGGGCGGCCCGCGGGATGTCGCTCAGGCATTCCCGGCAGGGGACCGTCTCGGATTCGACATCCGGCTGGGTCTTGCGGCGGGCCATCAGCGCGTTGATGGGCTTCACCACGAAGAACAGGACGGCGGCCGCGATCGACACGAAGGCGACCGGCGCGTTGATGAAGTCGCCGTACCAGCCCGGCGGGGCGTCTTCGGCGAAGCTATTGGTATGAAGCCAGCGCTGACGACGCTCGGCGGCCGATTCGCGGTCTGCCGGCTCGGCCCCGACGCGGCCACCCCGGCCTGGGCGACCGGGAGTCTGGTCTCGATCACCAGAACTCGCCGCGAGCTGTCGGTCGTGTGCCGCGCCGAAGCCGTCCCGCCCGGCGTGACGGCGGAGACCGACTGGCGGGTCCTCGAGGTCGCCGGGCCGCTCAGCTTCGCGGCGACCGGGATCATCGAAGCCGTCGCCCGGCCGCTCGCCGACCGCCGGATACCGGTCTTCGTGATCTCGACCTACGACACCGACTACGTCCTCGTGCGCGATCGGACCCTCGCGGCCGCGACCGCCGCGCTCCGGGGCGCCGGCCACCGGGTCGACGACGAGGGTGGTGCCCGGCCAGCCGGGTCGCCGACCCCGGCGGAGGTCGATCGTGTCTGATCTCGACGACGGATACCTGCGGGTCAATCGTGCGGCCTGGGACGAGCGCGCCCCAGCCCATGCGGCTTCGCCGGGTTACGCCGTCGACCGGTTCGTCGAGGACCCGACGTTCATCAGCCGCGTCGTACGCTTCGACCTGCCCCGGCTCGGCGACATCGCCGGCCTCCGGGGCGTCCACCTCCAGTGCCATATCGGCACTGACACCGTCTCGCTGGCTCGTCTCGGCGCGCGGATGACCGGACTCGACTTCTCGCCGCCCGCGCTGGTCGAGGCACGTCGACTCTCAGACCGGGTCGCGGCCGGTGTCGCCTTCGTCGAGGGCGACGTCTACGACGCCCCGGGCCTGCTCGGATCGGCCGGCTTCGATCTGGTCTTCACCGGAGTCGGCGCGCTCTGCTGGCTGCCGGACGTTCGTCGGTGGGCCGGGGTCGTCGCCGACCTGCTCAAGCCCGGCGGGCGCCTGTTCATCCGCGAGGGCCATCCGATGCTCTGGGCGCTCGCCGACCGTCCGGACGACCTGCTCGTGGTCGACGAGGCCTATTTCGAGCTCGCCGACCCGCTGATCGCCGACGAGCCGGGCACGTATGTCGAGACGGACGCGACGTTCGAGAACAACACCCAGCAGACGTGGAACCACGGGATGGGGGAGATCGTCACCGGCCTGCTCGACGCCGGGATGGAGCTGACGATGCTCGTCGAGCACGACAGCGTGCCCTGGGAGGCGCTCCCCGGACAGATGGAGCTGATCGGCGACGGCGAATGGCGACTGGTCGATCGGCCGTGGCGCCTTCCGCACAGCTACACCATGCAGGCGCTCAAGCGCGGGTGAGTCAGGCTCGGTTCGACGGTGTCGGCTCGGCGTTGCTGACGAGCATCACTCCGCTCGGCAGGACCAACGCGGGGAGGGTCCGCCGGGGCGCGGCGGCCGCGGCCAGGAGGACGCGCGTCTCAGGCGATGTGGCTGCCGAGGAAGGCCAACGACGCGGTCTGCTGGCTGGCGAAGAACTGCCGGTCGTGGCATCCCTTGGTGATCTCGACGACCGCTGAGGCGGGCAGCTCGCCGGCGAGCGCCTCCACCCCCGGCCGGAACGGATCGTCCCGGCCGGATGCGACGCGAACGGGAATCCCCCGGAGGGCGGCCGCGTGTGTCACGACGTCGTTCGCGGTGAACGCCGCCGCCGACGCGTAGGCGCCGGCGTCCGCCGAGTGCGCCTGTGCGTAGGTCGTCCACACGGCCGGGCTGATCGCGGCCACGCCGGAGATCAGGTCGGGATGCTTCTCGGCCAGCAGCAGCGATCCGTACCCGCCCATCGAGATGCCGATCGTGCCGACACTTCCCGGCCGACGCCCGAGCCCGAGGTCCCGGCACATCGGGAGCAGCTCGTCGACGAGCATGCCCATCGGATCGTCGCCCGGATGCGGGTTCCAGTACCCGACGCCGCCGTCGGCCGCGACGAGCGCCAGCGGCGGCAGCCCCCGGCCGCCGGTTCGCTCGGCCAGGGCCTGGGCGAGCGTCACGTCTGACAGCGCCGAGGCGTGGTTTCCGAGATATCCGTGGAGCGCGACGACGAGGGGGAGCGCGTCGCCCGGCCTGTGGCCCGGCGGGTAGGCGATCGTGTAGCCGACGGTGCGGTTGCGCGCCTGCGAATGGAAGCTGCCCGACCGCGACGGCCCGACCGGGCCGATCGCCTCGGCCGGCCCGTCGACCGAGCACGCCCCGTCGAGCTCGTCGAGCTTCTGCCTGCCTGGGAGCACTCCGTGATCGACGAGCTCGAACCCGGCCAGGGCCGCACAGACCAGGCCGCCGAGCCCGCCGGCGAGCACCCGCCGGCGCGTCCAGGTTCGCGGCGCGCCAAGCTCGGCGGGATCGTTGGCCGTCATCGGTCGAGCGCTCGCCGGGTCTGCCGGCAGGCAGCCGCCGCGGTCACGGCCCGTTGGGCCGCCCGGAAGCCGACCAGGACGGCCGCGGTCATCGCGACGAGCCCGACGTCGTCGATCGCGCCGACGCGGAAGAGACCGCGGGGTGCGGGACCGCCGGAGATCACCCAGCTGCCGGCGCCGGCGAGAAACCCGACCATCGCCAGGGCGGCGGCCCCAGCCAGCCACGTCTCGTACCGGAGCACGCCGGCCGACAGCGGCAGCCGCCGGAGCGTCCTGGTCGTGCCGAGCAGGAACGTCAGGAGCGCGGCGGGGCTGGCGGCCATCCAGGCGATCTCGGCGACCGGGAACGACGACAGGGCGCCGGGATGGGCCCAGTAGGACGTCACCCAGAGCGTCGACGCCCAGCCAACGGAGGCGATCGAACCGGGGACGAGGCCGCTGTGGGCCCACGGATGGCCACCGGTGCCAGGCCAGCCGGCTCCGAAATGATGGCTGCCGACGGCGAACACGGTCGCTCCGGTGGCTGCGGTCACCAGCGGTCCGAGCAGGTGCCGTCGTCGCTGTCGATCGGCGAGCCCGCGACCGAGTGCCCAGGCGACCGGCGGCGCGGCCAGGGCGGCCAGGCCGAGGAAGCAGGCGATCATCGCTGACATGACCAGCATCGCGAACCTGGTCGCAGGCGCCGCCGGGGCCGACCACTGCCAGCCGATCGTCAGCTGCGACCAGATCGCGATCCCGACGACGAGAAATCCGGCGACGGCGAATCCCGCGCCGGCCAGACCGGCCCGGACCTGCTGCGTCGGGTCGAGGGCGTCGCCGGTCAGGCCGGCCTCGGTCAGTCGGGCGAGTGTGCCGCTGCGCACGACGTCCGCCGTCCGCGACCACGACCGCGGACGCTCGGTGATGTCGTCGATCAGCAGCTGGGTGAACTCGTCGGCGTACCGCTCCCGCCAGGCGGCCGGATACCAGCGGGCGAGGCGCTCGGCGCGGCGGGCCGGGGATCCCGAGGCCGGTGTCATGCGTGGCCGAGACTGTCGGCGAGCCGGCGCAGGCCGACCTCGGCGATCCGACGCTGGGCGTCGAGATGGACGCGGAGGACGACGGCTCCGGCGCTCGTCAGCTTGTACGGCCGGCGGCGGTCGTCGGTCTCGACGGCCTCGATCAGACCCTGGCGCTCGAGCCGGGCGAGCGCCTCGTAGAGCGTTCCGGGGGCGAGTCGGACGGCCGCGAACGCCTCGATGTCCTTGGTCAGCGCGTAGCCGTGCTTGGTTCCGTCGGCCAGGCTCGACAGGATCAGGGTTGCCGGACCCGCATACCGACCGAACGCCGCGAGCCCGGCCGGCTTGTCCGGTTCGTCGCCGCCGGTCGTCGGGAACCGAACCATGCGCCGTACTCTATATCGGTTGCCGATCTATCGTCAACCGAACTAAACTCGGCACGGCACTGGCGACTAGCCGAACGAGGTGATCCGCCAGGTACCGTCAGCCTCGTGCATCAGATCGAGGACCTTGACCTGGTTCTTCCCGTTCGAGGTCGACTGGACCCGGACGGTGGCCGTGTTGCCCTTGATCACGACGTTCTGGACGGTGAGGGCGAAGATGTCGACATCGTTGAGCGCGTCGCTGACGACGCTGTCGCACGTGCCGCCGGCGGCCTTCAGCTTGGCGGCGACCGACGCGGCGAAGATCTTGTTGCAGATGTTGCTCGCCTGATGGGACGTCCCGTAGGTCGAGAGGTTGTCGATCACCTTGGCGACGGTCGCCTGTTGCCCGACGAAGTTGGCGGCCGAGTTGGCTGATCCGCAGCCGGCCAGGGCGAGGCCGACGACGACGAGGAGTAGGGGCCTGCGCACGCCGCAGAGCCTACGCCAGACCGGGCTCGACGTGCTGGAGGCCGAGGTCACCGCCTGCCGGCGGTGTCCGCGGCTCGTGGCCTGGCGCGAGCAGGTCGCCCGCGACCGTCGGGCGGCGTTCGCGCAGGAGACCTACTGGGGACGGCCGATCCCGGGGTTCGGCGACCCGGCCGCCCGCGTCCTGATCCTCGGCCTGGCGCCGGCTGCCCACGGTGCGAACCGGACCGGGCGGATCTTCACCGGCGATCGGTCGGGCGACTGGCTGTTCGCCGCTCTCCACCGGACCGGCTTCGCAAACCAGCCGACGTCGACCGGGGTTGGCGACGGCCTCGAACTGCGCGACTGCTGGGTGACCGCGGCGGTCCGCTGCGCCCCGCCGGCCAACCGTCCGTCGCCGGCCGAGCGGGACGCGTGCCTGCCGTTCGGCGTACGCGAGCTCGAACTGCTCGCCGACGTCCGCGTGATCCTCTGCCTCGGCGCCTTCGCCTGGGATGCGGCGCTCCGCCTGCGGGCCGCGTCCGGCCACCCGGCGATCCGGCCGCGACCCCGCTTCGGGCACGGGGCCGAGCACGCTCCGCTGCTCGGCTGCTACCACCCCAGCCAGCAGAACACGTTCACCGGCCGGCTGACCGCCGAGATGACCGACACCGTCCTGCGTCGGGCGCGGGCGCTCGCCGGGCTCGGGTCGAGTGTGGCCCCACCCGGATGAGCGATGCCGGGGGTTTCGCAGGGTTGGTACGAAGATCGACAGAATGTCGTGTTCTGTACGAAGTCCTGGAAAAGTCCGGCAACACGCTCTCCCGCCGCACCCACGGCTCCCGAGTGCCCGACCCCCGGACCCCGACTCCGGCCCCCGACGCCCGACGCCCGACCCCGCCCTGACCCCCCCGACCCCGGCCCGGTCCCGCACCCCGGCCCCCGATCCCGGCCCCGGCCCGCCCGTCGGCCCCGACCCGAGAGCCCGACCCGACGACCGGCTCAGGTCGCGCTGTAGTCGTGCAACTGATCGCCCTCGGCCCCGTGGACGCTCGCGTTGAACGAGATGATGATCCGATCCTTGTCGCCGTTGTACGGCAGGGCCATGTGGGCGAGCCAGGACGGAAACAGCAGCAGCTGGCCCGGGAGCGGCTCGACGTCGTGGTGCGGCGGCTGGAGGTATGCGTTGCCGACGTCGACGAAGGCGCCGCCGAGCGTTGCGAAGGGCGGCCCGTAGAGCCGGGTCACGCCGTTGGCCCGGCCGTAGACCGGGTGGGTGACGCGCTGGTCGGGCTCGTCGATCTGGACGATGTACACGCCCGACCAGGAGCAGTTGCCGTGGGTGTGGACGTCGTGGAAGGCTCCGTCGCGGCTGTACTGGAACCACATCCCGAGGATGCCGACCTTGAGGTCGAACGCCTGCCCGGCCCAGGCCTCCTGGTTTGCCCCCTTCACGGTCTCGACGAGGCTGTCGACGATGAAACCGACGAAGTCCTGCCATTCGGCGAGCTTGACGCGGTGGAGGAGGTCGTCGTCGCTGGCGAAGAACGAGCCGAGCGTCTCGCCGCGCTTCTTGAGCTGGGCCGCCCGGCCCTCGGCGAAGGCGCCGACCAGCAGGGGATTGAGGGTGGCGGCCTCGGCATAGCGATGCACGCCGATCGGGGTCGGCCACAACCACTGCAATCCGACGCCCGTTGTCATCCCTGCGCTCCTTCTCGTCGCCCGTGGAGGGCCGATCGTATCGAAGCGCCGTGGGCGTTCGGTAACGTCGGCGGGGATGCCGCTGTCCGCCTTCACCCCGCTCGTCCGCGACTGGCTGGAATCGGCGTTCGAGGCGCCGACGCCGGCCCAGGCGCAGGCGTGGCCGGCGATCGCGACCGGCGAGAACGTCCTGATCTCGGCGCCGACCGGGTCGGGCAAGACGCTCGCCGCGTTTCTCTGGGCGCTCGACCGCCTCGTCGCCGAAGGGGTCGGCGTCGACGGCGGCGCGCCGCACGCGACCCGCCTGGTCTACGTGTCGCCGATGAAGGCCCTGTCATACGACGTCGAGCGGAACCTCCGGGTGCCGCTGCGCGGGCTGAAGGCCCAGATCCGGGTCGGCATCCGCACGGGCGACACACCCCAGCGCGAGCGGGCCGCGATGCTGCGCAGGCCACCGGACATCCTGATCACGACGCCCGAGTCCCTGTATCTGATGCTGACGTCGCGCGCCCGGGAGATCCTGACCGGGGTCGAGGCGGTGATCCTCGACGAGATCCACGCGGTCGCGGCGACCAAGCGCGGATCCCACCTCGCCCTGACGATCGAGCGCCTCCAGGCGCTGAACCCCGACCGCGAGATCCAGCGGATCGGCCTGTCGGCGACGCAGAGCCCGCTCGAGGAGGTCGCTCGCTTCATGGTCGGCCCGAAGCGCCGGGCGCGGATCGTCGACATCGGGGCGACGCGTGCGCTCGACCTGAAGATCCACGTCCCCGTCGAGTCGATGGTCGAGCCCGACGCCGGCCGGCCGGACCCCGACCCGGACCTCGTGCGGGCCGACGGCGGCCAAGTAGGTGATGGCGCACAACAAAGTCACAGCCATCACCTTGAGTACCACCAGGGCGGCGAGGCCACCCGCCGGTCGATCTGGCCGGCGATCTACCCCGAGCTCCTCCAACTCGTTCGCGAGCACCGCTCGACGATCGTGTTCGTCAACAGCCGGCGGGCGGCCGAGCGCCTGGCGCTGCGCCTCAACGAGCTCGACGACGCCGACCCGAAGCCCGGCGTCGCGCCTGCCGAGCCGATCGCCCGGGCCCACCACGGGTCCCTGTCGCGTGAGGAGCGCACGAGCATCGAGGAGCTCCTGAAGGCCGGCGAGCTACCGTGCCTGGTGGCGACGTCGTCGCTCGAGCTGGGGATCGACATGGGCGCCGTCGACCTCGTGATCCAGGTCGAGTCGCCGAAGTCGGTCGCCCGCGGCCTCCAGCGGATCGGCCGGTCGGGACACGGGGTCGGGGCGACGAGCAAGGGCCGGATCTTCCCGAAGTTCCGGGCCGACCTGCTCGAGTGCGCGGTGATCACGAAGCTGATGCGCGACGGACGGATCGAGCCGACCGTCGTCCCGCGCAACGCGCTGGACGTGCTCGCCCAGCAGATCGTCGCGATCGTCGCGAGCGCGGAGAGCACGACCGTCGACGAGCTCCACGCCCTGGTCACGCGAACCCACTCGTACTCGGAGCTGACGCGCGAGCTGCTGGAGAACGTCCTCGACATGCTCGACGGCCGGTACCCGTCGAGCGAGTTCGCCGAGCTGCGGGCGCGAATCAACTGGGACCGCCTCGCGGGAACCCTGACGCCCCGACGGGGCGCACTCGGCCTGGCGGTCACCAACGCGGGGACGATCCCTGACCGGGGCCTGTACTCGGTGACGCTGCCCGACGGCCGCAGGGTTGGAGAGTTGGACGAGGAAATGGTCTATGAAGCGCGGCCAGGACAAGCCTTCCTACTCGGGGCGACGGCTTGGCGAATCGAGGAGATCGGGCGCGACCGGGTGATCGTCTCCCCCGCGCCGGGGGCGCCCGGGGCGGTCCCGTTCTGGCGGGGGGACTCGGTCGGCCGGCCGAAGGAGCTGGGCGCCGCGATCGGCGCGTTCAGCCGGTGGGCGGTCGACCAGGCGCCGGAGACGCTCGAGCGCGAGTACGACCTCGACCGGCTGGCCGCCGTCAACCTCCTCGACTTCCTCGCCGAGCAGCAGGCGGCGACCGGCGTGCTGCCGAGCGATCGGACGGTCGTCGTCGAGCGGTTCCGCGACGAGATCGGCGACTGGCGGCTGTGCGTCCTGACGCCGTACGGCGGCCGCATCCACGCTGCGTGGGCACTCGCGCTGGCCGCGAGAATCCGCGAGATCCACGGCCTCGAGTCGGACGCGATCTGGTCAGACGACGGGATCATCGTCCACTTCCCGGATGCCGACGACCCGCCGAGCGCGGACCTCGTCCTGCCGGAACCCGAGGATGTCGAGGAGGCGATCGTGTCCGAGCTCGGCTCCTCAGCCCTGTTCGGGTCGCGCTTCCGGGAGAACGCGTCCCGGGCACTGCTGATTCCGCGGGCGTACCCCGGCCGGCGGACGCCGCTGTGGCAGCAGCGGCTGAAGGCGCAGACCCTGCTCGAGGTCGCCAAGCGGCATCCGGACTTCCCGATCGTGCTCGAGACGTACCGGGAGTGCCTGCGGGACGTGCTCGACGTCCCGGGTCTGGTCGAACTGCTCCGGTCGATTCGCCGGCGGGACGTCAGCCTGATCGAGGTCGAGACGCCCCGGGCGTCGCCGTTCGCGTCGTCGCTGCTGTTCGACTACGTGGCCAACTACATGTACGAGGGGGATGCGCCGAACGCGGAGCGGCGGGCGGCGGCCCTGGCGCTCGACCGGGATCTGCTGAGGGAGCTGCTCGGCCAGGAGGAGCTCCGCGAGCTGATCGATCCGGGGGCGCTGGCCGCGCTCGAGGACGACCTCCAGCGCCGGTCGGCCCGGCGGCGGGCGACCGGGCGGGACGAGCTCCACGACATCCTGCGGACGGTGGGCGACCTGACCGACGAGGAGGTCGCCGACCGGGTGCTCGAGGGCGTCGACCACCGGGCGATGCTGGCCGAGCTCGAGCGCGAGCGGCGGGTAGTGCTGGTCCGGATCGGCCGGGAGCCGCGGTGGATCGCGGCCGAGCACGCGGGCCTGTACCGGGACGCGATCGGCGCGGCGCCGCCCGGCGGCCTGCCGGAGGCCTTCCTGGCGGAGGTCGACGACGCGGTCGGCGAGCTCTGCATGCGGTACGCCCGGACTCACGGGCCGTTCACGACGGACGAGCTCGGCGGCCGGTATTCGGTGGATTTTCGGAGCGCGCTCGGCGCGTTGGAGGCGTTGGGCGGGCTCGTACGCGGTGAGCTTCGGCCGGCCGGGTCAGAGCGGGAGTGGTGCTCGCCGGAGGTGCTCCAGCGGTTGCGGCGAGCGTCGCTGGCGGCCTTGCGCAGCGAGATCGAGGCGGCCGACCGCCGGACGCTCGGCGTCTTCCTGCCGTCCTGGCAGGGCGTCGACCGCCACCCGCGGGCGGGCGCGGGGATCGAGCGGTTGCGGGAGGTGCTCGTTCCCCTCCAGGGCCTGGCCCTGCCGGCGGAGGTCTGGGAGCGGGACGTCCTGCCGCGGCGGCTGGGCGCGTACTCGACGACGTGGATCGATCAGCTGTGCGCGTCGGGCGAAGTCGTCTGGGTCGGGGCACCCCGCTCGGGGCAGGGGTCGGGCGGGCTCGGCCGGCGGGGCGGGCGGGTGGCGGTGTACTTCCGCGACGACGCGGCCGCGATCGGCCCGCCGCCGGGCGCCGGGCGGGGGGTTGGGCCGGGCGAGCCCGACCACGAGCTGGTTCGGAGCCGCCTGGGGGCCGGACCGTGTTTCTTCAGCGACCTGATCGCCGAGCTCGACGTCCCGCCGGCGGCGCTGGCCGAGGCGGTCTGGGACCTCGTGTGGGCGGGCGAGGTGACGAACGACGCGTGGGCGCCGCTGCGGGCGCCGCGGCTGACGCTCGCCCCGCGGGCGTCGGTCGGCGAGCGGGCCGGGCGTGGTTCGGTGCGCTCGGGCCGGCGGTTCGCGTCGTCGGCCCGGCGGGGGGCGGGAGCCCAGGTCCAGGGGCGGTGGTCGTTGACGACGGCGCTCTTCGAGCCGGCGCCGGATCCCCGGGCGCGGCGGCGGACGCAGGCAGAGCTGCTCCTCGAGCGGTACGGGATCCTCACGCGGGAGCTGGTCCTCGCGGAGGGCGTGACGGGTGGGTTCGCTGGCCTGTACGACTCGCTGATCGAGTTGGAGACGCTCGGCGTCTGCCGGCGTGGGTACTTCATCGAGGGGTTGGG
>DATAUX010000147.1:0-21929 GCA_036268015.1 Solirubrobacteraceae bacterium | reverse complement strand
ACCCGTGGGAGGTCGAGCTGACCGACCCGGAGTCGGGCGTTCTGACCGACCGCGTGGTCAGCGTCCTGCCCCGGCGCGGCGCGCTCCTCGTGCGGCTGAGCCGCTTCCGGGTCGAGGTGCAGGCAGACCGGCAGGGCGACTTCGAGGTCGGCTCGCCGGTCGGCGTCCGCGTCGCCGCGGCCGACGTGCGGGTCCTGCCGGCGAAGTCCTGAACCAGACCATCTGCGCGACATCCGGCCGCCGGCGGCGTTCTTGATCTGAGCAGGACGCGATCGACTCGACACCGGGGGCTGGGAACATGAGCAGATCTGGGGCACGGCTGGGGATCTCGATCTTCTTCGCGGCGTGCGTGCTGGGCGGGTGCCCCGCGCTCGCCGGGGCGGCGGCGGCGGCCGGGCCGGCCAACGACGCCCGCGTCGACGCGCAGGTGCTCGGATCGCTGCCGGCGTCGGTCGACGGGACGACGGTCGGCGCGACGGTCGACACGAACGAGCCGGCATCCGAGTGCACGGGTCCGCAGACGGCGTCGGTCTGGTATTCGGTCACACCGTCGACGAAGGAGCGGATCGCGGTCAGCCTGGCGGCGGACGGGGATCTCGACGCGACGGTCGACGTGTATCTGGCCCAGCGCTCGCAGCTGCAGGAGGTCGCGTGCGACGGGACCGACGCGATGGGCATGGCGGCGACGATCTTCACGGCGAGCGCCGGGATGACCTACCTGATCCGGGTCGCGCCGCTCGGCAACTCCGTGGCCGGGACGTTCGCGCTCGACGTGTTCGTGCCGCAGAAGGCGGCCACGCCGCCCGGAACGCCGCTCCCGCCGGCCGGCGCCGGCGGCGTGCTCGACCGGATCCAGGACACGACGAAGGCCTACTCGACGGTGATGGCGGCCGGCACGAGCTACCGGATCAACCTGGCCGACGAGACGGACGGCGCGTGCGTCAGCGCCGGCCTGTACCCGCCGGGGACGTCGTCGTTCGACCAGGGCACGGCGGTCCTGCACATCCACTGCGGGGGCTACGTGCTGTTCACGCCGAAGGTCGGCGCGAGCGGGCGCTACAGCTTCCTGGTCAACTCGTCGGCCGGCTACAGCGGACCCCAGGACTACCACCTCCAGGTCGCGGCGGCCGGGCCGAAGGACACGGCGCCGGGTCAGTTCGTCGGCAACTACGCGAAGCTGTCGGGGAAGCTCGACGGCAACCGCGTCGACGCGCTGCGACTGTTCAGCTTCGACGTCGTCGCGCGCAGCAACCTGACGCTGATCCTGACCGCTCCGGAGGGGGCGAGCTTCGACCTCGAGCTGCTCAACGAGAAGGGTCGGGAGATCGCCTGCGAGTGCGACGGCACGGGCGGCGAGACGCTCAACCAGGAGTTGAGGCCGGGCCGGTTCTTCGCGGTCGTCCGGGCCAATGCCAATGCGCACGGCGACTTCACCCTGGTCCGCCAGTCACGGACGATCACCCGGACCCGGGTCACGATCGCCGGTCGCCGGCGGGGACGGTCGTCGCCGGGGCGGACCGTGCAGATCGTCGTCGGCGTGGCGCCGAAGGCGGCCGGACCGGTCACGGTGACGATCGAGCGCTTCGATCCGGTCAGCGGGTGGCAGTACTTCCGCACCGACCATCTCCGGGCGGCCGGCGGATCGGCGCGGGACACGTTCCTACCGCCGGCATCCGGCCGCTGGCGGGCGAGCGCGTCGTTTCTCGGAACGCGCAGTGCCAGCCCGAGCGCCGGCAGCTTCGCGACACTGCTGGTCGCCGGCCCCCTGCACGAATAGACGCGGGGACCCCGTCAGTGGTAGCCGGGGCCGCGGAGGTTCTCGTCGATCGAGGAGCGCCGGCGGGCCGCGCGGATCGGATCGGCCAGCGGCGACCAGTACAGGACCGCGAGGATCAGCCCGGCGATGCCGACGAGCAGGACGATCAGGCCGGCCGCCGGGAGATAGACGCCGTCGGGCCCGTTCACGTCCAACGCGAAGGCCCGGGCCGGCCCGGGCGGCCCGGCCAGCCCGCCGCCGGGAGACGGGACGGCGACCCGCGTCGCGGCGGATCCGCGTGAGCTTGCGGCCAGGCCGACGGTCAAGGTCGCGATCAGTGCTGCCGCGACGACCGCGACGACGATGCGCGACCGGCCGGGGAGCCTGCCGCGCCTGACTGGCGGCGGCTGGGCGACGCCTCGTTCGGCCGCCCACGACGCGGCGAACGCGCGTGGGTCGAACGCGCCGCTGCCGAGCACCTGCTCGGCCGACGCGCCGTCGGCCTCGGCGTCGGCGAGATCGGCCTCGAGATCGGCCGCCATCTCGTTGGCGACGGCGTCCGGCACCCGGAGCCGCCTCCATTCGCGGCGGCATTCATCGACGAACTGGCTCATGCGTGCACCTCCGTCTCGACGACTCCGAGGACCGCGTCGATCGCATCGCGGGCGGCCCGCCACTCGGACACGCCGGCGGCGAGCGTGGCCTGGCCCTCGCGCGAGGCCTGGTAGTACTTTCGCGGCGGCCCGCCGTTGCTCGCGGCACGATGCGTCGCGACAAGGCCGTCGCGCTCGAGGCGGCCGAGCAGCGGGTAGATCGACCCCTCGCCGACGATCGACAGGCCGCGGGCGCGGAGTCGCTTGGTCATCTCGTAGCCGTAGGCCGGCCCCTCCTCCATGACCGCCAGTAGGCAGAGGTCGAGAACCCCTCGAAGCAGCTCGGTCCGACGTCGTTCGTTCGTTCCCATGCCTCGCAAGGTAGCACCGTTTGCCTTGCGCCACAAGCCACCGGCCGATCGAGATGAACCTCGGCGGCCTCGGGATCCGCGACATCCGCAGGAACGCCGACAACCAGTACCTGATCGTCGCCGGGACGGCCGACGGGTCGAACTCGGCGTTCGCGCTGTACACGTGGGACGGGATCCCGACTGACCCGCCGACGCTGACGAGAACGCCGCTGCCGGGGATCGAGGACGGGGCGTGGGAGGGAATCGTCTCCGTGCCCGACCCGTTGGTCGACGGGGCGCGGGCCGAGCTCGAGGAGGACAACGGCGACACGGTCCGGTACGGCGACGGCCTGACGGCGAAGACCGGCCTCGCGGCCGATCTCCAGAAGGATCTCGGCCGAACCTTCACGATCAGCCTGCCGACCCAGAGCGTGGCCTTCACGACGACGGCCCCGGTGAGCGCGAGGCTCGGCGGGAGCTACGCCGCGGCGGCGCGCGCGTCGTCAGGTCTCGCGGCCAGCGCGACGATCGACCCGTCGACGACCGGGGCTGCGTGCACGATCTCAGGCGGGACGGTGACCTTCGTCGGGATCGGGACCTGCGTGATCGACGCCGACCAGGCCGGGAACACGTCGTTCGCGCCGGCGACCGAGATCCGGCAGACGGTGGTCGTCGGCGACGCGCTGACCGCGTGCACGGTGACCGCTGTCCGCCCGGTCGATCCGTCGGGCAGCACCGAGGAGGACGTGACGGTCACCAACGCGGGTGGCCTGGCGACGCTCGGCAACGTCCAGATCAGCAACGGCCGGGTCTTCGTCGGCGGGTCCGAGGGGACCCGGATCGACCCGGGCGGAACGACCCTGCCCCGGGGCTCCGAGATCGGTCGTCGTGACCGCTGTCAAGACGACGCCCGGGGTCCCGACGTCATGGTCCTTCGACGCGACGGATTCGCACGGCGCCAAGACCCACTGCGCGTGGCCGGCGGCGGCTCGGCGCCAGGTGAGACGGTCAGGGCCCGGGGAGCGAGAAGCGGCCGACCGGCAGATCGCTGCCGGACGGGCCGCCGCGCCGCGCGGCGCCCGACAGGAGCATCGCGGGGGGGAGCCCGTCGGGCGCGTTCTGCTCGTAGTAGACGGCGCCGGTGTACGCCCCATGCGGGCACGGCCCGATCCGGTCCGCGGCGAGCCGGAGCGTCACGCGCTCGCCGGCGGGGACGTCGGTCTGGGTCCCGGTGCCGACCTCACCGCCGGTGCACCGGTTGACGGCGAGCACGTAGCCGGCCGCGGCACTGGTGACCGCGACCCGGGCCGTGAAGTCGACCCGCAGCCCGCCGGCCGGGTGCGTGATGTGGAGCGGCGCGACGACCTGGCTGGGCCGGGGTGCCCGGACCGGCAGATAGCCGACGGGCCGACAGGCCGGGCCGTTGGCCTGGACGGGGACGTCGCAGGACGACCCGTCGCGGTAGACGATCCGCCGGATCGGCTGAGCGCCGGGCTCCGGAGTCAGGCCCGTCTCGAACCCGCCGAGAGCCTTGGACGCCCTCAGCGCGACGAGATAGGCGCCGCCACTGCCGGGTGCCACCGTATGACGCCGTCCCGCGACCGCGTAGGTGAGCCGCGTCGCGTCGGGGCCCAGCATGCCGAAGTACAGGGCGCGCTCGTCCGCGGCGGGACACGCCGGCAGCGGCAGGTGCGCGATCTTCAGGCCGCCTTCCGCGCATCCGCCGGCCGGGGCGATCGTGTCCGGACCGGAGAACCTGAGCTCGTAGCCGCTCGCCGGAAGGACGTCGCCGGTCGCGACGAAGAGGTGCCCGTCGGCGTCGGGCGGATAGCAGAAGAACGACGGCGTGTTGACGGCTGCGGCCAGCGGGTGGAAGCGCCCGTCGTCGGAGAACAGGTCGTCCTGGCCGAGGACGCCGATCCGCCCGCCGACGACGCGGCCGACCTGGAGACACACGAGCCCGCGCGTGGTGCGGATCACGCGCAGACCCCAGGGCGGCCCGCCCGCGGGGTCCGGAGTCTCGGCGAGAATCCGGCTGACCCCTCCCGGGCGCACGCCGCCGTCGCCGCTGCGTGGGTGTGTCAGGTCGCCGACACCCGGGCGGACGGGCGCTCCGGTCGTGAAGGCGCCGCTCGCGGCGAGAGCGGCGGCGGCAAACCCGAGCAGCGCGATCGCGATCGCGATCGGGAACAGGCGTCGACGGCTGGCGGGTCGGCGGGCGGGCGCCGTCGCCACGAGCCGCTCGATCTGGACGCCGAGCTCGTCGAGGACGCGCAGTCGCTGGGTCATGCGGGGCCTCCCGGCGTGGCCGGCGCGGGTTCGAGGGCTGCGGCCAGCGCGCGCAGGCCCCGGGAGACCCTGGCTCGGGCGGTCGGCTCGGAGACGCCGAGACGGCGGGCGAGATCGGGATACGGAACCTCGTCGACGATCCTCAGCCGGACGGCATCGCGCTGGGCGCCGGATAGCTCGTGCAGACCGGCGTTCAGCCTCGTCCGGAGGGCGGCGAGGTCGGCCAGGCGTTCGATCTCGAGGAGATCGTCGTCGCGCAGGACGGGAACGTCGAGGCCGGCGCGCTCGAGCGCGCGACGTTCGACCCGGCCGCGCCGCAGGTACCGTCCGAGCTGGCGCCGGGCGATCGTGAACAGCCAGCCGCGGACCTCCTCCGGACTGTCGAGGCGGACCTTCGCCCAGCCCTGCCAGGCCTGGGCGAACGTCTCGGCCGCCAGGTCGAGGGCGACCTCGACATCGAGCGTCCGGCGGGCGAGGAATACCAGCACGGGCTCGGCCTCCCGCTCGTAGAGCACGACAAAGGAGTCGGGATCGGCCACAACCCTAGATTGCCGCCACCCGCGATTCTGTGACCGGCGGAGCCGACCGACCGGCGTGTAGGAGCCCGGCGCGCCCGGCGGTGCGTTCAGACCGCGACGATCGCGTCGATCTCGACGCTCGCGCCCTTCGGCAGGCCGGCGACGCCGATCGTCACGCGGGCCGGCGGCTCGTCGGTGAAGAACTCGCCGTAGACGGCGTTGACCTCCGCGAACCCGGTCAGGTCGGTCATGTAGATCGTCATCCGGACGGCCCGGTCGAGCGCCGTCCCGGCCGCCGCGCAGACGATCGCGAGGTTCTCCAGGCAGCGCCGGGCCTGCTCGCCGGCGCCGTCGCCGACGAGGTCGCCGCTGGCCGGGTCGAGCGGGGTCTGGCCCGAGCAGTAGAGCAGTCCGCCGGTGATCACGCCGTGGCTGTAGGGGCCGATCGCGGCCGGAGCATCGGCTGCGTTGACGACTTGCCGCATGCCGGGAGCCTATCCCCGAGGATGCGCTAACGTCGGCCAGATGCGCGGCGGACCCGCAGGATGACCAACGCCCTGGCCGGCGAGACGTCGCCGTACCTGCGCCAGCACAAGGACAACCCGGTCGACTGGCTGCCGTGGGGTCCGCAGGCCCACGACCGGGCGATCGAGCTCGACCGGCCGCTGCTCGTCTCGATCGGCTACTCGGCCTGCCACTGGTGTCACGTGATGGAGCACGAGTCCTTCGAGGACGCGGCGACCGCCGCCCTGATGAACGCGAACTTCGTCTGCGTCAAGGTCGACCGGGAGGAGCGCCCGGACGTCGACGCGATCTACATGGAGGCGGTCCAGAACATGACCGGCCAGGGCGGCTGGCCGTTGAACGTGTTCCTCACACCCGACCAGACGCCGTTCTATGGGGGGACCTACTTCCCGCCGGCGCCGCGTCACGGGCTGCCGAGCTGGCCGCAGGTCCTCGAGGCGATCGCCAGGACGTGGCGCGAGCGCCGCGACGACGCGGTCGCGTCCGGGGCCCAGCTCGCCCAGCGCCTCGTCGGCGGCGCCCGACTCGACCCGTCGGCCGATCCGATCGACTCGTCGACGCTCGACCGGGCGGTCGGCAACCTCCGCCGGACCTACGACGCGCAGCGCGGTGGGTTCGGCCGGGCGCCGAAGTTCCCGCCCGCCTCGACGATCGACTTCCTCCTGCGTCGAGGCGAGACGCAGATGTCCGTCGACACGCTCCGGGCGATGGCGTCCGGCGGGATCAACGACCAGATCGGTGGTGGCTTCGCCCGGTACTCGGTGGACGCGAACTGGACGGTCCCGCACTTCGAGAAGATGCTCTACGACAACGCCCTGCTCGCCCGCGCGTACCTCCATGGGTGGCAGGTCTCCGGTGACCCGCTGCTGCTGCGGACCTGCCGCGAGACGCTCGACTTCTGCCTGCGCGAGCTCCGCGCGCCGGAGGGCGGGTTCTATGCCGCGCTCGACGCCGATTCCGAGGGCGTCGAGGGCCGCTTCTACGTCTGGAGTCTCGACGAGCTCGAAGACGTCCTCGGCGACCTCGCCGGCCCGGCGATCGCCTACTTCGGGGCGAGCAGCGGCGGCAACTTCGAGGGCGCCAACATCCTCGAGGCGCGAGGACCCGAGCCGGACCCGGCAGTTCGCGAGCAGATCCGCGAGCTGCTGCTCGACCGGCGGGCCGGCCGGGTCCGGCCGGGACTCGACGACAAGCGGCTGACGTCCTGGAACGCGCTGATCATCGCCGCGCTGGCCGACGCCGGCGCCGTCCTCGAGGAGCCGGCCTACCTCGAGGCGGCGATCGAGTGTGCCGACTTCGTCCTCCGCGACCTGCGCGACCCCGACGGGCGCCTGCTGCGGACGTTCAACGCCGGCCAGGCCCGGCTCGGCGCGTACCTCGAGGATCACACCTTCCTGCTCGAGGCCCTGCTGACCCTGTACGAGGCGACCTTCGACGAACGGTACTTCGTCGAGGCCCGGGCCCTCGCCGATCAGATCCTGACCCGTTTCGCCGACGCCGACCGCGGCGGCTTCTTCTCGACGCCGACCGATCACGAGGCCCTGATCGCCCGGCGCAAGGACCTCGAGGACACGCCGATCCCGTCGGGCTCCTCGAGTGCCGCGCTCGGGCTCCTGCGCCTGGCCGCGCTGACCGGTCAGGACTCCTACCGGGAGGCCGCCACCGGCGCCCTCCAGATCGTCCACCGGATCGCCGGCGACCACCCCAACGGGTTCGGGCACCTCCTCCAGGCCCTCGACTTCGCGCTCGGCCCGGTCAGCGAGGTCGCCCTCGTCGGCGCGCCGCTCGGCCCCCTGCTCCGCGTCGTCCGCCGCGCGCTGCGGCCCGACCTCGTGCTCGCCGGCGCGCTCGAGACCGGCGCGACCGCCGTCCCGCTGCTCGAGGGGCGGACCCCACTGGACGGCGGGGCCGCGGCCTACGTCTGCGAGGGCTTCGCCTGCCGCGCCCCGGTCACGACGCCGGCAGAGCTCGCCGAGCTGCTCGACGGTCGCAGCTGATCACGCGGCCCGCGCGAGACGCGCGGCGTGGGTGATCGCACCCTGGAGCGCCGCGCGGTCGTTGAGGATCAACGAGACCGGAACCGAGCGCAGCACGCCGGCCATCTTGTCCTTGCACGCGAAACGGTCCATGAACGCCGGCTCGACGAGCTTGCGGCGGATCTTCGGCGCGATCCCCCCGCCGATGAAGACGCCGCCGAGGGCGAAGAACTTCAGCGTCGCGTTGGCGGCCTCGGCGGCGAGGATCGAGACGTACATGTCGAGCGCCCGCACGCACATCTCGTCGTCCCCCGCGAGCGCCGCCTCGCTGATCTCGTTCGCCGCGAGCCGTTCCGGCGCCGGACCGCCGAGTCGCTCGCGCTGGACCTGGTACATGCACTCGAGGCCGTAGCCCGAGAGGACCAGCTCGTACGTCGCGCAGCGATAGAACCGCTGGATGTAGCGCAGCAGCTCGACCTCGCCGTCGTCGATCGGCCCGAAGTCGGCGTGCCCGCCCTCCGAGGCGATCACGACCGGAGCCCCGTCGACGAGGATCACCGCCGCCTCGCCCAGCCCGGTGCCCGGCGAGACGATCGCGACGTTGCCTCCGGGGACCGGGCAGCCGGCGTTCAGCACGAGCAACTCGTCGGCAGACAGGGTCGGCAGGCCGTATGCGTTGGCCTCGAGGTCGTTGACCAGCTCGACGTGGTCGATCCCGGTCGCGGCGGCGAGCTCGGCCGCGTCGACCAGCTCCCACGGCAGATCGGTCGGCTTGCAGCGCCCTCCGATCACCGCGCCCGGCAGGCCGAAGCAGCCGACCCGGAACCGGTACGGCCCGCGCGCCGCGAACTGACTCACGACATCGCCGAGCCGAGCGTAGTCGCGGCTGGGGTAGACCTCCAGGTCGACGACACGACCATCGTCCTCGCAGGCGGCCAGCCGGCAGCTCGTGCCACCGATGTCTGCGGCGATGATCATGCCCGGCCATCCACCGCGGCCACGGCGACCGCCGGACCCGGCAAGGGGTCGGTCGCGACGACCAGCGCCCGGCAGTCCGGCGCCTGCTGGACGTCGACCGCGTGCGTCGTCAGCCGATCGAAGTCGATCGTATGGGTGACGACCGGACGCAGGTCGATCTGCCTGGTCGAGATCAACCGGATCGCCTCGTCGAAGTGCTCCGGCCGGTAGCGGTAGCTGCCGACGAGGCGCACCGACCGGTAGTGGACGGTGTTCGGCTCGAACGGCAGGCGCGAGCCGGGTGGGAGCCCGCCGAACGCGACCGCGGTACCGCCGCACCGCGTCAGCTCGAGCGCCTGCGCGTAGGTCTCGAGCGTGCCGGCGGCCTCGATCACCACATCGGCTCCGTACCCCCGCGTCTCTTCGAGGACCGCCTGCCGCAGGCGATCGCCCGACGGCATCACGCGGTCGGCACCCAGCCCGGAGAGGACCTCGCCGGCGGGCTCGTGCCGGACCGAGATCAGGAGCCGGCTCGCGCCCGCGAGCCTCGCCAGCTGGAGGAAGCACAGTGCGACGCCGCCCGACCCGAGGATCAGGACCGTGTCGCCAGGCCGGATCTCGGCCACCTCGAGACCCTGCAGCACGCAGGCCAGCGTCTCGGCGAATGCCGCCTCCTCGTAGGAGACGTGGTCGCCGAGTCGGTGGATCCCGGCGACGAGGGCCGCCGGCACCCGCACGAAGTCGGCCATCCCTCCCGGCTCGAGCGTGACGGGCTCGACGCAGTGCCCGGCCATTCCCCGCAGGCAGTAGAAGCAGCCGCCGCACGGCGACTCGGGGTTGACCGTGACGCGCGTCCCCACGGCAAGGTCGTCGCCGACGCCCGCGCCGACCTCGGCGAGATCGCCGGCCAGCATCCGGCCGAAGACGACCGGCCCGCGGTGGCGCGCGTGCCCGACGAGGATCGCCCGGGTGTGCATCGCGCTGAAGAACACCCGGCGCACCCTGATCACGACCCCGCCGGCGGAGCACGTCGGCCGCGGCAGCGACTCGATCCGGAAGTTCTCACGTCCCGGCCCGTACCAGACCGCGGCCCGCATCCTCGCCGCGCCCGTCACCCGATCCCCCCGCCCGGGGCCGGCGATCCCACTCAGCGCCTGACGTCGACCACGGTCCGCGTGCCCGGCGCCGGACCCCAGCTGACGAGCTCCGGCGGCAGGCGGGCGAGCGGCACGACGCGCCCGAGCAGCGACCCGAAGAACGCCTCGTCGGCGCCGATCAGGTCGATCGCCGCCCGCATCGACGTCGAGCTGGCGCCGGCCTGGGAAGTCAGCACGGTCAGCTCGTCGGCAAACAGCTCGCGCGCCGTCCGTGGGAACGCCACGCCGGCCCGCGGGACGCCGTAGAGGCAGACCACCGCAGCCTTTCGAGCCGCCGCGAAGGCCGAGATGCAGCCTCCGGGAGTGCCGGAGCATTCGACGACGATGTCGGCTGAGGCGGACGTCGGCGCCTCGCAGCGTCGGGCCGGGAGACGCCTCAACCACGGCAGCGGGGCGTCGACCGGGTCGAAGACCGCGACCTCCGGATGTTGCGGCCATCGCGAGACGAGATAGGCGATCAGGGCGCCCGACACGCCGCCGCCGACGACCAGGATCGACGGCCGGCCGGCCGGGCCGATCAGGCGCCACAGGCGCTGCTCGGCGCGCAGCGCGCAGCTCAGCGGCTCGATCAGGACACCGAGCATCGCGTTCGCGAAGGCGAACGGATGCAGCTGGTCGCGGGGTGTCAGGATCCACTCTGCGTAGCCGCCGTCCGCGTTCACGCCGAGCTCGCTGAGCTCTTCGCAGTGGCTCGTCAGTCCAACGGCGCAGTACGAGCATCGACCGCAGCTGATCTCGTTGTTCAGAGCCAGGAAGCCGTCCTCCTCGGGAATCCGGCAGACCACCTCGTGGCCGAGCACGCGCGCGTGCGGCTGGCCGGCCTCGGTCAGCTGCGCGTCGGTCCGGCAGATTCCCGTGTAGTGGACCTCGGCCACGACATCGCCGTCGCGGGCTGCCGACGGGCGCAGGACGTCCCGCACGACGACCGACCCCGGTCCGACGAGGACGGCGGCTCTCACCGCGCCAACCCGGCCCCGACCTCGTCGAGGATCTGGCCCAGCACGCCGATCGTCCGGTCGATCTCGGGCTCGGTGATGTCGAGGTACGGGGCGAACTTGAGGACGTTGAGCTCCGGGCCGCCGGCCGAGAGGAGCATCCGCCACCGAGCGCCCTCCCACGTGCAGTCACGGCGCTGGCCGACCTCGACCGCGCGCTTGGCCAGACCCCGCAACGGCCGATCGTGGCTGTCGGAGAAGACCATGTTTGCGAGCAGGCCGAGGCCGTCGACCGAGGCGATCCACGGATGGCGCGCCTTCAGCCGGCGAAGCCCGGCGAGGAACAGTGCCCCCTTGCGCGGGACCGAGACGTCGTAGTCCTGGGCCATCATGTAGCGCCACGTCGCCAGGCCGGCGGCGGTGCCGAGCGAGTGGTTGGCGAAATTGCTGTGCGTGTGTCCGGGCGTGACGATCGTCGGGGCGACCAGGCTCTCACGCGCCCAGGTCAGACTGAGTGGACTCAAGCCGTTGGTCAGGCTCTTGCCCATCGTGATGATGTCGGGCACGAACCCGAAGTGCTCGAAGGCGAACAGCCTGCCCGTGCGGAACATGCCCACCTGGATCTCGTCGGCGACGATCAGCACGCCCCGGCGTCGCATCTCGTCGACGAACTCCCGGTAGAAGCCCCGCGGCGGGATCGTGTAGCCGCGGCCCTGGGCGGCCTCGATGAACATCCCACCGATCTCCGTGCTGTCGTCCGTCGCCAATCCGTAGTACTCGTTGGAGACGGCCTTGGTGACCATCGCGCCGCAGAACAACCCGCAGTCGACGGGTGACTTGCCGTAGTAGCAGTGTGCGCAGTCGGCGAACGGCAGCATCACCGCCCGATCGGCGAACTCGTTGTAGTACTGGCGGTACCGATGGCTGCTCGAAAGGCTCAGCGTGCCGAGCGATCGCCCGTGATAGCTGCCGGTGAAGACCGCCATCCGGTTCTTGCCGGTGTGCTTGCGGACCAGCTTGAGCGCATCCTCGACGGCCAGCGCTCCGCCGACGTTGAACGAGACCCGACCCCGCACGCCGGTGCGCTCTTCGATCGTCGTCACGACCTGCTCGGCGAGCAGCAGCTTCTCGCGGTGCAGGTAGTCGCCGCAAACCTGGGGAAGCGCCCCGAGCTGGGCGGCGACGGCGTCGCTGATCGTCTGGTTCGCGTAGCCGAAGTTACAGCTCGAGTGCCACATCCCGGTGTCGAGATAGGTGTGGCCCGAGTCGTCATCGACCGTATCCCGCGTGCAACCGGTGACAATCAGCGGGTCCTTCGCATAATGAACGGTGTCACCCCACGACATGCACTCGGCGTCGATCCGGCGCAGGCGGTCGGATTCGTCGGTCAGGTGCGGCCCCGCGTTCCCGTTGCCGTTGATCCCGGCGGCCGGGGGTCGGCCTGCCGCCGAGGCCGCTCGGGCCGGTACGGCCATCAGCGCCTGCTCGCGGCGATCGGCCGGCACCGGCCGGCGGCCGGGCGGGGGATGTCGGCGCGCAGACCGGGGGTGTCGGTGCGCAGACCAGGAGTGTCGGCGCGCGGACCGGGAGTGCCGGCGTGCGGAGTCGACGCGTCGGCGCACAGACCCGGCGTGTCGATGCGACGCCGGGTCGCGCGAGCGTCCGCGCTTCGGAGACGGCTCGAAGTCGGCCCAGCGGGATCCGCCTCGGTGCTGGCCACCCTGACGTAGCCGGGCCGGCCGCCGGGTGAGGACCCCAAGGATCGCACGCAGTCGATCCGGGGTGCTCGAATGCGGGCCGGGAGATCTGGCTGCACGCTGTGGTTCCTCCGTCGAAAGCGTCTGGGTACGCGCGAGATTCGAGTCGAGTCCCTGACCGAAGGCGCTCGTCCCGTGGTGTGGGTCATGACGACAGGACCCGTGGCTGACCATGCCCGGTGTCACCGGTAGCGTAGCCGATAGCATGCGACACCGCGCCGTGTGACGCCGCCACGGCGGAGGTGCGCGTCGCAACCCCACCGGCGTCACCGGTATGTGCGTTTTGCACCGTCCGCGAGCACCGCCGGAGAGCTCCGGACGTCGGGGCCCGGCCCACCGCAGGGCGAAGCCGACCCCGGCCGAGCCGGCCCGGATGGCGGCCGGCCGAGCTCGTCTCGCCAGGTCGAACATCCGTCGGCTTCGCCCACGCCGGCTCAGGCGGCCAGCCCCGACTGACGATGCCAGCTGCACCTGCTCCTGCTCCCGAGACACGGGAGGCGGACGGGGACCAATCCAGATCCCCGATCGACATCGTCAGCGGCAGCCTCACCCGATCGTCCGTCCGCTGTCAAGGAGACCGCCCCATGCCCCTGTCCGTCAGTCGTCGCGTCCGGGCCATCGCCACGTCGGCCGCCATCTCGTCCGTCGCTATCGCCGGGTTGAGCGGCCTCGCGGCCTCGCAGGCCCAGGCGAGCGTGATCGCTCTGACCGCGTGCGACGGCTCCACGCTCACCCAGCCGTTCCTCCCGTGGGCCGACTCCAGCCCGTACAAGCTGGTGCCCGGCGGCGACTTCGAGGGCCCGCTGACCGGCTGGTCGCTCAGCCCGTCGGCCGCCGTCGTCGCCGGCAGCGAGCCGGCCGGGGTGACCGGCTCGGTCGGCTCGTCGTCGCTCTCGCTCCCGGCCGGGGCGTCGGCCCAGTCGGCGACGACCTGCGTCGACGCCGCCTACCCGGCCTTCCGCTTCTTCGCCCGGACCGACCGGCCCGGATCGATCCTGGCCGTCTCGGCCGTCTACCAGACGCTCCTCGGCCCGACGGCCGTGCCGGTCGGCCTGGTCACGCTCAGCCCGAACTGGACGCCGACCCTCCCGATGCTCACGGCCTCGGTCGTCGGCGGCCTGCTGACCAACGGGACGGCGCCGCTCGCGCTCCGCTTCACCGAGCTGACCGGAACCTCGCAGGTCGACGACGTCTTCGTCGACCCGCACACGATGCACTGAAGACCCCGGCGGTCGGGGTCGCGTCTGGCCCGCCGGTGTCCCGCAGTCGGGGCGCCGGCGCGCAGGGTTTCGCCCGTCCGGCGACCCTCCGAGTACTGGACCGTCCAGTACTGGCTGGGTACCGGCGAGTACCGGCCGACACCGACGAGCAGAACGTCGGTACTGCGACGCCGCGAGCCGCGGGCTGTCCCCGGACATCCGACCCGGGTTGCGTCGGGGCCGTCGGGACCCGGCGATATCATGCGTCCTGGCCGGGTGTGATCGCGGATGGACATCGACTCATACGGAAGCGCCGAAGCCGAGGCCCTCCTGCTCGCCGCACAGACCCGACGCAGGCGTCGGGTCCCGCTCGGTCACGAGGTCCTGACCCACCTGGTCGCCGTCGGCGGCTTCGTCATCGCCGCCGTCAGCCTCGCTGTGTACGCCCCTTGGACACGGTCCCTCTCGGTTCCCGCGCTCGCCCTCCTGATCGCGATGTACCTGATCGCCGCCAGCGTCCGCTTCCCCGTCGGCAGCGTCTGGGCCAACCCGAGCCAGCTCGTCTTCGTGCCGATGCTCTTCGTCCTCCCGACGCCGATCGTCCCGGCCGCCGTCGGCTTCGCGCTCGTCCTGACCCGGACGCCCGACCTCGCCCGACGGCAGATCACCCTCCCCCGGCTGGTCGCGATGCTCGGCGACTGCTGGTACACGCTCGGACCCGCGCTCGTCCTCGTCGCCGCCGGATCCCCCGCGTTCGCCTGGTCCCACTGGCCGCTCTATGTCGCCGCGTTCGCCGCCCAGATCGCCTTCGACGCCGCCTCGACCGTATCCCGCCTCTGGCTCGCCGAGCAGATCTCACCCCACGATCAGCTCCCCCCGATGGTCTGGACCTACACCGTCGACGCGACCCTCTCGACCGCCGGCCTGCCGATCGCCGCCGCAGCCGTCGACCGGCCCGGCCTCGTCCTCCTCGCCCTCCCGCTGATCGGCCTGCTCGGGCTGTTCGCCCGCGAGCGCCACGAGCGGCTCGACCAGGTCCTGAGCCTCAGCTCGGCCTACCGCGGCACCGCCCTCCTGCTCGCCGACGTCGTCGAGGCCGACGACCACTACACCGGCGAGCACAGCCGCGGCGTGCTCGAGCTGTCACTCGGCGTCTCGGACGCCCTCGGCCTCGACGCCAACCACCGGCGGGTCGTCGAGTTCGCCGCCCTCCTCCACGACGTCGGCAAGATCCGCGTGCCCAAGGAGATCATCACCAAGCGCGGCCCACTCGACGACGACGAGTGGACGATCATCCGCCGCCACACGATCGACGGAGAGGCCATGCTCGCCCAGGTCGGCGGCGCCCTCGTCGAGGTCGGCCGGATCGTCCGGGCCTCCCACGAGCGCTTCGACGGCAACGGCTACCCCGACGGCCTCGTCGGCGACCAGATCCCCCTCGAAGCCCGGATCGTGACCGCCTGCGACTCCTACAGCGCGATGACGACCGACCGCTCATACCGCAAGCGCCGCTCCCCGGCCGACGCCCTCGCCGAGCTCGAACGCTGCTCCGGCAGCCAGTTCGACCCGCAGGTCGTCGCCACCCTCCGCCAGATGATCCCCGCCGGCAACGGCGCCGGCCCGTCGAGGCTGCCGCCCCGCCGCGACACCGCCGGCCGACCCCTGCCCGGCCAGCGCGGCCCGCACCCGTCCTCCGACTGACTTCGGCTCAACGCGGCGACGACATGCCGTGCCACAGCTTCCGCACGAGATCGCCCAAAGCCTGGAGCGGCGTCGTCGGCCGAGCAGCCGGATCCGATGATGCCCGTGGCAGGTCGACCGCCTCGGCCGCGCCGAGCCGCAGGATCACCGCACGCTCGTGGATCGACTCGACCTGATCCGCGCCGACCACCCGGTCGCCGCCAGCCGTGTCGATCAGCAGGCCGTGGAAGACGTCCTGCCGTTGGGCCGCGAGAACCCTCCTGACCCGCCCGATCGCCTGCCCGTCCCGGTCCACGACCGGCCGGCCCCGCCGGAGCGTCAGATACGAGACCCGCGGTCCGTAGTCGTCCACTACTCCCCCACCTCGTCGCCCGTCGTCGCCTCGACCCCTGCTCCCGACGAGCTTAACCCGCCGGCATCCACCACGACGACAGGCACCGCCCCCGCCGGCGGCGGCTCCGAACCCGCCAGCAGCGGGTCGGCCAGCCCCCCGAGCACCACGCCCGGCTCGACCCTCGCCCCCGCCGCCAGCTCGATCCCCGGCCCGATCGCCGCCCGCAGCCCGATCTCGACATCCGCGCCGACCACGACCCTCGCCGCATGCAAGGGCTGGACCCGCGTCGGCCGCTCCGTGTCGGTCGGCGCCGGCCCGAAGTCGAGCACGCTCACCCCGTCCCCCAGCCGACTCCGCTCGCCGATCGTGATCTCACGCCGGGCGATCAGCGTGCACTGCTCGCCGAGCACGCACCCATCGCCCAGGTCGATCGACCCTGCGCAGACGACCACCCGGCACCCGTCGCCCACCCGGCACCCCCGGCCGATCCGCAGCGAACCGCCCGCGGCGACCGTGATCCGCACGCCCCGGCCGATCCTCGCGTCCCCGGCCACATCGACCGACCCGCGCACCGACCGCGCCGCGACGATCCCCCGCACCCGGCTCAGACCGATCACCGCTCCGCGAACCGCCGCCGGGCATCCCGACCCACCGCCGCGGCGTGCGTCGTCAGGGCGTACCGCGTCCGCGCCCGCACACTCCGATGCGGATCGGCCAGGTCGGCCGGTCTGCACTCCCCGCCGAGCGCCCCGGCCGCGAGGTCGGCCACCTGGAGCTGACCCAGCGCCGTCAGGTGAACCCGGTCGGGCAGGACCAGCTTCCACCCCCGCAGGCCCCGCAGGTCGACCACGCTCGCGCCGTGCTCGCCCGCCAGCCGCTCGATCGCCCGGTTAGCCCGCTCGATCCGCGCCGGCGGCGCCGGCGGCCGGCCCAGCCTCAGCGGGATCGTCGCCACCAGGACACGGTCCGCATGCCGGCCGACCCCGCCCAGCACCGCGTCCACCGCCTCCACGTACGGGTCCAGCTCGAACCCCGGGCTGCGGACATCGTTGACGCCCACGTACACGCACGCCAGGTCGTACGGTCCTCGCAGCCGCGGCACCTGCTCGGCCACGGCCTGCCCGGCGACCGCCCCGTTCTGCGCCAGGCCCGTGTACGGCAGCTCGAGCCCGCTCGCCAGCCACAACGCCCACGACTGGCAGCGCACGCCGAGCATCGGCTGACCCTCGCCGTTCGTGATGCTGTCCCCCACCGCCACCAACCCCCGCCGCGTCGGCCCCGTCACGGCAGGCGCCCCGCTTCGTCGGTCGCCGCCCGCAGCCGCCGCGCCAGACCCGTCGTCAGCATCCCCTCCGACACGCGCCAGCCCCAGTTTCCGCTCGCCGTCCCCGGCACGTTCATCCGCGCCTCGCTCCCCAGACCGAGGATGTCCTGGGCCTGGACCATCGCCAGGTTCGACTCCGACGCGAACGCCAACCCGATCAGCGGCCACTCGATCCGCTCCTCCACGGCCAGTCCCCGCCGTCGCAGCGAATCGACGACGACGCCCCGCGTCGCCTCGTCGAGCGCCCGCCACCACCCGACGATCGTGTCCTGATCGTGCGTGCCCGTGTACGTCACGCTGTCCTCCCGGTGCGGCTGGCCGCCCCCGCGGCCGAAGTCGAACTGGAGGATCACCATCCCCGGATACCCCAGCTCGTCCCGCAGCCGATGCACCGGCTCGGTGATCACCCCGAGATCCTCCGCGATCACCGCCAGCGGCCCCAGCTCACGCTCGACCGCCCGGAACGGCGCCGCCCCCGGCCCCCGGCGCCACGCCCCGTACGTCGCGTCCGGCGCTCCCGCCGGGATCGACCAGTACGCGACGAAGCCCCGGAAGTGATCGATCCGGACCAGATCGAACAACTCGAAGCTCCGCCGCAGCCGCTGCGTCCACCACGCGTACCTCCGCCGCTGCAACGCCGGCCAGTCGTACAGCGGGTTGCCCCAGTGCTGGCCCTTCGGCGCGAAGTCGTCCGGCGGCGCCCCGGCCACCGCCGACGCCTGGAAGAACTCCGGGTGACTGAGATGGTCGACGCTCCCCGGCGCCACGTAGATCGGCAGATCCCCGATCAGCCGAACCCCCCGATCCGCCGCGTACGCCCGCAGCCGGCGCCACTCCCGATCGAAGCGGACCTGGTCGCGCACCGCCCGCCGCCCGCCCGCCAGCCGCTCCCAGTCGAGTACCCAATCGGCCTGCAGCTCGCGAAAGTCGTCCTCCTCCCCGACCGTCACGCCCGCCGCCGGATCCCCGAGCAGGCCCCGCCAACACGCGAATGCCGAACGCGCCTTGTAAGGTGACCGCGACCGGTCAGGAGGCCCCAGCGGCAGGACCTGCCACCATGATTGACCGGCAGCATGGAGCCAGTCGACGAACCCGTACGCATCCTCCCCGAGGCGCCCCGAAGCGAGCGAAGTCGGGTGCAATTGGACGCCGCTGGATCGCAAGATCTTCATAAGCCCCGATTGGAAAACGCCAAAGTGGAGCAGAAGCCTGTCATGCCAGCTCTCCTAGCGCGCGATCCGACCCCCCCTCTGCGAATCGACGAGATCGCCGAGCCGCCGCCGCGGATCATCATCGAGGGGCTCGCTCCCGACGTCGACCACGGCCGCTTCCGCGCCAAGCGCTGCGTCGGCGACACCGTCTCGATCGGCGCGACGATCTTCCGCGACGGTCACGACGTGATCCGCGCCGTCGTCCGCTACTGCCCCCCCGGCTCCGACCACTGGCGCGAGGTCGAGATGGCCCGCGTCACGCCCGACCTCGGCACCGATCGCTGGACCGCCCCCTTCGAACTCGACCGCCTCGGCCGCTGGCGCTGGACGATCGAAGCCTGGACCGATGCCTTCGCCACCTGGCGCCGCGAGCTCGAGCGCAAGGTCGCCGCCGGCCAACCCGACCTCGACTCCGAGCTGACCGAGGGCCTCCTGCTCCTCCGCGGCGCCCTCGACCGCGTCGACGGCGACGACGACACCCACACGATCGGGGCGGCGATCGGCCTGCTCGCCGACCCCGACGCCCCGCCCGACCAACGCCGCGCCGCAGCCCTTGCCCCCGCGCTCGCGGCAACCGTGGCCGGCCATCCAGACCGAGATCGCGCCACCCGCCTCGACCGCATCGTCGAGCTCGACGTCGACCGCCGACTCGCCGCCGTCGGCGCCTGGTACGAGCTCTTCCCCCGCTCCTGGGGCGGCTTCGCCGGCGTCCGCGCCGAGCTACCCCACCTCGCCGACCTCGGTTTCGACGTCGTCTACCTCCCCCCGATCCACCCGATCGGCCTGACCAACCGCAAGGGCCGCAACGATGCGATCACCGCCGGCCCCGACGATCCGGGCAGCCCCTGGGCGATCGGCTCGCCCGACGGCGGTCACACCGCGATCCACCCCGGGCTCGGCACGATCGACGACTTCGATGCCCTCGTCGCCGCCGCCGACCACCACGGCATCGAGCTCGCCCTCGACTTCGCGATCCAGTGCTCCGCCGACCATCCCTGGCTCGCCGAGCACCCCGACTGGTTCCACAAGCGCCCCGACGGAACCCTCAAGTACGCCGAGAACCCCCCCAAGCGCTACCAGGACATCTACAACGTCGACTTCGACTGCGCCGACTGGCGCGCCCTCTGGTCGGCCCTGCGCGACATCGTCCTCTACTGGATCGACCACGGCGTCCGCATCTTCCGCGTCGACAACCCCCACACCAAGCCCGTCGCCTTCTGGGAGTGGCTGATCGAGGAGGTACGGTCCGTCGAGCCCAACGTGCTCCTGCTCGCCGAGGCCTTCACCCGAGCCCCGATGATGCGCGAGCTCGCCAAGGTCGGCTTCAGTCAGTCCTACACCTACTTCACCTGGAAGAACGCCCGCGCCGAGCTCACCGAATACGTCGCCGAGCTCGCCGCCGACCCGATGCGCGACTACTTCCGCCCCAACTTCTTCGTCAACACCCCCGACATCCTCAGCGAATACCTCCAGACCGGAGGCAAGCCCGCCTTTGCCGCCCGCCTCACCCTCGCCGCCACCCTCTCCCCCACCTACGGGATCTACTCCGGCTTCGAGAGCTTCGAGCACACCCCCCGCCACCCCGGCTCCGAGGAGTACCTCAACTCCGAGAAGTACGAGCTCAAACAACGCCGGCTCGACGGCCAGCTGCTCCCCTTCATCTCGATGATCAACGGCCTCCGCCGCGACCACGGCGCCCTCCAGCGACTCGATAACGTCCGCTTCCTCGACACCCAGAACGACCAGCTGATCGCCTATCTCAAGCAGACTCCCGACGAGACCCTGATCATCGTCGTCGTACTCGACCCACACAACGCCCAGGAAGGTGTGACCGTCGTTCCCCATGACTCCGGCCTCCCACCCGCCTTCACCGCCACCGACCTGCTCAGCGGCGAGTCCTTCGACTGGCGACTCGGACCCAACTACGTCCGGCTCGACCCCAGCCGGCGCGTCGCCCACATCCTCGAAGTCGTCCGGCCATGATGGCCGTGGCCGGTTCGCCATCGACGAGCCGCGTCGTGCGGGTTCTTTCAGGAAAAATGTACGAAAAACTACAAACTGTCGATGCTCGTACGGATTCCGTTTTGGTGCCCGGTGAGCGCCCGCGCCGACGCGCCCTTTCGGTCTCCTCCGTCTCCCGCGAGCTCCGCCGTCCGCCCGCCCGGCCGTCCTCCGCACGCCGCCGCCCGCATGCCCGACTGACCCCCGCCCCCGCCGACTGATGGCCACCGGCCCGACCACCTCCACCCCGTCGAGCCCGCAGTGGTTCGAGTCGAACCCGCTCTGGTTCAAGACGGCGATCTTCTACGAGATCCACGTCCGCGGTTTCTACGACGGCGACGCCGACGGGTCCGGCGACTTCCGCGGCCTGACCGAGAAGCTCGACTACCTCGAATGGCTCGGGATCGACTGCGTCTGGCTCCTGCCGATGTACGGATCGCCGCTGCGCGACGGCGGCTACGACATCGCCGACTACAAGAAGATCCACCCGGACTACGGCACGCTCGAGGACGTCCGCCTGTTCATCGACGCCGCCCACAAGCGTGGCATCCGGGTGATCGCCGACCTCGTCATGAACCACACCTCCAGCGACCACCCGTGGTTCCAGGAGTCCCGTTCGAGTCGCGAGTCGCCCAAGCGCAACTGGTACGTCTGGTCGGACACGGCCGACCGATACCGGGACGCGAGAATCATCTTCCTCGACACGGAGACGTCCAACTGGGCGTGGGACGACGCGACCGGCGAGTACTACTGGCATCGGTTCTTCTCCCACCAGCCGGACCTCAACTACGAGGAGCCGCAGGTCCAGGAGGCGATGCTCGACGTCCTGCGCTTCTGGCTCGACCTCGGCCTCGACGGCTTCCGACTCGACGCGGTCCCGTACCTCTACGAGCGGGAGGGGACCAACTGCGAGAACCTCCCCGAGACCCACGAGTTCCTGCGCAAGGTCCGGGCGACCGTCGACGCCGAGTACCCCGACCGCGTCCTGCTCGCCGAGGCCAACCAGTGGCCGGCCGACGTCGTCGAGTACTTCGGCGACGGCGACGAGTGCCACATGGCCTTCCACTTCCCGGTCATGCCGCGGATGTTCATGGCCCTGCGCCGCGAGGAGGCCGCCCCGATCATCGAGACCCTCCAGAACACGCCGAGCATCCCCCAGAACTGCCAGTGGGGCCTGTTCCTGCGCAACCACGACGAGCTGACACTCGAGATGGTCTCCGACGAGGAGCGCGACTACATGTACGCGGAGTACGCCAAGGACCCCCGGATGAAGCTCAACCTCGGCATCCGCCGCCGGCTCGCTCCGCTGCTCGACAACGGCCGCGACGAGATCCAGCTGATGACCG
>DATAUX010000146.1:0-3425 GCA_036268015.1 Solirubrobacteraceae bacterium | reverse complement strand
GACCTGAAGCTCAAGGACGTCCGGATCCCGCGGGCCAACCTCGGGCCGTGCCCGGTCTGCGGGCACGACATCGTCGAGAACCGGAAGGGCTACTCGTGCTGGTCGCGCGACGACCCGGGCTGCGGTTTCGTGATCTGGAAGGCCAAGGCCGGGAAGACGCTGCCGCTGGTCGTCGCCCGCGAGCTGATCGGAAACGGGCGGACCGAGAAGCCGGTGACCGGCTTCAAGGGCCGCAGCGGCCGGTCGTTCCGGGCCCGGCTGGCCCTGGTGCAGACCGAGGACGGGAAGTGGCGGACCGAGTTCGACGAGCCGTGGGCCCGCGAGGGCGCCAAGCCGCCGGAGGTCGAGAGCGAGCTCGAGGACGGGGCGACGCCGGCCGTCGCGGCGGCGGCGGCCGAGCGGGACGCCGCGTAGCGACGCCTGCCGGTCGCCGGTCGCCGGAACCGGCCAGTACTGGACCGTCCAGTACCCGGACCCCCCGATCTGCCAGTACTGGACCGTCCAGTACCCGGACCCCGACCGGCCAGTACTGGACCGTCCAGTACCCGGACCCTCAGTCCCGCGGCCTGTGGCAGCAACGACCGGGGTCGACCGGGGTACCTGTCGATGAGGTGCCCACGAAGACGGCCCACGCCGGAGGCGGACTGAGTTGGAAACGCGGGCTCAGCGCGGCGGCCTTCGCGATCGTCGGACCCCTGGTCGGCATCGCCACCCTGTTCGCGGGACTGCTCGTTACAGGTGGCTCGGTCGAGGGCGGCGACGGTTCCGGCCCGGCGTACCTCGCCCTCGTGATACCGGTGGCGTGGGGTCTCGCCGCGTTCGCCACGTCGCGGCGACTCGGCGGCGGACGGATCCTGTCGGCCGCCCTGGCGGTCGTCGCCGTCGCCTGGGGCGCGTGCTCGTGGATCCTCGTCGTTCCCGGCCTGTAGGCGGAGGCTGGCGCCCGAGCGGTCGTCGCGTCCTGCGCGTGCGCGACGATCAACGGTCGTGCCGCTCACTCTCGTCACAGGCCCGGCCAACTCGGCCAAGGCGCGCGTCGTGCTCGACCGCTACCGGTCGCAGCTGCACCGCCGCCGGACCGGCGGGCCGATCCTCGTCGTCCCGACGTCGGCCGACGCGGTCCACTACCGGCGGGAGCTGGTCGACTCGGGCGTCGTCCTCGGGGCGCGGGTCGAGTCGTTCGGCGGGCTGCTGACGGAGATCGCCGACCGGGCCGGCGTGGGCGCCGTGCCGCTCGGCCGGGCGGCCCGCGAGCGGGTCGTCGCGGCGGCGATCGCCGACGCGCGGCTCGAGCTGCTCGGGCCGAGCGCGGCGGCACCCGGCTTCCTGGCGGCGGCGACCCGCCTGGTCGGCGAGCTCGGGTCCCGGAGGATCGCCCCCCAGCGGCTGACGGCGGCCCTGCGGGCGTGGGCGCCGGACGGACGGCGGCGGACGTACTGCGACGAGGTCGCGGCGATCTACGCGGGCTACCGCAGGCGGTTGGAGCGGCTGGGGCGCCCGGACGAGGAGGGGCTGGCGTCGGCGTCGCTCGACGCGATCCGCGTGGATCCGTCGATCTGGGGACGGACGCCGGTCATGCTCTACGGCTTCGACGACCTCGGTCCGCTCCAACTCGACACGATCGAGACGTTGGCCAGGGAGGCCGAGGTGGTCGTCTCGCTGCCGTACGAGGCGGGCCGGGTCGCGTTCGCCGGGCGGGCGACGACGTTCGAGACGCTGCGCCCGGCGGCCGCCGAGATCGTCTGCCTGCCGCCGGTGGCCGAGCACTACGAGACGGCTGCGCGCGCGACGCTGCACCACCTGGAGCGTGCTCTGTACGAAGAGGATGTCGAGCCGATCGCCTGGTCGGAGGCGGTCGGCCTGATCGAGGGGGAGACCGAGCGCGACGAGCTCGAGCTGGTCGGAGCCGACGTCGCCGGCCTGCTCGAGGCGGGATACGGGCCGGAGGAGATCGCCGTCGTGATGCGGTCGCTGACCGGCTCGGAGGACCTGATCGCCGATGTCTTCGGCGAGCTCGGGATCCCGGTCTCGATGATCCGCGGCATTCGCTTCGCCGACACGGCTGTCGGGCGCGGCCTGCTCGGCCTGCTGCGGGCGGGGCTCGCCGACGGCGACGCCGAGGACCTGGTCGCGTGGCTGCGGGTGCCGGGACTGGTCGATCACCCGGGGCTGGTCGACCGCTTCGAGGCCGATCTGCGGCGCCGGGGGATCCACCGGGCGGGGCCGGCGGCGAAGCGGTGGGAGCACTTCCCACTGGACTCGGTCGAGCGCCTGCGGGCGGCGGCCGACCGGGGTCCGGGGGCGCTGCTGGAGCGGACGGCGTCCGAGCTCGACCGTCTGCTGGGCGTGCCGTGGCGCCGGCGGGCGCACGTGCTCGAGGCCGAGGACCTGGCCCAGGCGCGGGTCGTCGGGGAGGCGGCGCGCCGCGTGCGGGAGCTCCGCGAGCTGGCCCGGATCGATCCGTCGGTCGGTCCGAGCCCGGCCGAGCTGATCTCGATGCTCGGGGGCCTCGAGTTCGAGCCGGCGGCGGCGGCCGGGGGCGTGCTCGTCTGCGGCGCGCTTTCGTTGCGGGCGCGGCGCGTCCGGGCGGTCTACGTGTGCGGCGTCCAGGAGGGCTCGTTCCCGGCGGCGGTCCGCGAGGGGCCGTTCTTCTCGGCCGACGACCGGGCGGAGATCGCGCGTCTGACGGGCCTCGTGCTGGCGCCGTTCGAGGACACGCTGGCCGCCGAGCGGTACCTCTTCTACGCGACCACGTCGCGCGCGCAGTCGCGCCTGCGCGTGAGCTGGCACCGGACGGCCGACGACGGGACGCCGACGGGGGCCTCGGCATTCCTCGACGACGTTCGGGACGCGTTCTCAGCGGGCACGGGCGCGTCGGTCGCGGAGGAGGATCGTGAGTTTCGGGAGCGCGCCTCGGCGGCTGTGGCCGGCGTTGGCGGAGGCGATCGGGCGGGACTCGGCCGGCTGGGCTCGGCGGAGGTGCTCGGCGCGCTGGCGCAGCGAGCCGTCCAGTCGGCGTCGGGGCTCGAGTCGTGGGCCCGGTGTCCGGTCGCGTGGTTCGTCGAGCGGTTCCTCGAGGCCGAGCCGCTCGAACCCGAAGGCGAGCCGCTGGCGCGGGGGAACGTCGCTCACGACGTGCTGGCCCAGGCGGTGGCCGAGCTCTGCGCGGACGGTCCGCCGGGGACGGCGAGCCAGGCGGCGGTGCGCGAGCTCGTCGATCACGCGCTCGCCGGCCACGCGGGTGGCGTATCGAGCAACGACGAGCGCGATCGGGCGACGCGACGGCGCCTGGCGGCCGACATCGAGCGGTACCTCGTCGGTCTCGAGGACGGCTCGTGGGGCCACGTGCCGGCCGAGTTCGAGCTGGCCTTCGGCCTGCCGGGGTCCCCGCATCCCGAGGTCGCGCTGGCCGGCGGCGAGCTCGT
>DATAUX010000145.1:0-3203 GCA_036268015.1 Solirubrobacteraceae bacterium | reverse complement strand
GGCACGGTCGAGGGGCTGCTCGGGGTCGGGATCACCGTCGCCCGGCTGCGCACCGGCCGCGCGCTCGACCGGGGCTCCTCGCCCCTCCGGCTGACCCGGATCTCCTACGCCCTCTCGCTGATCGCCCGGCCACTGATCGCGCTGGCGCCCGGCGTCGGCGTCGTCGCCGTCCTGCGGGTCGCCGACGGCCTCGGCAAGGGCGGCAAGGACGCGCCGAAGGCCGTCCTGGTCGCGGCCGACGCAGACCGCCGGCGACTCGGACGATCGTTCGGGATCCAGACCCTGCTCGACACGCTCGGCTCGGTCGCCGGGCCCCTCGTCGCCGGCCTGATCCTGCTCGTCGCCGGTCACGGCGCCCGCGGCCTGCGGATCTGCTTCGCCCTGGCCGCGATACCCGCGCTCGGCGCCGCACGCGAGCTCGCCCGCGCCCACGACACCCGCCCGCCGGCCCGCTCGCCGCATGCCCGGCGAGCGTCGCTCGGCCGCCCGTACCACGTCCTGCTCGCCGCCGTCCTCCTGTTCGGCCTGGCGAACTCCTCGGACACGCTGCTGCTGCTGCGCGCCCACGCGGCCGGCGTGTCGGTCTCCGGCCTGGCCTTCCTGTTCGCCGCGTTCAACCTCGTCTACGCCCTCCTCGCGATCCCGGCCGGCGCCCTGTCGGACCGCTTCGGCCGGCGGCCGTTGATCATCGTCGCCTGGGGTACGTACATCCTCGTCTACGTCGGCTTCGCCTTCGCCCGCGGGCCCGTCGCCCTCGTCACCCTGTTCCTCGCCTACGGGATCTTCTACGCGGCCGGCGACGGCGTGATCAAGGCATGGATCACGACGCTCGTCCCGGCCGACCGGCGGGGCCAGGCGTTTGGCCTGAACGCGGCCGCCAGCGGCCTGCTGCTGCTTCCGGCCAGCGTGATCGCCGGCGCCCTCTGGGACGCCGACGGCCCCCGGTCGGCCTTCCTGTTCGGGGCGATCGCCGCGACCGCCGCGCTGGCGGTGATCGTTCTCGCGCCGAGCCTGCGCTCCTCGGAGCCCCGCCCGCCGGAGTAGATTGGACTGCGTGCGCATCGACGGGTCAGCCACGCTCGAGGTCCAGGCCAGCCCCGCCGCGTGCCGGGACGCCCTGCTCGACCTCGCGAGCTACCCGACCTGGTACCCGGGCGTCACGACGGCCGAGCTCGTCGACGCGCCCGGCCGCGGGCCGACCGCCCGCCTCGTCTTCACCACGGGCATGCCGATCATCTCGGAGATCGAGTGCGTTCTCGAGATCCTCACGCCAACCGCTGAGCGCGTCCAGGCCGTGACGCTCAGCGACGGCCTGCGGATCGACGGCGACGGCTGGACGCTCGCCGGACCGCCGGACGGGCCGACGACCGTGACCTACGCGATCGGCGTCGAGATGAGCGTCCCCGGCGGGATCTTCGTCGAGCACCTCGTCAAGGCCAGGGCCGGCGAGTTCCTGATCGACCGACCGGTCGCCGCGCTCAAGGGCCATGTCGAGCGCCCGCCCGATCCCGGCCCTCGCTGAGCGCCGACCAGCCGCGGCGACGGCGACGGCCGCCGGGCCGCTCGGCAGGATCCCGGCCGAGGGGCTCTTCATCGGCGGCGCGCTCGCCCAGTACATCGGCGCCTCGCTCGCCGTCCTCCTGTTCGCCGTCGTCCCGGCCGGCGGGTCGCCTGGTTGCGCGTGCTCGCCGCCGCCGGAGCACTTGCCGCCTGGCGCCGGCCGTGGCAGACCCGTTGGAGCGCCCGCGAGCTCGGCCTGGCCGCGGCATTCGGGATCACCCTGGCGGCGATGAACCTGACCTTCTACCTGGCGATCGACCGCCTCCCCCTGGGTACGGCGGTCGCGATCGAGTTCACCGGACCGATCGTCGTCGCGACGCTCGGCTCCCGCACGCGCAGGGACGTCGGCGCTCTGGCCCTGGCGATCTGCGGCGTCCTCCTGCTCGCCGACGTCCGCTTCTCCGGCGCCCCGCTCGGCGTCGGGCTGGCGCTCGCGGCCGGCGGCTTCTGGGCGCTCTACATCGTGCTCGGCCACCGGCTCGCGACGGAGTCCGGGCTGCGCCCGCGCGACGGGTTGGCCGCCGGGATGGGGATCGGCGCGATCGCCTTCGCCCCGTTCCTCGTCGCGAGCGCCGCTCCGGCCTTCGCCACGCCGTGGCGACTCGTGGCCTGCCTGCTCGTCGGCGTGCTCTCGAGCGTCGTCCCCTACGCCCTCGACCAGCTCGCGATGACCCGCCTCCCGCGGGCCCGGTTCGCCCTGCTCCTCTCGATCCTCCCGGCGACCGCGGCGATCGTCGGCGCCGTCATCCTCGGCCAGCTGCCCGGCGTGGCCGAGCTGGCCGGGATCGGCCTCGTGGTCGCCGCGGCGGCGATGCGCAGCCACGAGCCGATCGGACCAGCTTGAAGACGCATCCCGGCCGCCGCGCGCGGTCTCGCCTGATCGGCGTCGCGCCATGGCGCTGGGCGATTCGCTCCGAGCCGCCCAGCAACAAAGTTCCATCCGGCGCGTGGACGTAGGGCTCAGCCCACCCCGTCCGCGCCGAGTCAAGCGACACCCACGCTTCGAGGCGCGAGGTCCAGCACTCTCAGGACCACTGCGACCGGGCGAATCGGCCGCCCGCGCCACCGAGAGGTCCGAGGCGCCCGCAGGACACCGCTAGGATGGCCCACGCCTCGACTTGGCTACGGCATCACGGTGGCCGCAGCAGCTAGATGCGGGCCTGGCTGTCCGACCCCGCAGCCCGAGTAGAGACGCCCCCGGCGTCGCTCCAGAACAGCGCCACGACTCCGCTTCGCGTCCATCCACGGTAACGTCGTTCCATGGAACGCGAGCTGTCAGAGGCCCTAGCCGATGCTCGCCGCTCGAACCATTTTACTCGACTTTCGGGGTTCAGCCGGTCGCGGACGGCAGCGGCTCCTGGGAGTAGTCGAGTTTCGGGTTGATGGTCGTCAGGGGTGCTTGTGCCCAAAAGTCGTGTCGGATGAGGTCGCGTCGTAGGGCCGCGAGGATGTCGGTGTAGCTGACGGTCGTCTTCTGGCGATACCACGGCGCGGAGCGGCGTCGCGCGTGGAGGTCGGCTTCGGGGTCGCCGTGCAGTGCGTACCAGGTGATTGTGATCGTCTGGCAGAGGAAGCCGAAGGGGACGGTCCGCTCGACGGCTCGCTGGACGCGGTTGCGGGCTTCGCCAACGCCGTTGGCTTTC
>DATAUX010000144.1:0-22971 GCA_036268015.1 Solirubrobacteraceae bacterium | reverse complement strand
CTCGCCCGGCAACCGGTCGACGACCGCAACGGCCGTTTCCTGGTGCTGGCGATCGAGTTCCTGACCCACGCAGCCCACGACGACGAGCTGCTCGACGCGATCTCCCGGCGACACCGGCACCTTCGGGCGAGTCTGGCCGAGCTCGCGCCGTCCGACGGCCCGCTCAGTCCCGAAGCCTGGGCCGTGATGACGCTCGCCCTGTCGAACGGTCTCGCGCTCGAGCGGCTGATCGACCCCGACGGCGTTCCCGGCGACCTGATGGCCCGCGTCCAGCGGAGCGTCGTGCTGCCGGCCGCCCGGCCGGCGACCTGAGTACCGACGGTCCGAATCGGACGCCGGTCGAGACCAGGCGAGCCGGCTGCTAGGCGGCAGCCCCGCTGCGCCCGCAGACCGGGCATGTCTCGCCGGGCGAGAGGGCGCTGCCCGCGCACTGCGGGCAGTTCTCGCCGCGCATCAGGACGCCGAGCAGCTCGGCCACACCGCACACGAGCAGGCGTTCCTCGTCGACCTCGACCCAGGTGCCGGCCGAAGCCGGGAAGACGACATGGTCGCCCGGCCGGACGGGCATCTCCAGGCCGGCCGACGCCCACCAGTCGATCCCCGGTCCGACGGCCAGGACGATCCCGTGCTGTGGCGGCGGCTCGTGCGTCCCGGCCGGGACGACGATCCCCGACCGGCGGAAGCGGTCGGGCTCGAGCTCCTTGATGACGACGCGGTCAAACAGCGGGCGGAGCTGGTGTCTCACGTGGCCTCGGGCTTCGTCGGAGCGGGGGTCGGAACCTCGCCGGAATCATACGGCCGCTCATCCGCCCGGAAGTCGCGGCCGATACAGCCGGATGAGGCTGCACACCGGCCGGATCCTGTTCGCGATGGCGCTCGGCCTCGGCTGCTCGCCGACGGCCGCGGCGCTCGCGTCGGGCACCGGCGTCACGGGCACGGTCACGAACCTCGCCGGCCAGTCGGTCGCCGGGATCACGGTCCAGGTCGGCGACATCGACGGCTCGTTCGCGACGTCGACGACGACGGATGCGGCTGGTGGATACGCCGTCGGCGGTTTGTCGGCCGGGCGCTACGCCGTCTCGTTCGGCTTTGCGAGCGGCACAGCCGCGGCGAACTACGCGCCGCAGACGGACTTCGTCGACGTCGCCGACGGGGTGACGAGCACCGGGGTCGACGCCAGGCTCGGCCCGGGCGGCGAGCTGTCGGGCACCGCGACGAGCACGTCGGGTCAGCCGATCGCCGGGCTCGACGTCACCGTCGGCCTGTGCGCGGCGGGGATCGCCGGGGATGCGACGACGGCGGCGATCACCGAGACCGACGCCGACGGGGACTACGCGGTCTACGGACTCGGCGCCGGCTCCTATTCGATCGGCTTCAGCTGGCTGTATGACGCCGGCGACGGCGTACCCCAGTTCTACGGCGGCACGTCGTCGGACACGGCCACCTGCGTTCCTGTGGCATCCGGCGCGGCCGTGTCCCCGATCGACGTCAGGCTGGCCGACAGCGGCCGGATCTCGGGCGTCGTGACCGACGACGCCGGCCAGCCGGTGGCCGGCCAGATCGTCTTTGCCGACGGCGCGGGGCCGGACGCGACGCCGTACACGACGTCGTTCACCCGTACGGACGGGAGCTACGAGCTCACCGGGCTCGGGGCCGGCCAGTACGTGGTCGGCTTCGCGGCCGGCGGGTTCCCGACGACCTACTACACCGACCGGGGAGAGTCGATCACCGGCAAGCCGCTGACGGTGACGGCCGGGGCGACGACCGGCGGGATCGACGAGACGTTGGAGCCGGCCGGGCAGATCTCGGGCACGATCACCGGGCCCGGCGGCGCGTGGCTCGACAGCGCGGGCAACCAGGCTGCGACCGCGGTCCTCGCGAGCGTCGACGGCCGGTCTCCGTACGCCTACGTCGAGGCGGATGGGAGCTACACGATCACCGACGTGCCGCCCGGCCTGCACACCGTCGAGTTCAGTGCCTTTTGTGCTGCGTCCCCCTATGCGACGCAGTTCCTCGGTGGCGTGTCGTCGCTCGCGGAAGCTCAGCAGGTGGATGTCTCGCCGGGGATCACGACGACCGGCGTCGACGCGGAGATGCAGTTCGCCCCGGCCTCGGCAACCCCGTCGTCGATCAAGTGCGGCCAGGACTCGTCGCCGGCGTCGAGCTCACCGGCTCCCACGACCACCGAGTCCCCCGCCTCGCCGAGCACGGCTCGGGCGCCGTCCCCGCGGACGGTCCGGGCCGTCCGGCTTTCCGTGACGACCCGATCGGTCAGGCTCTCGGCGTCGAAGATCGCGGCAATCGGGGTGCTCTGCGGATCGGCGAGCTGCACCGGAACCGCGACCGTTCGCCTCGCCGATCCCACTTCTCGCGCCGCCGCCGGCACCCGCGGGCTCAGGCTGACGCGGATCGGGGAGGCGTCGTTCTCGGCGAGAACCGCCCGGCCGACGGTCGCCCGGGTCCGCATCACCGCAGCCGGCCTGCGCCTGCTCAGGGCCGATCATGGTCGGGCGACCGCCGACGTCACGGTCACCGCCGTCGAGGCCAGCCGGCACGAGGCGCGTACCATGGCTGTCGTGTTTCGTACGCAAAGCGCCTGACACCCATCACGCCGGCTCGGCCCCCGGATCACGACCCGCCGACCGCGAGGCTCGGCCCCGGATCACGACCCGCCGACCGCGAGGCTCGGCCCGGACCCCCGGCGAGCGCATGTCGACGATGCTCCGGCGGTGGAGATCGTCGCGCACCGGGCTGGGGCCGGAGGACTACCGCAGGAGTCCGGACTCGAGCCGAGCGTCCGTCTGCGCCGGGCGCTGGGCGGTCCGGCCGACCGGATCGAGCTCGACGCGTGGCTCTTCGACGGCCGGCTGGTCGTCGCCCACGACCGGCGTGACGCCGGTCGGCCGGGGGTGCTCGGGTTCGATGACGCCCTCGCGCTGATCGATGCGTCCGGGGTCCGCGTTCTGGCCGACATCAAGGACCGGGCGGCGGCCCGGCCGCTGGGCGAGCTGCTGGCGGCGCGGGGGTTCGGCGGGCGGACGATCGTCTGCGGCCGACTCGACGACGTCGAGCTGGCCGGACGGATCTCGGGTTCCGCGCGGGCGTGGACGCTGCCGACCGGCCGCGGCCCGGGCCTCGGCCTCGGGGGGCAGCCGGCGACCGGGGGACGCGAGCCGGCGGCCCCGCCGGGCTTCGTCGGCCTGGCCACCCGGAAGGCCAGGCGGCGGGTCGAGCTGGCCGGGAGCTCGGGGATCGAGGCCGGTCGATGCGACGCGCTGACCGTCGACCATCGGTTCGTCTCGCAGGGTCTCGTCCGGCGGGTCCACGCGGCGGGTGGCCGCGTGCTCGCGTGGACCGTCGACGATCCGGTCGAGGCGGGGCGGCTGGCCGGGCTGGGCGTCGACGAGCTGATCACGAACGATCCGGACGTCGTCGCCGTCGCGCTGTCGTGAGCGGCGGTCCGGATCGGGGTGTCTCCGTTCGGGGCGGATCGGCACAATGGTTGAATGGCTGACCGTCTGATCTACGTATCCCGATTGGTTCGTCTGTCGTTGGTCGGAGCCGACGGAGCCCAGATCGGCCAGGTCTCCGACGTCGTCCTGACCGGGGGTGCGGGAACCGGCCCGCCCGGCGTCAACGGCTTCGTCGTCCGCGTCCAGAAGCGCCACGTCTTCATCGGGGCCGGCCGGATCGGCGAGATCGAGACCGAGGGGGTTCGCCTGCGGCGGGGGGCGATCAACCTCCGCCAGTTCCAGCTGCGGCCGGGCGAGCAGCTCGTCGTCGGCGAGCTGTTCGGCCGCAGGCTGCGCGGCTCGCGGATCATCGACGCGTCGATCGCGCCGGCGCCCGACGAGCCCCACGAGTGGGAGCTCGCGACCCTCGCCCTCGCCGGCGGCGGCATGCCGAGTCGGCGCAAGCCGCCGGTGATCATCGGCTGGGAGGAGGCCCGCGAGGTTCTCCGCGACGAGCGGGCGGGTGCCCGCCAGGCGGCTGAGATCGGCCACCTCCACCCGGTCGAGATGGCCGAGGCGATCCGCAAGCTGCCGCTCTCGCGCCGGCGGGTCCTGGCCGACGCGCTCGAGGACGAGCGGCTCGCCGACCTGCTGGAGGAGCTCTCCGAGGAGGAGCAGGTCCGCATCGTCGAGGACCTCGACCTCGAGCGGACGGCTCGCGTGCTCGACGAGATGGAGGCCGACGACGCGGCCGACCTGCTCGGCGAGTTCTCGGCCGAGCGCCGGCTCGAGCTGCTCAGCGCGATGGACCCCGACGAGGCCGCGCCCGTGCGCCGGCTGCTCAGCTTCCAGCCGGACACGGCCGGCGGCCTGATGACGCCCGAGCCGATCATCCTCGAGCCGACGGCCACGGTCGCCGAGGCGCTCGCCCGGATCCGCGACCCCGACCTGCGGGCGCCGCTCGCCGCCCAGGTCTTCGTCTGCCTCGCGCCGACCGAGACGCCGACCGGCCGCTTCCTCGGCGTCGCCCACTTCCAGCGCCTGCTCCGCGAGGCCCCGTCGAAGACGCTCGGCCGGTGCGTCGACGACGCACCGGAGCCGGTCGCGCCGGAGTGCAGCGACCAGATGGTCGCCCACCGGCTGGCCGCGTACGACGTCGTCGCCCTGCCGGTCGTCGACGAGTCCGGCCGCCTGCTCGGGGCGGTGACGATTGACGACGTCCTCGACCGGGTGCTCCCGGCCGGCTGGCGCGTCGCCGGAGCAGGGACCTAGGGTCGGCGGCCGATGGCCAGAAAGGACGACCTCAGCAAGCCGCGCGGCACGGCCGGCGGACCTTCGTACGACCCGGACGCGTTCGGCCGCTTCGCCGAGGGCATGGCCCGCTACCTCGGGACCGGCCGCTACCTCGCGATCCAGTCGGGAATCGTCCTCGTCTGGATCTTCCTCAACCTGATCGCCGTCCAGCTCCGCTGGGACCCGTACCCATTCATCCTCCTGAACCTCGTCTTCTCCACCCAGGCCGCCTACGCCGCGCCGCTGATCCTGCTCGCCCAGAACCGTCAGGCCGATCGCGACCGGGTCGAGATCGAGCGCGACCGCGACACCAACGCACGCCAACTCGCCGAGTCGGAGTTCCTCGCCCGTGAGATCGCCGCCCTGCGGATCTCGATCGAGCGCAAGGCCGACCGCGAGGACCTGATCGACGCGATGCACGAGATCGCGCAGGCACTCGGACGGCTGGCCGGCGAACCCGTCGACTTCGACCAGCCGGACCCGGGCGATCTGGACCACCCGGCTGATGCCGAGGACCATCGAACGCTCGTGGACCCTGCCGTCGATCAGCCGACGCCAGGCGCCCTCGACATCTGATCCCGGCCGGCGGCCGGCCCCGAGCGATCCCCGCCGTCGCGGTCGCAGCGGTCGGCCACGGGCGCCCCTGCGGGGCGCGGACAACGAGTCGACCCGCGTCGGCCCGAGCGTCCTCGTCCAAACGTCCAGCCACGAACGCCGAAGTCCGGCGGTCGCGTGCGGACGCCGATCGTGTGGGCATGTCACCGTCATCGAAAATCCCCCCGTGGCGCTTCGGCGCCGTCTGTTTTCCGCTTCGTTGTCTCACCGCTTTCGCTGGCGCCGGCACGGTCGCGCTGATCCTCGCGACCACGCCGGCTCCCGCGGTCGCCAGCGTTGCACCCACCCTCTACGCAGACGGGTCGCCCGGCACGATGGTCGGCCGCCAGATCTACGATCACACGAACCTGATGGCCGGCCACGCACCGACCGGTACGATCACGTTCAGGCTGTACGGGCCGGGCGATGCCGCCTGCAGGACCCCGGTCTTCACCTCGACGGTAGGGGTGTCGGGGACCGGGTCTGACAACTCACCGAGCTATCTGACGCCGGCCGCGGGGACCTACAACTGGGTTGCGGCCTACAACGGCGACGCGAACAACAGCCCGGTCGCCACTCCGTGTGGCAGCTCGTCGCAAGTCGTCAACGTCGGCAAGGCGACGCCGGTCGTGACGACGGCCGCCACATTCGACGACGGATCGATCGAGGCGGTCGCGACGCTCAAGTGGGGCTTCGCGCCGCCGACAGGGTCGATCACGTACACGGTCACCGGTCCGGACGACCCGTCCTGCACTGGGGCGCCGGTCTACACGGCGACCGTCCCGGTCAACGGCGCCGGCGACTACGGCTCGGGGTCGTTCACGCCGACCGTGGCCGGTACCTACACCTATCAGGACAGCTACAGCGGCGACGCCAGCAACTACGGCGTCGGACCGGCGAGCTGCTCAACGCAGGGCGACGCGGTCACAGTGACACAGGGCCAGCTCGCGCCTCCGCAGAATCCGCCGGTCAGTCCGCCGGCGCAGCCGTTGTCGACTCCCGCCCTGTACGTCGACGCCTCGCCGGGGTCGGCCGTCGGACACGCGATCTTCGATCATGCGAATCTGCTTGGTGGAGCGTCGCCGACCGGCACGATCACGTTCAGCCTGTACGGGCCGGGTGACACGGCCTGCCAGACGCCGGTCTTCAGTTCGACGGTTGGCGTGTCGGGGTCTGGGTCCGACGATTCATCGACCTTCGTGACGTCGGCGGCCGGCACGTACAACTGGACCGCGACCTACGGTGGCGACGGGAGCAACAACTCGGTTCAGAGCGCGTGTGGCAGCGCATCCGAAGCTGTGATCGTCGGTCCGGCGACGCCGGTCGTGACGCCGACGGCCTCGATCAGCGGTGGCGTGATTCGTGCGACCGCCGCGCTCCAGTGGGGTTTCGGCTCGCCGACCGGCACGATCACGTTCTACGTGACCGGTCCGAACGACCAGTTCTGCTCGGGAACGCCGGTCTACACGCAGACGGTCGCGGCGGCCGGGGACGGCTCGTACAGCTCCGGCCCGTTCGCGCCGACCGTCGCCGGGACGTACACCGTGCGGATCCGCTACAGCGGCGATGCGAACAACTACGGCGTCGGGCCGACCGGCTGCATCACGCAGGGTGACGCGGTCACGGTCGCCCAGAGCCAGCTGGCGCCCGGGCTCAACTGACCCGGTCCGCCCGCCGCATCCCGGCCGCGAGCGCACCGCTCGCGGCCGGAGCCCGTCGTCGGACGCCGACTCGGCCGGCCGGCCGGGCGAACCGTGCCCGGCACGCCAGACGCCCGAGCCCGCTCTCCGATGCGGCGGCGCTCCACGCCGGTCCGGCGGGGCGCTCCGCGCCGGTCCCTGGTGGCGCTCCACGCCGGTCGGCAAATCCGTATTCTCATATGATCGTCCAGTCGCGGACCACGGCCCCCGGAACTCGGCCACGATGACGAAGAGAGACCCGCTGCGACCCTCATCAGCGTGGCGCGTCCCCCTGCGCGGCGGGCCAGCAGACTCGGGATCGCGGATCAGGCGGCTGCCGGAGATCGTGATCGCCGCGGTCGTCTGCATGCTGCTCGGGGCGACCCCGGCCGGGGCGACGGACGGCGGCGCCATACCCGGTTTCTCGACCGATGCGTCGCCGAGCACGACGGTGGGCCTGGCAGTCTTCGACCACGTCAACCTGCTCGGCGGGATCTCGCCGACCGGCACGATCACGTTCAAGCTGTATGGGCCGGGTGATCTGGCCTGCCAGACGCCGGTCTTCGCTTCGACCGTTGCCGCGGCCGCGTCCGGATCGGACGATTCGTCGACATTCATGACGTCGGTCGCCGGAACATACAACTGGGTCGCGACGTACAGTGGCGACGGGAACAACAACCCGGTTCAGAGCGCGTGCGGCAGTGCGTCGCAGGCCGTGATCGTCAGCCCGGCGACGCCGGTCGTGACGGCGACGGCTTCCGTGAGTGGTGGGGTGATCCGCCCAGCGGCGGCGATTCAGTGGGGCTTCGGATCGCCGACGGGAACGCTCACGTTCTACGTGACCGGTCCGGACGACCAGTTCTGCTCGGGGACGCCGGTCTACACGCAGACGATCCCGGCTTCAGGCGACGGTTCCTACAGCTCCGAGCCGTTCACGCCGACCGTCGCCGGGACGTACACGGTGCGGGTCCGCTACAGCGGCGACACGAACAACTTCGGCGTCGGGCCGACCGGGTGCATCACGCAGGGCGACGCCATCACGCTCACGCAGGCCCAGCTCGCGCCGATCACGGGCGGACCACCGCCGACCCCCAGTCCTCCGGTGACGAGCCCGGCGCCGCCCCCCGCACCGACGCCGACTCCGACTCCGACTCCGACGCCATCGCAGCCGCCCGCGACCCCCAGCCAGCCGCCGGCGAGCTCCGGCCAGCCACCGGCCAACCCGTCTGCGTCGGGCGCTGGCGCGTCGAATCCGACTCCCGGCAACCAGCCCCCGGCGGGCGCCTCGTCTCCGAGCGCGCAGGGCGCCACGGCGTCGGGCGGGGTTTCGACGACAGCGAACTCGACAGCGGCCGGGTCCAAGCCGCTCCAGAGTCCGGCAGCCGCGGCGGCCGCTGCCAGGCCGGCGCTACACGGCCCGACCCGGTGTGTGCGAGGGCGGGCGGCGGTCTACGTGACCGGAGGGTCGATCAGAAGAGTGACCTATCGCCTGGGCACCAGGCGGCTGGCGACGGTGTCGAAGGCTGACGCCAAGGGCCGCTTCGTCGCGACCGTCAGCCTCCGCGGCCTGCGACGGGGGTCCGACCACCGCCTGCGGGCGACGGTGACTACGGCGACCGGCGCGCGCGTGCTCGCTCGCGAGCTGACGCTCTGCGGCTGATCGACCGACTCCGACCGAGCCGGGATCTCGAACGAGCCGGGCCCTACGCCCGAACGGAGCCGACCGCCGGCCGACCGCTGGGGCGGCCGGTCATTCGCCGGACGGAGATCAGACCCAACAGCGCCACGAAAACACAGGTCAACGCACCGACGCCCAGGCCGGCGCGTGCCCCGGCCTGACTCATCACCCATCCGATGATCGGGCCGCCGATCGGCGTCGAGCCCTGGAAGGCGACGAACCACAGTGACATCACGCGGCCTCGCATCGACGGGTCGGCGGTGAGCTGGAGCGTCGAGTTGCCGGTTGACATGAACGACACGCTCGCCCACCCGGCGAGGACGAGGGCGGCCAGCTCGATCGGCAGGCTGGGGGCGAGCGCTGCCAGCATCAACGTGGCGGCGAAGGCTCCGGCCGCGAGTGTCAGCGTCGGCATGCCGATGTGGCCGCGGGCGGCCACCAGCAGACCTCCGCCGACCGCTCCGATACCCATCGCCGCCGTCATGAAGCCGAATCCGGTCGGCCCGGAATGGAGCGCCTCCTTGGCCATCACCGGGAGCGAGACCTGGAACTCGTAGGCGAGCATTCCGGCCAGCCCCATCATGACCAACGGGATCGCGAGGTCCGGCTTGCCGGCGACATAGCGCAGGCCCTCGCGGAGCTGCCCCGGGCCTCGTCGGGTCGGCGGGCTCGGGTGAAGCGCGGTTGCGTCCATCGTCACGAGTGAGCTGACGACCGCGGCGAAGCTGACGGCGTTCACGAGGAAGCAGACGCCGTTGCCGACGGTCGCGATCATCACACCGGCGACCGCCGGTCCGATCGATCTGGCGACGTTCACCAGCACCGAGTTCAGGCTGACCGCGTTGCGCAGGTGCTCGGCCCCGACCATCTCGAGCATGAACGACTGGCGGGCCGGGTTCTCGAACGCGTTGTTGAGCCCGAGCAGCATCGCCAGGCCGGCGATCTCCCACAGCCGGACCGACCCCGTGACCGTCAGCAGGCCGAGGATCAGGGCCTGGACTCCCATCGCCGCCTGGAGCACGATCATCAGCCGCCGCTTGTCGACCCGGTCGGCGATCACCCCGCCGTATGGGCCGAGCAGCAGGACCGGCAGGGTCTGGGCGGCGACGACCAGGCCGAGGTCGGTGCTCGAATGTGTCAGCGTGTAGACGAGCCACGACTGGGCCGTCATCTGCATCCATGTGCCGATCAGGGACGTCGCCTGCCCCCACACGTACCGACGGTAGTTGGGGATCGCGAGGGCGGCGAACGCGAGGCCGGCCGCGTTCGAAAGTCGTTTCATCTGGAGCGCGTGCGGAGTTGGTCGGCCAGCGCTTCGAGGGCAGGAAGCGCAGCGATCAGCGAGTCGCGGTCGGCCGGGGAGAGCGCGTCGAGCTGGGCGCCGAGGACCTTGTTGCGCTCGCGGTGGATCTTCTCCCGCAGGCGCCGCCCCCGCGGAGTCGCATCGACGACCGCGGCTCGCCGGTCGGATGGGTCGGCCGCCCGCTTGAGGAGGCCGTCGTCGGCGAGCTGGGCCGTGACACGGGAGAGCATCGTCGGGTTGAGCCCCTCGATCTCGGCGAGCTCCGACAGGCGCAGCGGGCCGCGTCGGGCCAGGCTGAAGAGCACGGAGATCTGCGTCGGCGTCAGCCCGGCGCCGGCCTGGGTCGCGCGGAGCTGGCGGCCGAGCCTGCCGACCACGGCCCGCAGGCGGCCGACCGCATCGGCGGCGGCCGTCTCGTCCTCGATCGCCCTACCCGTCGTCTCGACCTGTGTCATCGCCGCTTCCACCCGAATAGATTGCTTGCCGGCAAGCATTATAGCCGGCCCACGGCGGACTCAAGGCGGCGCGGCCGGAGACCGATGAATACGGATGAGGGATGCCGGTCGGTCAGACCTGAGGGCGCGGGTCCGCGTTGTCCTCGGCGTGCTCGCCCTCGGCCTGCCGCTGGTCGCCTTCCCACCGCCGGCGTCCGCCGATGGTTGGACCGGGTCGGCCCGGGTGACGCCCGCCGATCTCGACGTGGCCGGCGGCGCTGCGGCGACGACGTCGACCGGCGACACCGTGATGGCGCTCGAGACCGCGGGCGACGATTCGCGGGGTCCGCTCGACCTCGAGGTGATGCCGGCCGGCAGCACGTCGCCGGGGTCGGTCACCCAGCTCAGTCCGGGCAACGCGTTCGGCCCGACCGTCGTGACGGACGGGGAGGGGGACGCGTACGTGAGCTGGCTCCAGCAGGACCTGTCCGGCCCGGCCGTCGTCGAGCGGATCGCCGACGGGACGATCGACGCGGATCTCGGACTCCCGGACGACGCGGCGTGGCCGACGCTCGCGGCCGACACGGCCGGTGCCGCAGCCGCCGTCTGGGAGTCGACCGCCGGCCCCGCCGCCAGCCTCGAGCTCGCGCTCAAGCCGGCCGGATCGAAGACCTTCGGCGCACCGATCGACCTCACCGGACCGCTCCAGCCCGGGTCGGCGACGCTCTATCCGAAGCTGGCGGTCGACGGCGACGGGACGACCGTCGTGGCCTGGCTGGCGCCGGGCTCGGCCACCGGGACGACCCAGCTCGCGACGGCGATCGTCGCGCCTGACGGGGCAGTCACGCTCGGGAGCCTGACGGCGGGCGAGACGAACGTCGACGATCTCCAACTCGTCGGGACCGACGCCGGCGTCCTGGCCACCTGGGCGGAGAGCCCGGTCGGCGAGAGCGCCGGCGCCTTGCGCGCGGCGACGGAGCCTGACCGCGCATCGTTCGGAGCGGCCTTCGAGATCGGCGGGGGAGCCGACGGCACGCTCGTCGGCGGGGCGATCGACCCCGTCGTCGCGGCCGCGCCGGGCGGCCACGTGCTCGTCGCCTGGACGACTGCCCAACCCGACGCGTACGACCCGGGCGCGGCCAGCGGCGGTCCGGTCGTGACGGCGGACGGTGAGATCGCGACCGGCCGGTTCACGACGCCGAGCCCCCTGTTCACGACGTCGACCTACGTCGCGTACACGCCGACCGGAGCCGTTCTCGGGGCCGACGGCAGCGCGGTCGTCGCGCTCGCCAGCGGAACCGTCGCCCAGCGGACCGCCACCGGCCCGTTCGTGCTGGCACAGGCGGCCTGCGGCGACACCAGCCCGCTGGTGGTCGGCCTCGCGTCGGGCGAGGCCAGCATGCTCTGGCGCGACCCGAGCTCGATCGCCGACACCCGGTCGGTCTTTCTCACCACCGAGGATCAGGCTGCCGCGCCGCTCGTCTGCCCGACCCGGCCGCAGGCCGTCGTCGTCACCCCGGCGGACGCGGTCACCGGCCAGCCGGTCGAGATCGATGCGACCGGCATGACCGACGCGACGGCCGACACCAACGCCTGGGCGTGGGAGATCGACGGCGACGGCTCGCAGCTCGGGGCCTACGCGGACGATCCGATCCAGACGGTGACCTTCTCGACGCCGGGTGTCCACTACGTGTACGTGCTCCACCGGGTCACCGATCCCCGGGGGGACGTGGTCGACGGGGGCAGCACGCTCGAGATCAACGTCTACACACCCGACACGGTTCCCAACGTCGTTCACCGGCCGTCGTGGGTCGGCACGGCGGCGTCCGCGCCGGTTGCGAGCATCGCCGGCTCGACCGCCCCACCGGCCGCCGCGGTCGTCCCCCGGCAGCTGTCGGCGAGCATCCCGGCCGGCCAGAAGCTGCGCGCGGCGCTCCGCCGGGGCCTGGCGATCCGCGTCGAGAGTCCGACGGCTCGGCGTGTGACGATTGCCCTGACGGTCAACGGCCGCCGGGTCGGCCGGATCGCCGCCCGTCTGGCGGCCGGCCGCATCCGCACCGTTCGCGTTCCGGTCGGCCTTTCGGGTCGGACGCGCCGTGCGACCACGGTCGACGTGGCGGTCGACGGGGCGGCCGTCCGTGTCAGGTGCGTGACAGTGCTCCACTAGATTGTCCGGCCGGGTCGTCGTCCGCGGTCGGCAAGCCGCCGACCACGCGAAGGATTCGGCCAGACGGCCGGGAATGGGCCCGGGTGAGCTCCGATGACCCCGCCTGAGCCCGCCGTGCCCGCCGGGCCCGACGACCGGGCCGGACCCGCCAACCCGGCGGCATTGCGCCGGAGCCTGACGCTCTGGTCGATGATCCGTGAGCTGTCGGAGGTCGAGGCGCCGTGGGCGAAGGCGTTCGACGACCCGTCGCAGGAATGGCGCCGCCTGTTCTCCGAGCTGTTCGGGACCTTCCTGCTCGTGCTGGTCGGCGCCGGCGGAGGTGTGATCGACGCCGTCAGCCACGGGGCGATCGGCCGCGGCGCGGAGGTCACGGCGCCGGGCCTGACCGTGATGGCGATCATCCTCTTCATGGGCGCGGTGTCCGGCGCCCACCTCAACCCGGCCGTGAGCATCGCCTTCGCCGCCCGCGGAGACTTTCCGTGGCGAAGGGTTCCCGGGTACATCGTGGCCCAGCTCGCCGGCGCGACGTTCGCCGTGCTGTTCCTCGAGGCGATGTTCGGGACGGTCGGGATGCTCGGGGCGACACTCCCGGGCCCGGGCGTCGGTCAGGGCCAGGCCGTCCTGATGGAGTTCGTCCTGACGGCCGGCCTCGTCAGCACGATTCTCGGGACGGCGTCCCGCGCCCAGAACGTCGGGCCGCTGTCGGCGGTCGCCGTCGCCGGCTACGTGATCCTCGCCGGCCTGTGGTCGAGCCCGATCACCGGAGCGTCGATGAACCCGGCCCGGTCGTTCGGCCCGGATCTCGTCCTGCGTGACTTCGGCCACTTCTGGGTCTATGTCGTCGGCCCGGTCGCCGGCGGCCTCGTGGCCGTCGGGATCTCGTGGGTCCTGCGCGGACCCGGCGGCGACGCGAACGCGATCGCGGCGGCTCAGGGCAGCATGGCGGCGGTCGCCCAACGCGAGGTTCGCGGGCCGTCCTCGACCGATTAGGGTCTGGGCGTGGCCGACGCCAGCGCCCCACCGGCCGACGACCCGCCGGCGTCGAGCCGCCCTTCGCGGGGCCGCAAGGCGGTCCACGGCGGGCTCGCGGCGCTCACGCTCGGCGCGCTGGGTGTCGTCTTCGGCGACATCGGGACGAGCCCGCTGTACGCGCTGCAGACGGTCTTCACGGCCGACCACCACGCCGTCCACGCGAGCCCGGGTGACGTCTACGGGGTGATCTCGCTCGTCTTCTGGTCGATCACGATGGTCGTGTCGGTCAAGTACGTGACCTTCATCATGCGGGCCGACAACGGCGGCGAGGGCGGGATCATGGCGCTGACGGCGCTCCTCCAGGGCGCGAGGCTCGGCCGCCGGCGAGCCAAGCTGACGCTCGTCACGCTGGGTGTGCTCGGAGCGTCGCTGTTCTACGGGGACGGGATGATCACGCCGGCGATCTCGGTCCTGTCGGCGGTCGAGGGACTCAAGGTCGCGGCGCCCGGCCTCGGTTCGCTCGTGCTCCCGATCACGGTCGGCGTGATCACCGGCCTGTTCATGATCCAGCACCGCGGGACCGGCGCGATGGGCCGCCTGTTCGGGCCGATCATGGCGCTCTGGTTCGGTGTCCTCGCGATCTTCGGCGCCGTCGAGATCGCCGGCCACCCGGGCATCCTCAAGGCGCTGTCGCCGAGCTACGGGGTCGACTTCTTCTCGGCCCACGCCGGCGTCGCGTTCATCGCGCTCGGGTCGGTCGTCCTCGCGGTCACGGGCGCGGAGGCGCTCTACGCGGACATGGGTCACTTCGGCCGGCGGCCGATCAGCCGGGCCTGGTTCTTCGCGGTCTTCCCCGCACTCACGCTGAACTACCTGGGGCAGGGCGCGCTGATCCTCGACAGGCCTTCCAGCGTCGCCAACCCGTTCTACCTCCTGGCGCCCGACTGGACCCAGATTCCGCTGGTGATCCTGGCGACCGTGGCGACCGTGATCGCGTCGCAGTCGGCGATCTCCGGGGCCTTCAGCGTGACCAACCAGGCCGTCCAGCTCGGTTTCCTTCCACGGCTGACGATCCGCCACACGTCCGAGCACGAGATCGGACAGGTGTATGCGCCGGGAATCAACTGGGCCCTGTTCGTCGCGGTGCTCGGCCTCGTGCTCGGGTTCGGGTCGTCGGCCGCCCTGGCCAACGCGTACGGGGTGGCGGTCACCGGCACGTTCATCCTCAACACGATCCTCTTCCTCGCCGTCGCCCGCTTCCTCTGGCGCAAGCCGGTCTGGATGATCGGGCTCGGCGGCACGATCTTCCTGACCATCGAGGTCGCCTTCTTCGCCGCCAACCTCGAGAAGGTCGCCCACGGCGGGTGGCTGCCGCTCGCGCTCGCGGCGGTCGTCTTCACGCTCCTGATGACGTGGCACGAGGGCCAGCAGATCGTGACGGCCAGCCGCGCCCGGGAGGAGGGACCCCTGCTCGACTTCGTGACGGCGCTCGAGGCTCACGATCCGCCGGTCCGGCGGGTCCCCGGGACGGCCGTCTTCCCGACCGCTGACGCCGACATGACACCGCTGGCCCTGCGCGCGAACGTCGAGCACAACCACGTCCTCCACGAGAACGTGATCATCATCTCGCTGCGGACCGAGCGCGTGCCACACGTTCCGCGGGACGAGCGTCTCGTCGTCGACGAGCTGGGCGATCCGACCGACGGGATCGTCCGCCTGAGCGCACACTTCGGCTTCCAGGACGCCCCGTACATCCCGGCCACGCTCCGCCTGGCCGCCGACCGGGATCTGCTCGAGGGCGACGTCGACATCGACGGGATCTCGTACTTCCTGTCGCAGATCACGATCGTCCGCACGGACGCGCCCGGGATGTCGGCCTGGCGCAAGCGGGTCTTCCTTGCGATGGCCCACAACGCCGGGGCCCCGGTCAACTACTTCGGCCTCCCGGATACGCGGACGGTGATCATGGGGGAGCGCGTCGAGCTGTGAGTACCGGCCGGGGCCGCCGCGTCCCCTGGTGGGGTTCGGCCACGCCGGGTCGCCCGATCGGTCCGTCGTGAGCCGCTGCTACAGTCGCGATGTCCTTTAACCCGGTCCGGTGAGACCAGGAAGGAGCCGATGGGCACGGAGAAGGTCGTTCTCGATGCGGACGGAGTACGCCGCGCGCTGATGCGCATCGCTCACGAGATCGCCGAGAAGAACGCCCAGGGCGAATCGCCCGCCCTGGTCGGGATCCACCGCCGTGGAGCGCCGCTCGCGACCCGCCTCCAGAAGATCGTCGGCGAGCTGCTCGGACAGGACGTCCCGCTGGGCGACCTGGACATCACCTTCTATCGCGACGATGTGGCCACCCGGCCGGAGGCGCCGGTCGTCAACGCGTCGAACCTCGACTTCGGGATCGACGGCCGGACGGTGATCGTCGTCGACGACGTGCTCTTCACCGGTCGGACCGTCCGGGCGGCGATCGAGGCGCTGTTCGACTACGGACGTCCGTCGCGGGTCCAGCTCGCCGTGCTCGCCGACCGCGGCCATCGGGAGCTGCCGATCCGGCCGGACTACGTCGGCAAGAACCTGCCGACGGCCCGCAGCGAGCGAGTCAACGTACGCGTAGCAGAGCTCGACGGCATCGACCAGATCGCCATCGCCATCCCCGGAGAGGAGCGCAGATGAACAACCTGCTGTCGATCGAGCAGCTCGACCGCGACCAGATCGAGCGCCTGATGGCGCAGGCGGCGCGCTTCGCCGAGGTCTCCGACCGCGAGATCAAGAAGGTCCCGACGCTCCGCGGCCGGCTTGTCGTGAACCTCTTCTACGAGGCGTCGACCCGGACCCGGTCGTCGTTCGAGCTGGCTGCCAAGCGGCTGTCGGCCGACGTCCTGAACTTCGCGGCGTCGGGCTCCTCGGTCGACAAGGGCGAGTCGTTGAAGGACACGATCGCCACGCTGGCCTCCTACGAGCCCGACGCCCTGGTGATCCGTTCGCCCCGGGTCGGCGCGGCGGCCCTCGTCGCGAGCTGGACCGGCGTGTCGGTGATCAACGCGGGCGACGGGACCCACGAGCACCCGACGCAGGCGCTGCTCGATGTCTTCACCTTGACCAGACGGATCGGCCGGCTCGACGGCAGGAGCATCTGGATCGTCGGTGACGTGCTCCACTCGAGGGTCGCCCGGTCGAACATCCTCGCCTTCACGAAGCTCGGCGCCCGGGTCACGGTGTGCGGGCCGCCGACGCTGATCCCACCGGGGATCGAGGCGCTCGGCTGCGACGTCCGCTACGACCTCTCGGAGCTCGGCCAGGCCGACGTGATCTACGCCCTGAGGATGCAGAACGAGCGGATGCACGAGGACTATGTCCCGTCGCTGCACGAGTACGTCTCCTGCTACCAGATCAATGCCGGGCGGCTCGCCGCCCACCAGGTCCTGATGCATCCGGGGCCGGTCAACCGAGGCGTCGAGCTCTCGAGCGACGTCGCCGACTCGCCGCAGGCGCTGATCACCGCCCAGGTCCAGGCGGGCGTGGTCGTCCGGATGGCGGTTCTCTACGAGCTCCTGGCCGGTCCCCGCGTGACTGGTGGCGGCGGGGCGCCGGTCGCCGGCGCGGCCAGCGCGAGCGCGCAGCTCGCATGAGGCGGCTCTACAGCGCCCCGACCCCGCCTGCGACGCTGCTGATCACCGGGGCCCGGTTGGTCGATCCGCGGAGCGGAGTCGACCGTCGGGGTGACCTCCTGATCAACGCGGGTGTGATCGCCGAGATCGGCGAGCCCGGGTTGCTTTCGGCGCCGGCGGATGCCGAGCGGGTCGACGGGACCGGCCGCCACGTGTTCGCGGCGTTCGTCGACCCGCACGTCCATCTCCGGGTGCCCGGTCAGGAGCACAAGGAGGACCTCCACACGGCGACGCGGGCTGCGGCCGCCGGCGGCTACTGCGCGGTCGTCGGCATGCCGAACACTGCTCCGGTGGTCGACAGCACCGCGGTCCTCGGCTCGCTGCGGGACGCGGCGCTGCGCGAGGCCAGGGTGCCGGTCGGCTTCATGGCCGCGATCAGTCCGGGCCTGGACGGCCGGGGTCTGACCGAGATGGTCGAGTTGCGCGAGGCCGGTGCGCTCGGCTTCACCGACGACGGCCGGCCGGTCGTCTCGGCCGGGCTGCTGCGCCGGGCCTTCCAGTACCAACGCCTGTGCGGCGGGGTGATCGCCCTCCACGAGGAGGATCCGACGCTCTCGGGCGCCGGCGCGATGCACGAGGGCGCCGTCTCGGCTCTGCTCGGGGTCGCGGGCATCCCGTCGGTCTCGGAGTCGACGATGGTCGCCCGGGATGCCGCGCTCGCCGGCCACGAGGGCGGTCGCGTGCACATGCAGCATCTGTCCGCGATCGAATCGGTCCGGGCGGTCGAGGCGGCCAAGGCGGCCGGCGTGAGGATCACGGCCGAGGCATCCCCGCATCACCTCACGCTGATCGACGAGGACGTTCGCGGCCTGGACACGCGGCTGAAGATGAACCCGCCGCTGCGGGCGGAAACCGACCGGAAGGCGCTGATCGAGGCGGTTCGCTCGGGCGTCATCGATTGCATCGCCACCGACCATGCGCCGCATGCCCGCGAGGACAAGGACGTTCCGTTCGAGGAGGCGGCGATGGGCACGACCGGGCTCGAGACGGCGTTCGCCGCGCTCTACACGAACCTCGTCATCCCCGGTCTCCTCGAGCTCGGGACGCTGGTCGAGCGACTGACCGCCGGGGCGGGCGTGCTCGACCTGCCGATGCCCCTGATCGCGGTCGGTGAGCCGGCGAACGTCTGCCTGGTCGATCTCGAGGCGACGTGGCAGGTGGGGGAGGCCGGCTACGAGAGTCGCTCGGAGAACTGCTGCTTCGCCGGTCGCCAGCTCCGCGGGCGCGTCCTGATGACGGTGGCCGCCGGCGGCGTGGCCTACCGCGAGCGGGCCTTCGCGATCGGTGTCGCATAGGCGACGGACCGCTGCCGCGCCCGAGCGCGGCCGAGCGGCTCGGATCGACCTGGTCGCGTAGCGATCGCGGCGCTATCGTGTCGGACGCCAAGGCGCGCGCGATCGGCGGGCGGAAACTTCGACGGCAGGGGCAACTCGATGAGCAGAGCAGCGCTCGCAGCGTCGGTAGCGATGATCCTGGCGACCGGCTCCGGCGTCGCCGACGCGGCGAGCACGACGGCGTCGCCGGGCTTTGCGAGCAGCGCCGACGCCGCGTGTCTGGCCGCCGGCGCCAAGGTCGTCGCCCTGCCGGTGGTCGCCCCGGACACCGTGGTCGGCGATCTCCAGGCGACGAAGAAGATCGTCACGAAGCTCGTTTCCCAGCTCAAGGCGATCAAGGCGCCCGCGAAGAAGGCCAAGGCGTATGCCGCTTTCATCGCGACGAATCGCGAGCAGGCGACGATCCTCGCGGAGACGATCGCGGCCTTCAAGGCCAATCAGCACGCGAAGCTCGTGAAGCTCGGCGACGACGGCGACGTGGTCGGCAGGCGCAGCGACAAGCAGGCGAAGGCGCTCGGCCTCCCCGGCTGCGCGCGCGACTTCAACCCGGCGGGCCAGACGACGCCAAGCGGGACGACGACCACGCCGACGACGCCGGCCACGACGAGCACTCCCGCGGCGACCACATCCGCCGCTGCGGATCCTCCCGCGGCGAGCCCGGACAGCTCGACGACGGCGGCGTCCGCTGGCACGTCCGATCCGCCTGCGACGAGCGGTTCGGCGTCGAGCGCGACCGGATCCCAGAGCGCGTCGCAGAGCTCGAGCGGGTCGTCGCAGACGACGAACGGCATCGACGGAGTTCTCGACACCTAGGCCGGGCCGGCCCGCCGGCTTGGACGCCGATCGGGCGCGACCCGGCCCGTGCCGGGACCGGCGAGGATCAGAAGATGCTGTTGATCAGATCCTCGCCAAGGCCGATTCCGGCGCCCATCTCCATCGCCTGGCCGAAGCCGCCGCTGAGGAAGTTGCCGAACATCCCGCCACGTCGCTGCTGCGGGTACGCCTGCTGCGGGTACATCTGCTGCTGGACCGGCTGAGCGTAGACCTGCTGTGGCGGTGGCGCCTGGTTGGCGTTGGCCACGAAGCCGTGAATCGCGCTCAGCAGGTTGTTGACCTGCATCTGCTCGTCCTTGATGTCCAGCGCCACGCCCTTGAGGTCGAGCAGCCACTCGCGGGCGTTCTGGTCGCCCGAGTCTGCGGCTTGCTGGAGCTTCTGGGCAAGCGCCTGGACCGTCTGCGCTACGTCTTGGAACTCGGTCTGGAGCTGGCTGTAGGCCTGATCGATCGTTGTCGTATCCATCTGCGGATCTTCGCATGTCGACGGGTCGGGTGAAGAGGTGGATCGGGTTCGCGGGCGGCTGGCTGACTGGTCACGTCTCGGAATTGGCTCCCCGGGCATGATCTCCGCCGGCGAACGCCGTTCCGGTGCGTGCTCGCGTTGCGCGGGCGGCCGGGCGGCGGACCTGGTTGGTCGAGATCCCGGCCCGGGCAAGCGCCGGGCTGGAGCCTCCGGGGCTTCAATCGGCTCTGGCGACGATCACCGCGGCGCCGGTGGCGAGGCAGGATGTCGGCCCGATGCCATAGTTGTTCGAGTCGCCGCTGTAGCGGATCCGGTAGGTGTAGATGCCGGGGGTGGTCGGCGTGAACGATCCGGAGCTGTAGTTGCCGTCGCCGTTGACCGGGACGGTCGACGTGTAGACGGGCGTTCCCGAGCAGAGTGGGTCGTTGGGGCCGGTGACGGAGAAGGTGATCGTCCCGGTGGGTGGGGCGAAGCCCCATTGGAGTGCTGTGGTCGCGTGGATCGCGCCGTTGGTCAGCGTGGCGGTTGTCGTGGCGACGGGGGTCGTCTTGGCGACGATCACGCTTTGCGAGGCGCTCGAGCAGGGGGTGGTCGCCGGGTTGTTGTTGTCGTCGCCGCTGTAGGCGGCGACCCATTCGTAGGTGCCGGCGGCCGCCGTGATGTAGTTCGGCGAGTTGTCGGAACCGGTGCCGGAGACCGTGACCGTGGCGGTGAAGACGGGCGTCTGGCAGGTCGTGTCGCCGGGTTCGTAGAGCTTGAAGGCGATCGTTCCGCGTGGCGAGCTGCCGCCGATCAGGTTGGTGTGGTCGTAGATCTGGTAGCCGATCGTCGTGCCGGGCGACGCGTCGGCGTAGAAGCCCGGCGTGGCCTTGGCCGCCGCGGTCGCCGGGGTCGTCCCGAGCAGCGCGGCGATCACGCCCGCGGTTGCCCAGCCGGCGAGCCGCCGGGCGGAGCGCGTCGTCGAGTCGTGCCGTCGCCGGCCGCGAGATGTTGGCGTGCGCACGATGTGGTCTCCGTTTCGGTCTCGGGCATGTAGTCCCGATCCCAGTCTCGAGTCCTCGAATGGGCGCTCGGCGACGCGGCGAGCTCCCGTTTCGAGCGACCCTCCGGCGGCGCGGCCGGGGTACTTCGGGACACGTAACGCCGTTACTATATACACGCACGGGCGCGCCCGGCCGACGCCGCGCGGGGCGATCGCGGGGGTCGCATTCGAGCGCTTCGCGTCGAGGCGGCGGGGCCGTCGGGGACGGCTGATGCGCCCTCCTCACGCTGACGTATCCGCGGCCGCGGCGTCGCTCGGGACAGCCCCGCGAGGTACTTATTTACTTATGCTACATTCCCAATGTAAGTAAAACTAAGTATCTGAGGAGATGTACTTTGGAGATTCAGGACACAACATCCAACACGCAGAGCGTCACGGTCGAGGTCCCCGAGGACCGGCTGGCGGAGTTCTACGGCTTCTTCGGCCGCTTCTTGGCCGCGGGTTCCGTGGGCCGCGGCCGCGGCAGGCGTCACCACGCTGGACACCACCGGGGCGGGCGCAGGTGCGACCGGACCGGACCGGCGGAGCGGGAGCAGGGCACGGCGGCCGGACCGTCCGGATCCGACGCCCCGGCTGTCGTCTGATGGCTGACAAGCAGGTGACCGTGCCCGTACCGGAAGCACGCGTCGCCGAGTTCTATGCATGGTTCGCGTCGTTCCTCAGCTCCGAGCCGGGTCACGGACCCGGTCGGGGTCGGGGCCGCGGTCGTGACCACGGACCGGGACCGCATGGCCCGCGCGATCACGAGGAACACACGTCGGAGGTCTGGGGACAGGCCGACGGCGACCGGGCGGCGTGGCTCTACGCGCGCCTGGCGCCGACGGCCCGGGAGCTCTTCGACCTGCTGGCCGCGGCTCCGGGGGAGCGGTTCGCCGGAAATGAGGTCGCCGCGCGGTTGCGCGTCGACAAGGGCGCGCACGGTGTCGCGGGAATCCTCGCCTGGCCGGGACGGTACTCGCGCCGACTGGGCCGGGCGCTGCCGATCGCGACGGAGGGCCGCGCGGACGGTGGCACCGACTACTACATGACCACCGAGGTGGCGGCCCTCTTCGCGCTCGTCGCCGCGCCCGAGTCGCCGGCGACGGCCCGGGATCCGGGAGCGGGGGAGTCCGCCCCCGAGGACCCGCGACTGACGCGGGATTGGTCGGCCAGGGGACCGGAATCGCGCGAGTAGCCCGCCGTCAGTTGGTTGGCCTGACGCTGTGCGCGTCGGGTCGCCGCCGCCGGCCCGCTCTCAGGCGAGCGGGGTGACGCAGATGCCGGAGCGGCAGATGTGCCGCGGGAAGTTGAGCACCGGCACGCCGACGACCCCGACGATGACGAGCCGGCGCGCGGGCGGCAGGATCGTCACCCGAAACCGTGGATTCCCCGTCGTGCAGCGGCTGACGAGAGTCCTCAGCGTCGCATGCGTGCCGCCGCCACGCACCGTGTCGCAGCCCGCCGCCGAGACGTCGCTCAAGAGCGACTCCGGGCTGCCGTGCGCCTGGATCAGCACGGCGTGGCCGGGCTGCGCAGGCGGACCGCAGAGGTGCGATCCCTGAAGAATCGGCTGACCGGTCGCCAGGGCGGATCGGTAGCTCGTCGAGACGCACTGGGTCTTGCCGCTGACGGTGATCCGCGCCGTGTAGCTGAGGCCGTGGGAGGTGCTCGCCGAGAGTGCTCGCGGAGGCGGGTTGGTCGACCCGCCGCCGCCGCAGCCGGCGAGCGCCAACAGGACACCGAGCCCGACCGGGATGGCGACGGCGGACGTGCGTCTGTTCGCGCTCCACATCGGGCAAGAGCATACCGGGGCCTTGACGCGCATGTACAATCCCAGCGGACCGCGTAAGGCGGTGATCACTGGAACTCCGGATGTCATCGCTAACGACGCGGAACGAGTCGCTGGCGGTGAGGTCGGGGCATCGGGCCGGGCGAGGGGAAAATCGGGGTATGGAACGGATTCACGGCGATCGCGTGAGCGGGCGCGCCGGACTTGGCGCTCTGACGGGGCTGCTCGTAGCGTGCGCGTTGCTCGCCGGGCCGTCGTCGGCTTGGGCTGGTGAGTTCCTGGCGGTTGGT